>DASWRZ010000363.1:0-29777 GCA_036402935.1 Actinoplanes sp.
GTCGTCGCCAGCACGTCGAGGCCCGGGTCGACGTGGCAGTAGTACTGCTCGGTGTGCACGTCGAAGTCCGCTACGCCGGCGGTGATCGGGTGCTCGCCCACGATGGACACCCGGTAGTCGACGAAGTCACCGGGGTGGCACAGGAACCGGCCGCCGACCATGTACTGATAGCGCGACGCCTCGGCGAACGTCGCCACCACGCCGCCGTGCCAACCCGCGAAGCCGGCACCCTGCGAGATTCGGGAGACCAGGTTCTCTTCCTGTTCGCCGGTCAGCTTTCCCCCGGTCCAGCACTGCACGATCAGGTCGGCCGCGGCGAGCGCGGCCCGGTCGGCGTACGTCTCGAGCGTCTCCGAGACGCGGACCGTGTGTTCCGCGAAGAGTTCGAGGAAGAGTGACGTGGTCTCGACCGGCGAGTGCCCGGCCCAGCCGCCACGGATGATCAGCACGTTCACCGGCCGAGCGTACCGGTGCCGGGTCGCCCGAGATTGACCCAGATCGATATAGCTCCTAGACTTCGACAATCTGTTAACCAGTTTGCCAAATCTGGGGGAGCGGGCCGTGCGTCTCTTGACCGGACTTGCGAGCGTCATCGCCGTACTCATAGCGGGTGCCCCGGCACCCGGCGCGACCGAAGCGGCGAAGCTCGAACCGGTCGTCGCCGCGGCGACGGCGACCGCGATCCCGGGCTGGATGATGCAGACGTCGGCCCAGGTCGGCAGCGACGCGGCGGTCTCCAAGCCCGGCTTCGACACCGCGGGCTGGCTGCCGGTGGCGGCGCGCTCCACGGTCTACGCGGGACTGGTGGCCAACCAGAAGTATCCCGACCCGTTCTACTCGAAGAACATGGCGTCGGTGCCGACCGCGCAGTTCAAGGTGCCGTGGTGGTACCGGGCCGACATCCAGGTTCCGGCCGATCAGAACCACACGAGCCTGAACTTCAGCGGCATCCTGTCGGCTTCCGACGTGTGGGTGAACGGCACCAAGGTCGCCACGACCGCCGGGGTCTACCCGTCGCAGGACGTAGACATCAGCGCATTGGTCAAACCGGGCACGAACAGCGTCGCTTTCAAGGTCCAGCCGAATGACCCGGACAAGAACCTGACCATGGGCTGGATCGACTGGGCCGAGACCCCGCCGGACCAGAACATGGGCATCGTCCGCGACGTCGTGGTCCACCGCACCGGCAGTGTCGCGCTGAGCAACGCGCACGTCATCACCACCCTCAACGGCGACCGCAGTCACGCCGACGTGGTCGTCAAGGCCGACGTCCGCAACACCACCGGCGCCGCCGTGACGACTACGGTCAGCGGCACGGCGGCCGGCCACGCGATCAGCACGTCGGTCACCCTCACCGCCAACCAGACCAGGACCGTGACGTTCCCGGCGATCGGCCTCGACCACCCGGCGCTGTGGTGGCCGGCCGGCATGGGCGCGCCGGCCCTCGACGACCTCGACCTGAGCGCCGCCGTCAACGGGGCCGTATCGGACACCGCCCACGACCGGTTCGGCATCCGCTCGGTCGCCTCGTCGCTGAACGCCGCCGGAGCCCGCACCTACACGGTCAACGGACGGCCACTGCTGATCAAGGGTGGCGGCTGGGCGCCCGACCTGCTCCTGCGCTGGGACACCCGGTACGCCGCGGATCGCCTGCGGTACGCGCTCGACCTCGGCCTCAACACGATCCGGCTCGAGGGGCACATCGAGCCGGACGAGTTCTTCGACCTCGCCGACCAGATGGGCATCCTGACCCTGCCGGGCTGGGAGTGCTGCGACAAGTGGCAGAGCATCAGCACGTGGACCGACGCCGACTTCACGGTGGCGAAAGCAAGTGCCGTCTCCGAGGGCGCCCGGCTGCGCGACCACCCGAGCGTCATCTCGTTCCTGATCGGCAGCGACGAGTCGCCGACCGCCAAGGCGGAAACCGGCTACCTGGATGCGCTGCACTCGGTCGACTGGCCGAATCCGATCGTCACCTCGGCCGCCGACACCTCGTCGCCCCAGCTCGGCAGGTCCGGCCTCAAGATGACCGGGCCCTACGACTGGGTACCGCCGGCCTACTGGTACGACACCGCGCACAGCGACAGCGGCGGCGCCTGGGGCTTCAACTCGGAGACCAGTGCCGGGCCGGACATCCCGACCCTCGACACGCTCAACCGGATGATGACCCCGGCCGAGCTGAACACGCTCTGGACCGACCCGTCCGCCGCCGAGTACCACCGATCCAGTTCGGACACGTTCGGCAACCTCAAGCTCTACGGCGATGCACTCACCGCGCGCTACGGCAAGGCGACCTCGCTCACCGACTTCGACAAGAAGGCCCAGCTCGCGCAGTACGAGAACATCCGCGCCCAGTACGAGGCCTACGGCCGCAACTTCCCGTCGGCGACCGGCGTCATCTACTGGATGTACAACAGCCCATGGACGTCGCTGCACTGGCAGCTGTTCGACCGCTACCTCGACCAGGGCGGCTCCTACTTCGGCGCGCACGAGGCCAACAAGGCGCTGCACGTCCAGTACTCCTATGACAACAAGCAGATCGCGGTCGTCAACCGCAACCACGACCCGGTCTCCGGCCTCAGCGTCAAGGTCGACCTCTTCGACGTCCAGGGCAACAACAAATACACCGCGAGCAGGTCGGGGGTCACGGTCGGCGGCGACGGCGCGCACGCGACTCCGCTCACCCTTCCTTCCGTACGCGGTCTGCCCGCGACCTATCTCGCGCGGCTGATCCTGACCGACGCCGCCGGCACCGAGCTCGACCGCAACGTCTATTGGTTGTCCACCAAGGCCGACACCATGGATTGGTCGAACAACGACTGGTACTACGTGCCGACGACCTCCTACGCCGACCTGACCGGCCTCCGGTCGATGCCGTCGAGTGCCGTCCAGGTGCTGCCGCACTCGGCGCAGCAGGGCGCCGACACGGTGACCACGGTCGTCCTGCGCAACATCGGCAGCGGCACCACGCCGGCGTTCTTCACCGACGCCCACCTCGTCGACGCGGCCGGAACGCCCGTGTTGCCGGTCCGCTGGAGCGACAACGAGGTCACCCTGTGGCCGGGCGAGTCGGTGACGCTGACCGCGACCTACCGCACGGCCGACCTCCACGGCTCGACCCCGTCGGTCCGGGTCTCCGGCTGGAACATCGGCACGACGACGGTCGCGGCCGGCAGCACGGCCCCGCCACCCGGCCGCCGCTGAGGAAATTCCCGGGACCGAGTGTCGGATCCGGAGCGAGTCGTTCGTAGAGGAGTGAGCGGCGGTTTCCGCCGCTCACTCCGACGACGAAAATGACGAGGATCTGCCGTGACTGCGCTCTACACCTGGGATTTCTTCTCCACCCTGGACGGCTTCGGCTCCTTCGCCGAGGGCGCCGACTGGGGCGGCTATTGGGGCAAGCAGGGCCCCGAACTGCTCGCACACCGCGCCGCCCTCTTCGGCACCCCGCAGCGGATGGTGTTCGGGGCCACCACCTTCCGGGAAACCGCGGGAATCATGACCTCCGGCATCGATCCCCACGCCCTCGACGAGTGGAACGTCCGGACGATGCACATGCCGGCGACGGTGATCTCCTCCACGCTGCGGGACACCCTCGGCTGGCCGGACGCGACCATCGCGAGCGGCGACGCGGTGGACATCGTCACCCGGCTCAAGCAGGAGTCGGACGTGCCGCTGCGGTCGCAGGCCAGCCTGTCGCTGAACCGGGCGCTGATGGCCGCCGGCCTGGTCGACCGCCTGCAGGTGACGATCTTCCCTGTCATCTCCGGGCGAACCGGGACCAGCCCCGTTCTCGGGGGTGCGGGCGACTTCGACCTCGAACTGCTCGAGAGCCGGACCCTCGACGGCCACACCCAGGAGCTCGTCTACCGTCCCACCCCGCGGTGATCGTCCTCCCAGCGGCCGTTGAGCCGGCGCCGCGCCCCGCGCAGTCCGGCGCCGTCGACCGGCCGGCCGCCTTCGGCACCGCCCTGCGAAACCGACGGTGGTTACCGCACGGGCGCGGATACGGCGCCGGGCGGCGGGCGTGGCGGCGGCGGCGACGGCGGCGACCAGGATTGCCGGGAGAGCGGTCCTCCCGGCGTACGCCAGAATGAGCAAGTTGGCCGCGGCCGCGACCACCGCGACGGGCCGCAGGCGGCCCGGCATCGTCCGGGCCGCCGAGAGCATGCAGCCGACGTAGACCACCAGGATGAAGGACACCGGGATGGTCACCGCGGTGGCGACCGACACGGCGCCGGAACCGATCAGACCGAGGATCACGACGCCGGAGACGACCAGGCTGATCGGGAACCAGCGGGCCGTCGTCGGTGACGGGCCGTTGACCGTACGCGCGAGGGCCGCACCCCCGGTGAGATAGGCGTTGACCGCGCCCAGCGTGAGCAGCACCGCCGCGACCGCCGCGACCACCTGGCCGGCCGAGCCGATCGAGTAGGTGAGCAGCGCGGTCATCGGCACCTCGGTGCCGGCGCCGGGGCCCAGGGCCGCGATCGTGACCGTGGCGAGGGCCAGGTAGATCACCGCTGTGATGACGAACGCGGCACCGATCACCCGTGGCAGCTGACGGCGTGGATCGCTGAACCGGCCGGTCAGGGGCGCTACCGCCTCCCAGCCGATGAAGGACAGCATCAGTACGGTCGCGGCGCCGCCGACCGATGACCAGCCGTGCGGCGCGAACGGGCGGAAGTTCGCGGGCCGGACCGAGGGCAGCGCCCCGCCGACCGCCAGCACGAGAACCAGCAGGAGCACCGCGACCAGGGCGAGTTGGACGCCCGTCGACGCGCGCAGGCCGCGGCGGCTCAGGGCGAGGAGCACGGCGAGCATGACGCCGCCGGCGATGGCCTGGCGGGGGTGGCTGGTCGTCAGGTAGCCGGCGCCCATCGTGCAGACGATCGGCGCCCCGGCGATGATGCCGGCCAGGAAGCACCAGCCGGCCGCCCGGCCGGCGCGTTCGCCGAGGCCGGCCCGGACGTAGTCGGCGACGCCCCCGGCCGAGCGCAGCGAGATGCCGAACCGGGCGAAGACGACGGCGACCAGTCCGGACAGGATCAGCAGGGCGGCCCAGGCCAGGATCGATGCCGGTCCGGCCTCGGCGGCGGCCAGGCCGGGGAGTACGAGGAGGCCGGGGCCCAGGAGAGCGCCGACGTAGAGCGCAATGCCGCGGGTGGTGGTCATGACGCAATGATTGCCGAATAGTCGCGCCACGCGATGGCAAACATTGCCCTGCCAAGGCCGTACGACACAACATCGTGCGGCGTCAGGCCAGCAGCGCGGCATAATGTTGCGATGCCCTCTTTCGACGCCACCGACCTGGCGATCCTGAACCGGCTCCAGGCCGACGGACGGATCCCGAACATCGAACTGGCCGAGGCGGTGTCCCTGTCGCCGTCGGCCTGCCTGCGCCGGTTGCGCGCGCTGGAGCAGGACGGGGTGATCGCCGGCTATCGGGCCGAGCTCGACCGCCAGCGTCTCGGGCTGGAGCTGACGGTCTTCGTCCAGCTGAGGGTGAACCGGCACGCGCACGAGACGTCGAGCCAGGTCGAGGAGGCCCTGAACGCCATCCCGGCCGTGGTCGCCTCCTACCTGATCTCCGGCGAGGCCGACCTGCTGGTGGAGATCGCCGCGCCGAGCCTGGCCGCGTACGAGCGCATCCTGCTCGACCAACTGCTCACGCTCCCGCACGTCATCGACGCGCGGAGCACGTTCGCGATCCGCACCTTCAAGAGCCGGGGCCCGCTGCCGCTGACCGGCCTCGCCTAGCTCGCAGCCGGTTCACCCGCCCGATGTCAGGCGGGGATCGCGTGGTGGTCCCACTGCCAGGGCGCCGGCACCCCGCCGAGCAACGGCTCCAACCGCGGGCCCGGTTCGAGGCCGGCGCTGCGGCCCTGGGCGAGCTGGGCGGTTACTGAGCGGGGGTCATCTCGTCGGTCAGGCGCTGCCAGAGCCGCTCGCCCGCCGCGGCCAGGCAGCCGTCGACCACGGCGTCGTCGCCGAGGGCGCTCACGCGCAGGGAAGGCAGCACCGGGGCGTGCGCCCGCACGTGGTCCGACACCCGGTCGAGGAAGCCGGCGGCCTGGCCGATGCCGCCGCCGAGCACGACCAGGTCGGGGTCGGCCACCGCGATGATCGCGCAGATCGCGTCGCCGACCAGCACCGCCTCGGCCGAGACCACGGCAGCGGCCAGCGGGTCGCCCGCGGCCGCCGCCGCGAAGATCGTGCGGGCCGAGACGGCGTCGGCCATGCCGGCGCGGCGGGCCGCCTCGACCACGCCGGGTGCCGCGGCCACCACCTCCAGGCGCCCACGGCGCCGCGCGTCCTCGGCCGCCGCATCGGCATCGGCCAGGCAGGAGGCTTCAGAGGAAGTCGCGGAGGAAGCCGGAGAGGAGGTCGGAGAAGCCGGAGAAGTCGCGGAGGCCGGAGAAGCCGGGGAGGCCGGAGACGAAGCCGGCGAGGCCGAGGAGGAAGGCGGGGACGCGGGCGGGAAAGAGGACGAGCCGGCGCGGGGAGCCGGCGCCGGCAGGAAGCCGATCTCGCCGGCGGCACCATGGGCGCCGCGGTGCAACCGGCCGCCGATCACCAGGCCCATGCCGATGCCGGTGCCGACCGAGACGAACGCGAAGCTCTCCACCTCGCGTCCGTGCCCGTGGGCCTGTTCGGCCAGCGCCGCCGCGTCGATGTCGTTCTCCAGCACCAGCGTGTCGCTGAACTTCGCCCGCAGCTCGCGCAGCACGACCGGGTCGTCCCAGCCCGGGCGCCCGCCGACCAGGTTGAGCGCGTCGCGCTCCGGGTCGTAGATGCCGGGGCTGCCGAGCACCGTCTGGCCGACGTCGGAGATCTTGACTCCGGCCTCGGCGCAGAGCATGCCGGCCAGGTCGGCCAGCTGGGCCACGGTCGCCGAGCCGTCGAGATCCGTGGCCTGCAGCGTCGTGCGGGCCCGCACCGTGCCGGTCAGGTCGGCGAGCGCGCCGCGCAGGAAGTGGCTGCCGACGTCGAGGCCGAGGACAAAACCGGCCTCCGGGTTGACCTCGTAGAGGACCGCTTGCGGTCCGGGCGCCCCTTTGCGTACGCCCGAGGTGCGCACCAGCCCGGCCCGCTCGAGGTTGGTCAGCGCCTGCGACACCGTGTTCTTCGCGAGGCCGGAGACGCGGGCCAGGTCGGCGCGCGACAGCTCACCGGCGGCTCGGATGTGGGCCAGGACCAGCTGCTCGTTCATTACCCGGATGAGCTGCGGCCGTGCCGCCGAACCGCCTGGCAACATCCGTTTCCTCCGTTACCGATCTTTAACGCGATTCGACAGGCTGAAGTCTTGCCCGCCCAAGATAGATAGTCTAGCTTCCTATCAATCACGAGATTGTCTAGGTTCTGAACAATCCTAACCATGGCTAGGGTGTTCCCGGGAGAGGGGTACGGGTTGAGTTCTCCGGTCGTTCTCGGCATCGACTTCGGCGGCACGAAGACCGCTGTGGCCGTGTGCGAGGCGGACGGCGCGATGCTCGGCTCCGCGTCGGTCCCGGTCGGCTCCGCAAGGGATGCGCACGCCAACGTGGCGAGCGCCGTCGAGGCCGGCCGTGCCCTGCTCGAGCGGATCGCCCCCGGGCGCTCGCTGGCCTCGATCGGGGTGTCCACCTTCGGCATCCCCGGCCCGCACGGTGTCGCGCTCGCTCCGGCCGTTCCCGGCTGGGCCGACCTGGCGCTGGCGCGCGAGATCGGGGCCGCATTCAACGGCGTACCCGTCAAGGCCGCGACCGACGTCAAAGCCGCCGCCCAGGTGGAGGCCGAGCGCGGAGCGCTCGCCGGTTGCGACCCCGCCATCTATCTCAATCTCGGCACCGGCCTCGCCGTCGCCCTGGTGGTCGGCGGCCGTGTGGTCGCCGGTCGCCACGGCGCCTCCGGCGAGATCGGCTACAACCTGCGCCACCTCTCGGACGTGGGCCGCTCGCTCGGCGACCGGGTCATGCTGGAGGACGTGGTCAGTGGCGGCGCACTGGTCGCCGCCGCCCGGGCCGCCGTGCCCGGCCTCGACGGCGTGGACGCCGTCTTCACCTCGACGACCGAGCGTCCCGCGCTCGGGAGGCTGCTCGACGACTTCGTCGCCGAGCTCGCGTTTCATCTGATCAACCTCACCATCGCGGTCGATCCCCAGCGGATCGCCGTCGGCGGTGGGATGGTGCGCTCCTGGGACGCGATCAGTCCCCGGTTGCGGGCGGCGCTCGACATGGCCGTCCCGTTTCCCCCGGAGCTCGTCCCCGCCGCGTTCCCCTACGAGGCGCCGCTGATCGGCGCTCTGGCCCTGGGTGTCGAAGCCGGCCACGAGCGGCTCTTCGGCACCCCGGCCGCTTCACCCCCCGAAGAAGTCCCGAGCCCCCGATAGCGATGAAGAAGGGACGGCGAGCATGAGGCGCAGCAAGGCCCTGATCGCCCTGATCGCGCTGAGCACGGTCCTCACCGCGTGCAGCAGCGGATCCAAGCCGAGCACGGCCGCGTCCAACCCGGCCGAGGACGCGAAGGCCGCCGGAACCGACGGCCCGCACAAGCCGGGTGGCACGGTCACCATCTCCAACGAGCAGGGCCAGACCTGGCCGTGCCAGTTCAACCCGTTCAACCCCAGCAACAACAACGAGTCGCTGGGCTTCATCTACGAGCCGCTGGTGCACGTCGACGTGGTCGGCAACGCCAAGGAGACGCCGATGCTGGCGACCTCCTACGAGTGGAGCGCCGACCAGAAGACCGTCACCTTCACCATCCGGGACGGCATCAAGTGGAGCGACGGCCAGGCGCTGACCGCCGACGACGTCGCGTACACGTTCGAGATCATGAAGAAGAACCCGGCGACCGACCTCTTCGCGCTGTGGACCGGCGCCGGGCTGAAGAGCGTCACCGCCACCGGCAACAAGGTGGCCTTCGTCTTCGACCAGGTCGCCAAGACCTACTTCTACTCGCTGGCCGGCGAGATCGGCATCGTGCCGAAGCACATCTGGTCGACCGGCGCCGCCGCGGCGCACCCCGACACGTGGGCCGACACCAAGCCGGTCGGATCCGGTCCGATGCTGATGAACACCTGCGGGCCGAACAACATCGAGTACACCGCCAACCCGACCTTCTGGCAGCCCGGCAAGCCGTCGATCCAGAAGCTCGAATACCCGGCCTACCTCGACAACGGCCCGGCCAACAACGACCTGGCCTCGGGCAAGGCGCAGTGGGGAAGCCAGTTCATCCCCAACATCAAGACCTTCTACCTGAACAAGTCGCCGAACAACCACACCTGGTCGCCGCCGCTGCTCAACGTCGGCCTGTTCCCCAACCTCGACCCGTCGCACAAGGCGACCAGCAACCTGGCCGTACGGCAGGCGATCGCCTCCGCACTCGACCGCAACCAGATCGCCCTGATCGGTGAGGGCGGCCAGCAGCCGGCCGCCAACCAGAGCGGCATCGTGACGCCGACCTTCGAGAAGTACTTCGATCAGGCCGCTCTCGCCACCGCGGGCTACGACAAGCCCAACGCCGACAAGGCCAAGCAGTTGCTGCAGGGCGCGGGCTACTCGCCGAGCAACCCGCTCAAGCTGAGCGTCATCTCGATCACCGGCTACACCGACTGGGACGCCTCGCTGGCCGTCATCAAGCAGCAACTGGCCCCGATCGGCATCGACATCACGGTCGACGACCTGGCTCAGCAGACGTTCGACAACCGGCTCTTCACCGGCAACTACGACCTCGCGTACTACGCCGAGCCGAACGCCGGCCCGACGCCGTACTACGAGATGCGCCAGCTGATGTACTCGAAGAACTCGGCGCCGCTGGGCAAGCAGGCCTCGTCGAACTACGAGCGCTACAACAACCCGGACGTCGACAAGCTGCTCGACCAGTACGCGACGGCCGACGACGCGACCCAGACCTCGATCATCAAGCAGCTCGCGGGGTTCTGGATCAAGGACGTCCCGATGATCCCGACGACCGAGTCGGTCGACTGGTTCCAGTACAACACCGCCGACATCCTCGGCTGGCCCACCCCGACGAACCCGTACGCGGAGCCGTCGGCCTACCGGGCGATCGATGCCGAACAGGTGATCCTGCACCTGTACTCGCAGGCCGCCCAGAAGTAGCTCACACACCAAGGGATCCGCCCATGAGGTACGTACTCAGACGCCTGGGCTTCTTCGTGCTCACCTTGTGGGCGGCCCTCACCGTGAACTTCTTCATCCCCCGGTTCATGCCGGGGGACCCCATCCAGGCGCTGCAGGCGCGCAGCCGTACCCGGCTCTCGCCGGCCGCCCTGCAGTCGATGCTCACCGCGTTCGGGTACAAGCCGCACGAGAACATCTTCAAGCAGTACTTCGTCTATCTGGGCCACATGTTCACCGGCAAGTGGGGCGTCTCGATCGGCTCCAACCTCGGCGAGCCGGTCGGCAAGATCGTGACCGAGGCTCTTCCGTGGACGCTCGGCCTGGTCGGCGTCGCGACGATCCTGGCCTTCATCTTCGGCACACTGGTCGGGATCGTGGCCGGCTGGCGGCGCGGTGGTGCGATCGACTCGATCCTGCCGTCGGTGTTCGTGGTGACCTCGGCCCTGCCGTACTTCTGGGTCGGCCTGCTGCTGATCCTGGTCTTCTCGGTGTGGACGAACGGCTTCCTGCCGGCCGACTTCAACTACGACAGCGACCTCACGCCGGGGCTCAACGCCTCGTTCGTCCTCAACGTCCTGCAGCACGCCATCCTGCCGGGTGTGACCATCGTGATCACGGCGGTCGGCGGCTGGGTGCTGACCATGCGGAACAACATGATCACCACACTGGCCGAGGACTACGTGCGGATGGGCCGGGCCAAGGGCCTGTCGAACCGGAAGATCATGTACCAGTACGCGGCCCGCAACGCGTTCCTGCCCAACCTGTCCGGCTTCGCCATGTCGATCGGCTTCGTCATCTCCGGCGCGATCCTGGTCGAATACGTCTTCAACTATCCGGGCCTGGGCTACCTGCTCTACAACGCCGTCTCCAACACCGACTACCCGCTCATGCAGGTGCTGTTCATGCTGTTCACGGTCGCCGTACTGGTCTCGGTGCTGATCTGCGACCTGGCGACGGCCTGGCTGGACCCGCGCGCCCGGGCCAAGGGGTGATCAACCGATGACCGCATTGCTGACCACGGCGGCGACCGCCGAGCCGGCACCGACCCGGCGAAAAAAGGGCGGGGCGCTGCGCAACCTTCGGCGCAATCCCAAGGCGCTGACCGGGCTGATCATCTTCCTGGTGTTCCTGATCTTCGCGGTCGTGCCGCAGCTGTTCACCTCGGTGCGCGACCCCAACAAGCTGGCCTTCGTGCCGTCGCTGCCGCCGAGCGGCGACCACCTGCTCGGCACCACCGCGCTGGGGCAGGACATCTGGGCCCAGCTCGTCTACGGCACCCGGCAGTCACTGGTGATCGCGGTCGTCGCCGGCCTGTGCGCCACCGTCCTGTCGGTGCTGATCGGCGTCTCCGCCGCCTACCTGGGCGGGGTCGCCGACGACATCCTGTCGATGCTCACGAACATCTTCCTGATCCTGCCGACCTTCCCGCTGATCATCATCCTGGCCACGTACGCCGGGAAGGGCACGCTCACCGTCATCCTGGTCGTGCTCGTGCTGACCGGCTGGTCGTACGGCGCCAACCAGTTGCGGGCCCAGGCGCTGTCGCTGCGCAACCGCGACTTCCTCGAGTCGGCCCGGGTCCGCGGCGAACGCCGGTCGTACATCATCGTCTTCGAGGTGCTGCCCACGATGACCTCGCTCATCGTGGCCAACTTCCTCGGCGCGGCGCTCTACTCCGTACTCACCGCGGCCGGCCTGCAGTTCCTGGGCCTCGGCGACCCCAACTCGATCAGCTGGGGCACGATGCTCTACTGGTCGCAGAACCAGCAGGCGCTGCAGAGCGGCATGCCGCTCTGGTCGATCACGCCCGGCCTCTGCGTGGCCCTTCTCGGTGTGTCGTTCGCGCTGCTCAACTACGCGTTCGACGAGATCAGCAACCCCGCCCTGCGACCGGTAAGGAGGCGCCGTGCCTCTGCTCAGCGTTGAGGATCTTCGCGTGGAGTACGCGACCGGCGACCGCCCGGTGGTCGCGGTCGACGGCGTCAGCTTCGACGTTCAGGCGGGCGAGTTCGTCGGCGTGGTCGGCGAGTCCGGCTGCGGCAAGTCGACGATGCTGTTCGCGATCGCCCGGCTGCTCAGCCCGCCGGCCGAGATCGCCGGCGGCAGCGTCGAGTTCTCCGGCCGAAACCTGGTCACGATGACCGAGAAGGAGCTCAACGTCCTGCGCTGGCGGGACTACTCGGTCGTCATGCAGAGCGCGATGAACGCGCTCAACCCGGTCGCGTCGATCGCCGCCCAGTTCGCCGACACCATGAAGGCGCACGGGAAATACAGCCGCACCGAGATCCAGGACCGCTCGGTCGAGGTGCTCAGGCTGGTCGGCATCGACGAGATCCACCTGAAGAGCTACCCGCATCAGCTCAGCGGCGGCATGCGGCAGCGCGCGATGATCGCGATGGCGCTGCTGTTCACGCCCGACCTGGTCATCATGGACGAACCGACCTCGGCCCTCGACGTGGTCGCCCAGCGCTCGCTGATGGTGCAGATCAAGGAGCTCCAGCAGCGGCTCGGCTTCGCGGTCATCTTCGTCACCCACGACATGTCGCTGGTCAGTCACTTCTCCGACCAGCTGCTGGTGATGTACGCCGGCCAGGTCATCGAGACCGGCCCGACCCGCGCGGTCTTCGACTCGCCCGCTCACCCGTACAGCCGGGGCCTGCTCGACGCGTTCCCGTCCATCCGTGGGCCGCGGGTCGAGCTCACCGGCATCCCGGGTAGCCCGCCCGACCTGGCCCGGCCGCCGGCCGGCTGCCGCTTCGAGCCGCGCTGCCCGGTCCGCTTCGACGAGTGCGCGACCGTGCTGCCCGATCTCTACCAGGTGGGCCCGGCTCGGAGCAGGTGCCTGCTCGACGCCCCCGAGCGCAAGGAGGCCACCCGATGACGCCACTGCTGGAGACCCGCGGGCTGACCCGGCACTTCCGCGTCGGCGGGACGTTCTCCCGCAAGCGGCTGCACGCGGTCGACGACGTCGACCTGACCATCGGCGAGCGCGAGATCGTCGCGCTGGTGGGGGAGAGCGGCAGCGGCAAGTCGACGATCGCCCGCCTGCTCGCCCGGGTCCACGAGCCGACCGGGGGCGAGATCCTCTACCAGGGCCGGCCGCTGAGCCAGATCCGGGGCCGCAAGGACGAGCTGGCCTACCGCAGCGACGTGCCGATGGTCTTCCAGGATCCGTTCAGCTCGCTCAACCCGGCCTACCGGGTCAAGCACGGCATCCTCCGCGGCCTCGTGCTGCACCGGCCCGACCTCAACAATTCGCAGCGAGAGGCGGAGGCCAGGCGGGTGGTCGAGGCCGTCGGCCTCCATCCGGCCGGGGAGATCCTCGAGCGTTTCCCGTACGAGCTGAGCGGTGGACAACGGCAGCGGATCGGGTTCGCGCAGGCGCTGGCGTACCGTCCCAAGCTGATCCTCGCCGACGAGCCGGTGTCGATGCTGGACGTCTCGATCCGCATCGGCCTGCTCAACGTGATGGCCGGCCTGCGCGAGAACGAGGGCGTGTCGATCCTCTACATCACGCACGACATCGCCAGCGCGCGCTACGTCTCCGACCGGGTCGCGGTCATGTACGGCGGCCACCTGGTCGAGCACGGCCCGACCGAGGCGGTGCTGAGCCGGCCCAAGCATCCGTACACGCAGCTGCTGCTCTCGGCCGTACCGGATCCGCGGGCGCCGCTCGACCCGGACGCGGTCAAGGACCGCGGTGAGCCGCCGCGAGTCGTCGACCCGAAGCCGGGGTGCCGGTTCCGGGCGCGCTGCCCGTTCGCCATCGACCGCTGCTCGGTCGAGACGCCGCGGCTGCGCGACCTCGGCATCGACCACCAGGCCGCCTGTCACGTCGCCGTGGCCGACGCCGACAGCCCGGTGGTCGCCTGACTACTTCTTCTTGCCCTTCTTCGCGTCCGCGGCCGGCAGCGCCTGCGGCGGGTGGGCGGCGAGGTAGTCCCTCAGGATCGGCGCGCCGACCTTCACCAGGTCCTTGGCGCGCCGCTCCACGTCGGCCGGGGTGGCGTGCTGCACCGGCGGCACATGAGCGGCGATCGACCCGGTAAAGATCATCAGGTCGTCGACCGTGCCCGGGAAGTCGCGGCACATCTGCACCGAGGCCCGCAGCTGCGACTCCGGGATGTACGCGACGTGCTCGGCCATCCCGGCCACCCACGCGTCGGCGTGCACCAGGTAGCCGGCGGGCAGCCGGCCCGGCCCGCCCACCACCGACATGGTCGCGTGCCGCGGCCCGTCGTCGGCCGACGCTTTCAAGATTATGTAGCCCATGACGGCGCCGCCCAGCACCAGCGGGATCCCGATCGCGGCCTGGGCGTTCCCGGACATCGCGAGAATGACGACGCCGAGCACCGCGAGCATGATCGCGCCACCCATGATCGTGCTGCCGCCCTCGCTGCCCTCCTCGGACTCGGCGTCGTCCAGGCAGCGTCGGATGATCGTGTCGAGAATCTGGTCGTTGGGCTGCCAGAGGTCCTCACGGACCGGCAACGGTCGCTTCGAGTGGCCCATCGGCGTCCTTTCCTCACGGGCCTGCGGGGGGGGGTGTTCAACCAGCGGTATCGGTCGCGGTGCGGCCCCGGTTGAAGGAAATCCGTCCCGAGTTGCGTACCGTCCTTGCGGTGAACCTCCGGGAGTTGAAGCGCTCGCGAACCCGCCAGGCACTGGTCGACGCGGCCTACGAGCTGTTCTCCGGCCAGGGCTTCGAGGCGACCACGATCGCGGAGATCGCGGCCCGGGCCGAGGTCGGCACGCGCACGTTCTTCAGTTACTTCCCGACCAAGGAAGACCTCCTCTTCCCGGAGAGCGACGCCCGGGTGCGGCTCGCCCTGTCGGCGATCGCCGACCGCGGGCCCGGCGAGGAGCCGGCTGAGGTGTTGCTGCGCGCGCTGGGCGAGGCCGGTGATGCCAGTGACGACATGACCGGCCCGCTGGCCGCGATGCGCATCGAGCTGACGCAGCAGGTCGCGTCGGTCCGCGGCCGGGCGTTGCAGATGCAGTGGGAGGCACAGCGAGAGATCGCCCGCCACCTCGCCGCGGCCTATCCGGACCGGCTCGACGAGGTGAGCGCGGCCGCCCTGGTCGGCGCGTTCGTGGGCGCCGTCAGCGGCGCCCTGATGACCCTGCTGCAGGACCCGGCCCACCGGGCCGACCCGGCCGCCCTACGCGCCTCGATGCGGCGCGCGACCGACCTGGCCCTGCGCCCGTGGAAGAAGCAAGCTTGAGCCGTCTTGGCCCGCGGGATCACGACCTGAACGTCAGAAAGCGGCCTCAAGGATCGCCAGGGCGTCGGCCTCGGTGACCGGGCGCGGGTTGCTCGGCGGGGCGGCCTGCGCGATCAGCGCCGCGGCGTGGGGGAGGCGGTCCTCGGGCAGGCCGAGGGCCCGGAGCGAGCGCGGCGCATCGACAGCGTCATAGAGGTCGTTCAGCGCGGCCAGGGCATCGGACGCGTCGAGAGCTCGGGCGAGGCGGGCCACCGGGTCCGGAGCGGCCGGGGCGTTGAAGGCCAGCACGTGCGGCAGCACCACGGCGTGGGTCTGGGCGTGCGGCAGGTCGTAGGCGCCGCCCAGGACGTGGCAGATCTTGTGGTGCAGGCCCGAACCGGCGCCCGCGAAAGCCAGCGCCGCCAGGTAGGCGCCGTACAGCGTCGACGACCGGCCCTCCAGCGCGGTCGGTGCGGCGTGAACCCGGGGGAGACCCTCGAGCAGCGCATGGGCGGCCTCGAGCGCGAGCGCGGTGTCGACCGGATTGACGCGCGGCGCCCACAGCGAGTCGACGCAGTGGGCCAGCGCGTTGAGGCCGCTCGCGACCGACATCTCGACCGGCAGGCCGACCGTCAGCGCCGGGTCGTACACCACGGTGCGGGGCAGCACCCTCTCGTCGACCCCGGTCGTCTTGCGGCCGTTCTCGGTCAGGCCCCAGACCGGGGTGACCTCGCTCCCGGCGTACGTCGTCGGGACCGCAACGATCGGCAGCCCGCTGGAGAGGGCCACCGCCTTGGCGGTGCCGGTGGCGGAGCCACCGCCGACCGCGAGCAGAAGATCCGCGCCGGTCTCCTCGGCCTGTCGCCGCGCCGCGTCGGCGACCTCGATCGGCACGTGCATGCGCACCTCGTCGACCGCGCCGGCCATCGGGAGGCCCGCGGTCAGCGAGGCGGCTTGCGCCCGCGCCGATGGCGCGGCCACCAGCAGTACGCGGTGAGCACCCAGACGATCGACCTCGGCCGCGAGCCGGGTGCGCGCGGCCTCCACGCCGAAGACGACTCGCTGGGTGTAGCTCTGATGCTCGAAGATCACGCAGACCATTTAAGCGCTTGTTCGTCGCCCGGGGGCGAACGCTAGATCACTTCGGAGTCAGCGTTCGCGGCCTGCCGTTGCACGTGGTCAGGTGAGGGATACGCGGAGTTATCCAGGATTGCCGACTGTCGCCTAAATCGGAAATACCGGACTGGGCTGTCGGATATCGGACGTTTAGCGACTGCATCTCCTTTCTGGCTGGTCGGCCCGCATTTCGGCCGGCGGACCACCCTCGAGCCGGTCGCGCGACCTAACGGGGGCTAGTACTCCGTGTATTTGACTGATTACTCATCGATGATCGCGGCGATCGTCGACGGGTGGCGCTCCCGGGCCGGCGACCTCCCGGGATTCTCGCGTCGGAAGTCCGCGGCCTCATCCCTGTTTGCGGCACTTGCGCAGGTGCCCGGCCGATCGGGACGACCCGCCCGCGGCGGAGCCGGCCGGCGGAATGTACGCCCCCGAATCAAGGCCCGAACCTAGCGCTGAGTGATTGTTCACGGATAGCACGCAGTAATTCGACACGTCCGGTGCGGTCCCGACGGGATCGGTCCTGACCAGGGTGAATCAGTCGACTTGGTTGCGTCCCTGTTATACGCTGCCGGCACGCAGCTACCAGAGGATCGCCCATGTTTAGTGCAGCAGTGATCACTGATCGTAATGGGAGTCTCGACTGGGTCGTGCTAGGTTGCGCACGGTTCGATTCGGCCGAGCAGGTGTGGCGCGCGCCCGCCACCGACGGCGCCGTGCTCCGCTGGGACGGCGACCAGGTCACCGAGATGCTCGTCGAGCCCTTCTGCTCCCGCTGCGACGGGTCGACCGGCGGCTTCCTCATCGGCACCGGCTTCGACGAAGACCTCGCGGCCCTGCGCCTCTGCGACGGTTGCGCTTTGGCCGTACGCCCGGCCGAAATGCTCCGCTGGATTCCCCTGACCGGCGCCTCCGCCGAGCTGGGCGTCCCCGTACGGCTGGCCGACGCCGACCGCAGCGGCGAGGCCCGCCGCGAGCGCGACACCCTGGCCGTCCTGGACGACCTCGAGGCCGCCATCGTCGCCGACGAACTGCGAGCCCGCATCAGCGACCCGGCCTGGCGCGAGCACATCGCCCGCGTGGCGGCCGCCAAAACCCAGGTGGTCGTCGCGGTCGCCACCGCGGTCTCCGCCTTGAGCGACGTCGAGGTCCTCGACCTCTACCCGTCCCTGGCCGACCTGGGCCACCGGCTTCCGCGCTCCGCCACCCGCTGGCTGGAGTCCTCCGGCCCGGTGGCCGCCGCCCGCCTGGGCCTGCCCTGCCTGGGCGCCGGCGCCTGACACACCCCTGGACACCCTCACCGCCGGGACTGGACCGCAAGGCTTCCGACGACGCGCGCCACGACCTGACCGGAGAGGGCGGACCGCGGCCGACGGCGCCGCGGCTCAGGGGCGCCGACGGCGGCGAAGTCGATCGAATGCTTTGGGCGCCGGGACCTCACCGAGTGCTTGCACGATCGTCTCGGCGCACCGGTGTGGGTCGGCACTTGTCGTGTCCACGGCTATGTCGCACTCGCCGTGGGCGTAGACCGTTGTCTGCGACCGGGAAAGGCCGACCGGTCGATCGCCGCGGTCGCGTTCACGCCGCTCGAGTTCGTCGGGGGAGCAGCGAACCTCGACCAGCGTGACGTCGTAGTCCCGCAGTGTCCGGAGCAGGTCGTCCAGGCGCCACTGTTCGCTGAGCGGGTAGTCCATGATGACGTCGTTTCCGGCCGAGGCGAGGGCGGCCACGGCACGGTGGTAACCCAGCCGGGTCCTTCGCAGCATCTCGTCGATCTCCGCGTCGTCGAGGGTCCGGGTGTGAACAGTGGAGCGCATGGCTCCGATCGCATCGACGGGAACAAAGAACCATGGGTCGGGCAGCAGCGGAAGAAGTGCTCGGCCGATGCTGCTCTTGCCCGAGCTGGAAGCGCCGTTGAGCAGGATGATGCGGCCTTTTCGCTCGATCGTCACCCGGCAACCCTAGACACCCGCCGAACCTGAGACTGCACTGAGTGCGGGAAGATACCAGCTGTCAAAGCGCACTGAGTGCGGCTAACGTCGGGGCATGCGAACAGTCTTGATCTCGGGGGCCGGGGTCGCCGGGCCCACACTTGCCTACTGGCTGGCGCGCGCCGGCCTCCAGCCGACGGTCGTCGAGCGTTCCGCCGGGCAGCGGTCGAGCGGCAACCCGGTCGACGTGCGCGGAGCGGCCCTGCCGGTGGTCGAGCGGATGGGTGTCGTCGAGGCGCTGCGGGCGAACGCCACCCGGGCGACCGCCCTGCGGTTCGTCGACCGGGACGGGCACCTCGGGCGGCGGATGTCGATGGGGTCCCGCGGCAAGGACGAGGTCGAGATCCCGCGGGCCGACCTCGCGCGGGTGCTGTTCGAGGCGGCGCGGCACGACGCCGAGTTCGTCTACGGCGACTCCATCGCCGCGATCGGCCAGGATGCGGGCGGGGTCGACGTCACCTTCGACAGCGGCGGCCAACGGCGCTTCGACCTGGTCGTCGGCGCCGACGGGCTGCACTCCAACGTGCGCCGGCTGGCGTTCGGGCCCGAAACCGACTTCGTGCGCTACCTCGGCATCTATGTGGCGACCACGGCGCTGGGCGAGCCGGCCGAACAGGCCCACGACATCCTGCTCCACAACCGCCCGGGCCGCCTGGTCTCGATCCACCCGGCCCGCGGCACGGCCCTCGTCGCGTTCATCTTCCGCCACGCCACGGTGACGGACTTCGACTATCGCGACGCCGGGCAGCACCGGCGGATCCTCGCCGACGCCTACCGGGACGACGACGGATGGCGGGTTCCCGAACTCGTGAGGAAGGCCGGACACGCCGACGATCTGTACTTCGACGCGGTCAGCAAGGTGGTCCTCCCGTCGTGGTCCCGCGGTCGGATCGTGCTGCTCGGCGACGCGGCGGCCTCGGTCTCGCTGCTCGGCGACGGCTCGAGCATGGCCATCGCGGGTGCCCACACGCTGGCCGGGAGCCTCGCGAACAAGGACCACCGGGAGGCGTTCAAGGCCTACGAGGTCGAGCACCGGCGCCGCACCGATCCCCGAAGGCGCGGCGCCGGGCTCGCGGCGGCGATGCTGGTCCCGAAGAGCCGGGCGGGCATCGTCGCCCGTAACGCGGCGGCCAGGTTGCTCCCGGCCGGCCGGTAACTCAGGAGGGGGCGAACTCGGCCGCCCGCGACGGCGGGACCGGCGCCAGGTAGAGCCGGGAACGGAAGGCCGTCACGTACCGGTCGCCCGACCGCAGCCGGACCATCCCGTCGCCGGCCGGCACCGGGCAGAAGGTCGTACCGCCGGACCGTTCGAGCCGCAGTGCCGAGTCCTGCGCATGCAGATAGAACCCCGGGAACCGCGCCGACTCGAGCGTCACGCAGTCGCCCGCCGCGTGCACCACGAAACTCGACCGGAAACGGCCCAGCGAGGCGAGCGTGATCGTGCCGCCCACGCGCAACCCGCCGATCACCGAGGGCCGGGCGGTCGCCGACGAACTGCGGTGGGCGGGGGCCGGCGCCTTCCGGGCCGGCGCCTTCCGGGCCGGGGCCGACGACGGAGTGCGCGATGGTGAGGGCGAGTCCGACGGCGACGGAGACGGCGAGGCCGAGGACGGCGAGGTCGAGGGCATCGGGCCCAGCGTGACCGGATCGGCCACGGCGATCTGCGCGACCGTCGGCGCGGTGCCGGCCCGGTCGCCCAGCACGACCAGGGCCGTACCCCCGACGGCCAGGGCCACGAGGCACGTCACGGCGATCCGCAGGCGGACCTGACGCGGGTCGTCGACCTGGACGAAAACGGGCAGAGCCCGGGGCCGGCGACCGGCTTCGCGGGGCTTGATCGGACGGAAGACCGGCACCCGCGGCGGCGGGGGCGTCACCAGCGGCGGCCGGCCGGGCAGGGCCCGCCGCGCTTGGAACGTCTCGAGCCAGCCACCGACGCGCAGCCCGTCACGCCTGGAGCCGTCGCGTCCCGGATCCTCTATGGGCATCTGACCGTCTTCCGGCTCGGACTAAAGACCTACTTAAAACTTGCGATAAGCCATGTTGGTGGTAACGGCCACTATTCGCAAGGGGTTGATCACGCGGAATCAGCAACCTTTTGACGATCGAACCCGCCGCGCCCAAGCCCCGTACTCCACGTCGAAGACCACAGACCCCGAGGGGGCGCCGCGTGGACCCCGAAGACCAGCCGAACACCCCCGACACAACAGCTCAGCGGTCCGGTCCGGCTTCGAGGGCCGCAGGCGGCGACGGTACGCCGTCGGGGCCCCGTGGTGGCCAGGTTCTGCCCGTCCGCACGGCTGCCCCCGTCGGTCAAGCCAGGACCGACGGCGACGGCCGGGCGACGCTCGAGCTTCCCGCCGAGCCCCGCCCGCGGGCCGCAACGCCTCCAGCGGGCGAGGGGTGGCCCAACATCGCCGACTACTGGCCGGAACCTCCGCAGCGGATGGGGCCGCCGGCCGACCTGCAGGAGGAACCGGGGGCGGCGCCGACGCGGGTCGGGGCGGCGTGGCGGGAGCGGGCGGGCGTGCTGGGGGAGCCGGGGGCTGCGTCGACGCGGGTCGGGGCGGCGTGGCGGGAGCCGGCGGTGCGGGTGGCCGTCTTGGGGGAACCGGCGGCACTGCCCGTGCCCCGGCGGTGGGGGCGGGTGCTGACCGGGGTTGGCGTGGCGGTGCTGTTGCTGCTGGGCGGCGGTGTCGTCGCGTACAAGAAAATGGCGCAAGAGAGCCGCCTGGCCGGACCACCTCCGGCGGCCTTGCCGCCGATGGGGCCGTCGGTCGGGCCGTCGCCGGGGCCGTCCGGGAAGATGGGGCCCGCGGTCGTGCTGCCCGCGCGGAGTCCGGCGAGGACGACCAGCACGCCGAACCGGCACGAACAGCCGCCGCCGAGGCCGGCCCAGGGGACGTTTGTGCTGGTCGATGACGTCTCGGAGATCACGGTTCGGACGGCGCGGCTGGACCGGGGGATCGTCGAGGTGAGCGTGCCGGACGGGAGTGACGCGCGGCCCCGCACGACGGTCGGCGGCGGCACGGTCGAGGTCGGGGTGCGGGCCGGCGGAAGCAACACGGACCTCGATGTGCGGCTGGACAGCCGGGTGTCGTGGGCGATCCGGTTCGGCGGCGGGGCGCGGCGCATGAGTGTCGACCTGGGTGGGACGGATGTGCGCAGCGTAGCGTTCGACCGGGGCGTGGCGCGGATCGATCTGCGGCTGCCCCGGCTCGACGGTACGCTGCCGATCTCGTTGAGCGGCGGCGTCAACCAGTGGCGGATCGCGACCGACGGAAGGGTCGCAGTGCAGCTCGTCGCCCGTCAGGGTGCTGGCGACGTGGTGCTCTACGGGCGTGACCGGGGCGGCCTCGACCGGGGCGATCGGATCGGCGCGGACGGCCGGGACGGCATCGACGTGGACGCCTCGGCCGGCTTCGGCTCACTGACGGTAGTCGGGGCGTAGGGAGCGGCAGAACGCGGCCACGCCCTCGATCACGTAGCCGTAGCGGAGGCTGAAGAACAGGTCGAAGGCGTGCTGACCGCCCGGCAGTTCGGCGAACCGGACCGGCCGGGTGCTGACCACCCGGGTGACGCCGCGGGGACGGGCGCCGATCCAGGGAAAGAGGACTCGCCCCCACGCCCGCGGGCCGGGCTGAAAGTCGGCGGCCGTCCGCAGAGCCGGGCCGGTCGCGAGCGCCTGGCGCACCAGCAGGCCGAGTCCGGCCACGTCGAGCACGGCCAGGGCCGGCTCTACAGGTGGTCCGCGTCGATCACGGCCCGGGCGAACTCACGCGGCGCCTCCTGCGGCACGTTGTGGCCGACGTCGAAGGTGCGGTGCCGGTACTTGCCGGTGAAGTGCACCCGGTACGAGCTGCCGTCGCCGGCCGGGGTGAACGGGTCGTCCCGGCCGTCGATCGTGATCGTCGGGACCGCGATGGCCGGGGCGGTCTGCAGCTTGGCCTCGATCGCGGCGTACTCCGGCTCGGCCGGGGCGAGACTCTGCCGCCAGCGGTAGTTGCCGAGCACGATCGCCTCGTAGTCCGGGTTGGCGAAGGCGGCCGCCGTGCGGTCGTACGTCGCGGTGTCGAACTTCCACGTCGGCGAGTTGAACTTCCAGATGAACTCGCCCAGCTCGTACTTGTACTGATGAAGGCCCTTCGCGCCGCGGTCGGTGACGAAGTAGTACTGGTACCACCAGGCGTTCTCGGCCGCGGGCGGCAGCGGCGCCAAGTTGGCCGCCAGGTTGGTGATCAGGTAACCCGTGACCGACACGAGCGCCTTGACCCGCTCCGGCCACAGCGCCGCGATGATGTCGCCGGTACGCGAACCCCAGTCGAACCCGGCCAGGACCGCCCGCCGGATCTTCAGCGCGTCCATCAGCGCGAGGATGTCGAGGGCGAAGGCCGCCTGGTCCACGTTGCGCGGGGTCGAGGGGGACCGGAAGGTCGTGCTGCCGTACCCGCGGAAGTAGGGCACGATCACCCGGTAGCCGCGGGCGGCCAGCAGCGGGGCGACCTCCTCGAAGCTGTGGATGTCGTACGGGAAGCCGTGCATCAGGATGACCGGGGTGCCGTGCGACGGTCCCATCTCGACGAAGCCGTTGTCGAGGACGCCGGCGGGCAGCCGGCGCACGGGTCCGAAGCCGGTGCTCCTCACGGTCAGCGGGACTCCGGCGGCGATGGCCGCCGCGCCGCCGGCCCGCAGAACCTGGCGGCGGCTCGGGTGATTGCTGGTCGTCATGACCACAAAGCTCGCACCACCGACAAGCCCACCGAACCAGGGAAAATCCCTGGCCCGAGATCAGCCCACCCCGGTCAGTCCGGCGGTCGCCTCCCACAGCCGGCGGGCTCGGACCGGGTCGAGTCCGGCCCGGCCGGCCTTGCGCACCCCCGGCGTTCCCTTCAGGCCGCCGGGGCCGCGGGGTCCGACGTACGCGTTGCCGGGAACGTCCTCAGTGGCCGCGTACAGGATCGGCCGCGCACCCTGCGCGGCGTCGTTGGTGAGGAACGTCAGCCGGTTGATGGCGTTGGACCGGGAGTGGGCGGCCAGCCCGGTGCGGGCGATGCCGGGGTGGGCCAGGATCGACCGGATCCCGGGGTGCCGGCGCTGGAGTTCGAGGGAGAACAGCACGAGCGCGAGCTTCGACGCCTCGTAGGCCGCCATCGGGTTGTAGCGGCGCACCCGCCAGTCGAGGTCGTCCAGGTCGAGCCGGCCGAACCGGTGCAGTTGACTGGTGACGTGCACGACCCGGTCCTTGATGCGGGGCCGGAGCAGATTGGTCAGCACGTACGGCCCGAAGTAGTTGGTGGCCGTCTGCACATCGAACCCGTCGGCGGTGCGGGCGGCCGGGACATCCATGACGCCCGCATTGTTGATCAGGATGTCGAGGTCGCCGGTCCAGTTGCCGGCGAAGGCCTTCACCGCGCTCAGGTCGCTCACGTCGAGCTTGCGGGCGTCGAACCCGTTGACCTCTCCCGGATTGCGGACGGCCAGCACGACGTGGGCTCCGTCCCGGGCGAACTGCTGGGCCACGGCGAGTCCGATGCCGCGGCCGCCACCGGTGATCAAAACTGTGGTCATGTGTCCAGTAGATGCCGCGGCATGTTTCGGATGAAGGGTCCGTCGATCCTGGGTTAACAGGTCCCCAGCATGCCGGTCAGGGCGGTCTTCTCGGCGCTGGTCACGGTCAGGGCCCAGACATACTTGACCCGCACCCACATGCGCGCGTAGACGCAGTAGTACGAGCTCAGCGGCGGCTTCCAGGCGTCCGGCGACTTGTCGCCCTTGGACTGGTTGACGTTGTCGGTCACGGCGATCAGCTGCGGGTCGGTGAGATCGTTGGCGTACTGCTCCCGCTTGCCGGTCGTCCACGCCCAGGCGCCGCTGATCCAGGCGTTCTTCAGCGGCACGACGTGGTCGATGTCGAGGTCGGAGGCGGCGGTCCAGGTGGCGCCGTCGTACGGGCTCTTCCACGTGCCCGACGTGGCCGAGCAGGCCGAGCTGGTCACGACGTCCGAGCCGTCCCGCTTGAGCACGGTCTCCCGGGTGTCGCAGGTGCCGGAGATGATGTCCCAGGTCGGGAACAGGTCCCGGTCGTACGTCGTGGTGTGCGTCCAGGCCGCGACGGCGAGCGTGGCCAGCTCGCTCCTGGCGGTCGAGGCGGCCGGTACGCCGGGCGGGGCGGCGCCGGCCGGGGCGCCGAAGCCGAACTGCAGGATCGTGGCGAACAGCGCGGCGACCAGGACAAAGCGTGTGCTTCTCATAGGCATCTGTCTATCGCATAGATGCGGCCCGAAGATCAGCGCCGGGCGAATTCTCTGGAAAATGCTGTCGATTCGCCCGTGCCCCCGATCGTCACGTCGGGGAAGATCCGATGCGCTATGTCATGATCATCATTGGGGATCGAGCTTTCCCGTCGGCCGCTCGACTGGTCCCACCTGGTCGAGGCGGCCGGTGCGCCTGCGCCCGCTCGCGTGCTGCCTGCCGGCGTCAGCCGGCCGGCTCCGCCTCGGCGTGCCGGGCCTCCCTCCGCCGGGCCTGGACGGCGGCGCGAAGTGCCGGCCACAGGCGCAGCCGGCGCGAGCTGTCGCACGCGGCCAGCAGCCTCGCTAGCCCTTCCCGCTCCTCCGGCGGAACCGCCACGATGACGATGACCACCGGAAGTGCGGCCGCCACGAGCTCAGTGAGGATGAGCACCATCAGCGCTCCCATGACGATGATCACCAGGTAGCCGGTCATGATTTTCCTCCGGTCGGTTGGGATCGGGCGATCCACTTCGCACCTTTCAGGCAGACCGCCGAGTCGGCGAGCAACTTTCAGCGAACCGATGTGACGGCCGCGATGACCAGCATCGCGACGGCGAGCACGGCAGCGAAGGCGACGATGGCCGCGGCCGCGACGGCTTGGATCAGAGCCCCGATGGGGACGAGCGCCCGCCTGAGGAAGCGCAGGACGACGACGAGACAAATGCCCGCGCCGACCAGGTAGACGATCGGCTGGTGCATCCAGGACGCTTCGAAGGCATCCGTGGTCGCCAGTGAGGTTGGGCAGAGGAAGGACATGACAACCTCCGATCCTGGTGTCTCGCGTGGGATTGCCACGCATATGCACACCGCTGAGGGCCTGACCTCGACGTCCGAGTCCTGCGGTTACCGTCCGATGTCTCCAGCGCTCTGAACGCCGTTTCTCTGTCACCCTCCGTCAAAATATGCGCTGCTATGCGAGCTAGCGCAACATCTATGCGCATGAGTGAATCTGCCGCGCGGTGTCCGATGACCATGCGTATACAGAACTGCCCTTGTCTCGTGTCAGACTGTGAGTAAGGATGCTGGGGTATGCGGTGTGTCTGGTGAGCGGTAATAGAATGCCGAATATTCGAAGATCTACTTGACTCCTCGCCGGTCGGGTGTATCGTTCGCGCGTGAACCCTGACAATAAGGGCGTCCCGGGCATGGCGACGCCGAAGCTGACTCTCCTCACGAGCTTGTGCGGCAACGGAAGTTGCCCCACTGTTTATCGGACCGACCGCGGGACCTTGGTCGTCCAGGGATATGCCGTGACAGCCCAGACCGCGGGCATAGACGTACCCCATGGCGAGCAGTTGGTGGAGATTCCCGCCGATTTGCTGGCCGCCGCGATGCAGGCGAGTGCATGAACTGGGCTTAGGGCAGCGGAGAGGGGCGAGCGCGATGCCGGTCTCGTCCTCCTCCGATGGCCGGCCGCCGGCGTCGGTGGGCGCGATCCTGTTGCACTGGCGCAAGCGGCGAAGGCTGACCGGTCAAGCGCTCGGTGACCTGGTCGGCATGACCCAGTCGAAGATCTCCCGGCTCGAGACCGGGGCGGTTGCCGCCGAACCGGCCGATGTCCGCCTGGTGGCAGAAGCACTGGAAATGCCGGCCGAGGAGGTGGAGCGCGTCGTCGAGCTGGCCGAGCATGCGGACGACCGGCTCACCGAGTGGATGTCCGCCGGCGCCGGGCTCCTGGATCTGCAGCGTGAGATCGGGCGGATGGAAGCCGCTGCCAAGGAGCTCCGTGTCTTCCAGCCCGCGGTGATTCCTGGCCTTATGCAGACGAGTGAATACGCGCGCGCCGTGATGTCCGACTCCATGGCCGAGGTGGCGGCGGCCGGCTTGGTCGATTCTGCGGTCGCGGTGTCCGAGGCGGTCAGCGCACGGATGCAGAGGAATCAAGTCCTGCATCTGCCCGACCACGAATTCCACTTCCTTATCACCGAACAGGTGCTGCGCGATCAGGTGTGCGCGGCGGCAGAGATGATCGCCCAGATCGAGCGAATGCGTGAGCTGGCGAAGTACCCCAACGTCGACCTGCGGATCATCACGGACGACACGTCGTTACCGATTCCGCCGTACCACGGGTTCGTCGTGGCCGACGAGAAGTGGGTCAGCGTCGATCTCTTCACGGCGAGCCTAAAGTCGAGCGGGCGGCGGCTGGTCCGTTCGTACCGGGAGGCTTTCGCCGCCCTGGAGCGGGTGGGCACGACCGACATCCGTGGCCTTCTCGACCGTTATCAGGAGGAGTACGCCCGCAAGTTGCTGCCGGAATCTTTCACCGGTTGAAAGTCCTTGCGCTTGTCGTGGCCGGCCGGGTTTCCTACCGTGTATTTATGACGAACCACGAGGACGCCGACTTCACGGTCGCCGCCGACGGTCCTCCGGACGCCCCGGAACCCGGCCCGCGCGTGGTGATCAGCCTGTGCGGCAGCGGCACCTGCCCGACCGTCTACCAAACCGACCACGACACCGTGCTCGTTCAGGGTGCAGCGGCCACCGGGGTCGCGGTCCTGGCGGGTGAGCACCTCGTCGAGATCCCCCTCGAGGTCTTTCTCGAAGCGGCGAGCCGACTCCAGAATCACGGCGCCTGAGTCTCTCCGCTTACGCTCGACGACGCGCGGCCGACTCCCGCGATCGGACTGCGCGAAGCGCGGTTCATTGCCGACACGGTGACATCGGCCAGTCTGGTGCGGTCCTCGGCGAACGGCTTCCGAGCGGTTGCTCACTCGCGGGTGGCGGGTCGGGCGGGTCCATTCTGACCATGGCGGCCGTAGGCTGGGCGCATGGGGCAGCGCATTCTCGTGACCGGGGCCCGGCGGGGCATCGGGGCGGCGATCGCGGTCGGGCTCGCCCGGCCCGGCAAGGTACTGCTGCTGCATCACCTCGACGCGGCGGACGAGATCGAGGGCGTGGCCCGGCTCTGTCGGGACCTCGGCGCGCGCACCGAGCTGCTCGACGCCGATCTGGCCGACCCGGCGGCGGTCGGTCTTCTCGCGGAGCGCGCCGGTGCGGTCGACGTGCTGGTCAACAACGCGGCCCGGGCCTCCAACGTCGACCTGGGCCGGCTGACCGTCGGCGAATGGCAGGCGACCTTCGCGGTCAACGTGACCGCGCCGATGCTGCTCTGTCAGGCGCTGGGTGCGGGCATGGTCGACCGCGGGTGGGGCCGGATCGTCAACGTGGTCTCGCCGACCGTGGTGATGGGCGGCCCGAGTGGACCGGCGTACGTCTCCAGCAAGAGTGCCCTGATCGGCCTGACCCGGTCGCTCGCCCGGGCGCTGGGCCCGGGCGGCGTGACCGTGAACGCGTTGTCGCCCGGCGCCATCCGCACCGAGGGTGAGGCCGAGCTGGCCGCCGGCCAGGACGCCGAGGCGCACGCGCCGCTGCTCGCCACGCAGGCCATTCCCCGGCCGCTGCTGCCGGAGGACCTGGTGGCGACCGTGCGGTTGCTCGCGTCGGACGGCTCGGGCGCCCTGACCGGCCAGGTGATCGAGGTCGGCGGCGGGCTCGTGTTCCGTTAGCCGCGGTCGACCACCTCGCTGTCGACCGACGGCATGGCGGACCAGTCGGAGGAGGCGACGCTGGCGTGCTTGCTCGCGGCCAGCGCGACCCGGGCCTGGGCGGCCGCGGTGTCGCCGTTGGTGACGGGCGGCGAGATGTTCTGGACGTCGGTCATGATCAGCAGGTAGTGGTTGGTGTCGTACCAGGATGTGTCGATGTTGCTGGTGACGTAGGAGTTGGCGTCGCCGTCGAAGACGACGAACCAGGGGCGCAGCGAGGTGTCGCTGTAGCGGGTTCGCGGGTCGCCGGAGGCCGCGTTGTGCACGGCCGGGAAGATCTGCGCCTTGCTCAGCGTGCCCGCCGCCTTCAGGGAGTTGAGGTACTGCGCGTACTCCTTGTCGGTCCACAGCGTGTCGGTCGGGTTGGACTCCTCGACCGTGCCCGGGATGACCTCGACGACGACCTTGCCGGTCAGCTGGGCGCGGGTCGGCCAGGCGTCCGCCTTGGCGGCGGCGTCCAGCGAGGCGTACGAGCCGAGCAGGTCGGACGGCTTGAACACGGCCGAGCCGAGGTGGGCCGCGATCGCCGCGTCGAGCTGGGCCGGGCCCTGGCTGGTGCGGGTCGAGAAGCCGGTCTTCAGCTCCAGCTTGAGCACCAGCGGGCCGGCGTCCGGGTGGGCGCCCAGCCACACCCGGATGTCGTCCAGGCAGTACTCGAGGTTCTTGTTCGCCCCGCCCGAGTAGAGCTGGGAGGCGCTGGTCGCGGCCACGCAGTTGTTGGCGTTGCCGAGCGGGTTGGAGTGGCTGACCTTCCACTCGCGGGTGATGATGTCCGGCCAGACGTCCAGCTCGATCAGGCCGGGGTGCTCGTCGAGCGCCTGGGCCAGATAGCCGAACGTGGCCGGGTCGTACGTGTTGTGGATGCCGACCGTCGTGGTCCGCGAGACCTTGCTGTCCGGGCCGGCCGCCGAGGCCGGGGCCGCGGCCCCGGCAACCACCGCGGCCGCCGCGAGGACCGCGACGGCGCCGCGGGTGAGGGAACTGCGCACGTGGAACCTCCCCTGTGGCCGGTCCAGCACCGACCACCTACCGAGAGATCCCAATCGATGAATGTGAACAGGTCCAGTACTTGACATGGCCGGTTCTCATGAGTTTGCGGGCTCGCCGGGGACCGAGAAGAGCGGCTGCCACGGCTCGTCCGGGCCGACCGGGAAGTCGGTCGACGGGGTGTCGCCCTTGGTCGACCAGCGGGCCTGGTAGGGCAGCCCCTGGAAGAGGACCTTGTCGCCGCGCACGTAGACCGTCATACCGTCCCACGAGGCGGTGACCCCGGTGACCTGCGGGACCGGCTTCGGCGCGGTGTCGCCCGTGACCACCGGGCCGATGACCGACCACGGGGTCGGCGAGTTCGGGCTGCCGGTCGCGGCCGGGTCGACCCCGGAGTTGGACCACTTGGCCTCGTAGACCACGCCGTGCCAGACCACCTTGTAGCCGCCGACGTACTGCGCGGTCAGGCGCCACACCGGGTACGGGCTGGTCTTCGGGTCGTCGACGACCGCCTGCT
>DASWRZ010000364.1:0-3027 GCA_036402935.1 Actinoplanes sp.
GCCGAACTCGTGCTCGAGCTGCTTGACCTGCTGCGAGAGGGCGGGCTGGGACAGGTGCAGGCGCCCCGCGGCCCGGCCGAAGTGCTGCTCCTGTGCGAGCACGACGAAGGACCGCAGCTGCCGGAGATCCATAAGCCCAGACTATCAATCCCGCCGGATCCGCTATTGGCAACGATCGCCGGGGCCGCCGTACGTTGGAACCATGTCTTCGGCCTTCCTGTACGCCGCCGCCCGTACGCCCTTCGGCCGCTTCGGCGGCGCCCTCGCCGGGGTCCGGCCCGACGACCTCGCCATGGTCGCCTTGCGGGGCGTCCTCGACAAGACGCCCGGCCTCGACCGGGCCGCGATCGAGGACGTCGTCTGGGGCTGCGCCAACCAGGCCGGCGAGGACAACCGCAACGTCGGCCGGATGGCGGTGCTGCTGGCCGGCCTGCCGGTCTCGGTGCCGGCGACCACGATCAACCGGCTCTGCGGCTCCTCGCTCGACGCGGCCATGATGGCCTCCCGCACCATCGAGTCCGGCGACGCCGACGTCGTGGTGGCCGGCGGCGTCGAGTCGATGACCCGTGCGCCGTGGGTGCTGCCCAAGCCGTCGCGGGCCTTCCCGGCCGGCGACGTCACGGCGGTCTCGACCACGCTCGGGTGGCGGCTCGTCAACGCCAGCATGCCCAAGGAGTGGACCGTCTCGCTGGGCGAGGGCAACGAGCTGCTGGGCGAGAAGTTCGGCATCTCGCGCGAGCGGCAGGACGAGTTCGCCGTACGCTCGCACGCCCTGGCCGACGCGGCCTGGACGGCGGGTTTCTACGACGAGCTGGTCGTGCCGGTCCCGGGCGTCGATCTGACCCGCGACGAGGGCATCCGGCCCGGCTCGACGGTCGAGAAGCTGGCGTCCCTCAAGCCCGCGTTCCGCCCGACCGGCTCCATCACCGCCGGCAACGCCTCCCCGCTCAACGACGGCGCGTCCGCCGTACTCCTCGGCTCCGAGGCCGCCGCCGGCCGCATCGGATCGGCCCCGCTCGCCCGCATCGCCGGTCGCGGCGTCGCCGCGGTCGAGCCGCCGATGTTCGGCTACGCGCCGGTCGAGGCGGCCGGCCGCGCTCTGGCCCGGGCCGGCATCGGCTGGTCGGACGTGGCCGCGGTCGAGCTCAACGAGGCCTTCGCCGTCCAGTCGCTCGCCTGTGTCGACGCGTGGCTCGAGGAGGGCCTGGCCGGCCCCGGCCTCGTCAACGCGAAGGGTGGCGCCATCGCCATCGGCCACCCGCTGGGCGCCTCGGGCGGCCGCATCCTCGGCACCCTCACCCGGCGCCTGAAGGAGTCGGGCGACCGCTACGGCGTCGCGGCCATCTGCATCGGCGTCGGCCAGGCCCTCGCCCTGGTCCTCGAAAACGTCTGAAAAAGTCCTGACCGTGCGAGGCCACGCCGTGCCGCCGGCCTTCGGTCGTGGGCCGATCCCCGACGTGACCGCGGAGGCGGGCCGGCCGCCGACGCCGAGCATGATCGGTCAGGGCGCGGCGTTGAGCAGGTCGACGGCGCTGTGCTGACAGCTGTGGTTGGTCCCGGTGAACGGGCCGGCCCAGTGCGATCCGTAGAAGTCGAGCGTGTCCCGGTCGTGGGTGTACGCACTGTCGGCGTTGCGCTGCAGGTAGGTGTTGTAGGCGCCGCCGACCGCCTGGTTCAGCGCGCCCAGCCCGCGGATCCCCGCCCCCTTGAACGAGGCCCCGTCGCCGCTGCAGGCGTCGGGCTCGTTCGGCTCCCGCAGGATCCCGTTCGGCGACAGGTACGAACTGCTCGTCATCGCGTCACCGATCTTCCGCGCCTGGCTGAGCGCGTTCGCGTCCCCGGTGAGCTTGTTGAGCTCGGTCAGCGCGTTCATCAGCACGCCCTGGTTGTACGTCCAGGTGACGTCGCCGTTGTTCTTGCAGGTGCTCAGGTTGACGCCGTCGTTGACGAGGCTGGAGCCGTTGATCATGCCGGTGCTCTGGAACCAGGTCCAGCCGGCCTGCGCCCGCCCGCGGTAGGTGGTGTCCCCCGAGATCCGCCGGCTGAGCGCCGCGTTCAGCTGGATGTAGAGGCTGTTCTCGATCGCGTTCTTGTTCTTGCGGTCGGTCTTCCACCAGACCCCGCCGCCGCACGTGTTGTCCCAGTAGCTGTACATCCAGTCCGCGTCCGCGCGGGCGGTGTTGAGGTAGCGGCTGTCGCCGGTCACGTCGTACGCGGCCACCCAGGCCAGTCCCCACCAGCCGGTGTCGTCCAGGTATTCGTTGCGGAACTGGCCCTGGGCGGCGTTCACCTGCTTGTCGTACGTCGAGGCGATCGCGTACTGGTAGCTGTGCATCCCGCTGCGCTGGATGCCGTTGATGATCGAGGTCAGCGCGTTCGCGCTGGTCCACCAGCCGTTGGTGTCGAAAAGCCCGGTGCCGCGGTCGTAACGCATCATCAGCGCGGTCGCCGCGGCCGTACGCCGGTCCCACGCGTTCCAGTTGCTCCGCGCCCAGGCGGTGCACGCGATGTCGGCCCGGTCACCCGCCTTGCCGCAGGCCCGCACCGCCCCGACGCCGTTGGTGTTCCAGTCGTCGACGTTGTACTGGCCGGTCCGCCACCCGGTCGACCCGGACGGGACGGTGGTGTCGCCCAGCCTGCTGCCGTCCGACCAGGTCCGGCCGCCGTCCCAGGACCGGTCCAGCCACACCTCGTCGGTCGCCGAACCGTTCTCCACCGAGCCCCAGGCCATCGCGTCGGTGTCGTTGACGTGCACCTTGAACACCCGGCCGAACAGCGTGGCGGACACCGGCACCCGGTCGGCGGTGGCCAGACCCGGGTCACGCCCGTCGCAATACTTGTTACAGACCGATGCGGCGAGAGCCGCCGTAGAGGTTTGCAGCTGGAGCAGGCCGGTGGCGGCGACAACCGCCGCCACCGCCACGAACGCGCTGAGATGACGCCGCATCGAGGACATATTCTTAACAAACTAGTCAGATCGGCAGTTGTCAATGTCTTCTGCCCGAAGGGGCACCACCGCAAGCAGCA
>DASWRZ010000365.1:0-18532 GCA_036402935.1 Actinoplanes sp.
TGCACGATGCGCATGCCGGCCGGCGGCCTGGTGGTGCGCGAGGGCGACCCGGCCGAGCAGTTCTTCGTGCTGCTCAGCGGCACGATCTCGCTGTTCCGCATGGTCGGGCAGGACGAGGTGCAGTTCAACCGCACCGAGCAGCGCGGCGTCTACATGGGCGCCACCCAGGCCTACCTGCGTGACGACGGGGTGCCCCGCACCTACATGGCGTCGATGCGGGCGCTCGACGACTCCGAGTTCTTCGTGCTTTCCGCGGCCGACTTCGGCCGGCTGATGCGCGAGTGGTTCCCGATGGCGATCCACCTGCTCGAGGGACTGGCCCTGGGCATGCGCGGCCAGCAGGCGGCGGTCAGCGAGCGGCAGCGCATGGCCGCGCTCGGCGCGCTCTCGGCCGGCCTGATGCACGAGCTCAACAACCCGGCCGCGGCTGCCTCCCGGGCCACCGCGGCGCTGCGCCAGCGGGTCGCCGGCATGCGCCACAAGCTCGGCATGCTGGCCGCCGGGAAGGTGCCGGCCGACCGCCTCAACGCGCTGGTCGAGCTGCAGGAAGAGGTCATCGAGAAGGCCGCCAAGGCGCCCACGCTGACCGCCATGGAGGCGGCCGACCGCGAGGACGAGCTGGGCGACTGGATGGAGGAGCGCAACGTCACCGGCGGGTGGGACCTCGCACCGGTCTTCGCCCAGGGCGGCATCGACGTCGACTGCCTCAACGACATGGAGGCCAAGGTCGGCGACCAGGGCCTGTTCGACCAGGCGATCCACTGGATCGGCTACGCGCTCGAGACCGAGCAGCTGATGAGCGACATCGAGGACGCCTCCGGGCGGGTGTCGTCGCTGGTCGCCGCGGCCAAGCAGTACTCGCAGATGGACCGGGCCGCCCATCAGTGGATCGACGTGCACACCGGGCTCGACAGCACCCTGGTCATGCTGAGTCACAAGGTCGGCAGCGGCGTGAAGGTGGTCAAGGACTACGACCGTACGCTGCCGCAGATCCCGGCCCGCCCGGCCGAGCTCAACCAGGTCTGGACCAACCTGATCGACAACGCCGTCCAGGCCATGAACGGGGTGGGCACGCTGACGATCAGGACGTACCGGGAGCACGACCACGCGGTCGTCTCGATCGGCGACACCGGCCCGGGCGTGCCCGAGAACCTGAAGAAGCGGGTCTTCGAGCCGTTCTTCACCACCAAGCCGGTCGGCGAGGGCACCGGCCTGGGCCTGGACATCTCCTACCGGATCGTGGTCAACGGCCACGGCGGCGACATCGTGCTCGAATCGCAGGCGGGCGACACCAAGTTCAAGGTGCGGTTGCCGCTGGCCGAGCCGGCCTCGGCCTGAATCGGGGCTTTTCCGCGACCGCGACCGTGATCCGGTCTTGGCGTGAGCCGGGGCTCAGACCCTTTCCGCCACCGCGACCCGGCCGTTGCGCAGCGAGCCGCGCTGACCGATCTTCATCGGCAGCGCGGCCGCCAGCGTCAGCAGGTCGTCGTCGCGGGTGACCCGGAAGCCGCGCCCGGTCAGCAGGTCACGCATCTGCTCCGGCGTCCAGGTCGAGCGCCACGGCTCGCTCCGCCACGGGCTGGCCCCGCGGGCGAGCAGGGTGAATGCCCGCATGACGGCGAGCCCGAGGTTCATGCCCGCCGAGGCCTCCTGGTAGTTGACGATCAGGCGGCTGCCCGGTCCGCTGCGGGCGGCCACCTCGTCGAGCGTGCCCCGCACGTCGTCGGGCGTCAGATAGGGCACGACGCCCTCCCAGACCCAGGTCGTCGGCAGGTCGGCCCGGTGCCCGGCCGCCTCGAGGGTGGCCGCCAGGTCGTCGCGGCCGAACTCGACCGGCACGAAATGCGGCTGCCGATCGCCGAGGGCGACCGCCCGTTCCCGCTTGTCACGCTGGGAGGCGGGCTGGTCGACCTCGTAGGTGTCGGAGTCGTGCAGTTCGGTCATCCGCCACGCCCGGCCGTCGAGCCCGGCGCCGAGGATGACCACCTGGGCCCGCGGGCCCTCCCGGACGGCGTCGTCGATCGCGATCGTGCGCGGCACCAGCACCTCGGCCTAGCCGCGGACCATCTCGTACTCGATCCGCGCCTTCCACCCGGACGGCGGCGTGCCCTCGCGCACCTGACGAACCAGCTCGCGTTCCTCCTCGCGCAGCAGCGGCAGAGCGGTCGGGTCGGCGAACCGGCCCGGCGCGACCCGCTCGTTGGCGGCGGCCCGGCCCTGGCAGACGAGCACGGCGGTGTGGCTCGCCCGTTCGTCGGACATGGCAATGCTCCCGGTCTCGGTCCTGCCGCCCCCTACAGCAGCCCGCGCAGGTAGGCGGCCTGCCCGGCGTGCTGGGCGTCGTCGTCGATCACGCTGACCAGGCGAACGCCCAGGGTGACCGGCGGATCCCAGCGTTCGTCGACGACCCGGTCGAGGTCGGCGTCGCTCAGGCCCGAGACGTACTGCACCGTCCGGTCGTGCACGGCCCGATAGTAGTCGAGCAGCACCTGGGTGCTGCGCGGCTCGACCCGGCTGATCTGGCCGGCCGAGTCGCCGTAGCCGGTGTCGGACGGGTCGGACTTGAGGCCGAACTTCGGTCCCCAGTCGCCGGTCACGTAGATCTGCTCGGCCCCGAGCAGCTCGGCGAGGTGACTGTCCTGCACCCGGGTGAGGTGCCAGATCAGCCACCCGATCGTGTTGGCACCCTCGGCGGGCGCCCAGCGCAGCTGATCGGCGGTCAGGCCGCGCAGGGCGCCGTCGACCTCGTCGGGCAGCCGGCCGAAGCCGTCGAGCAGGATGTCCTTCGCGTCCATGGCGGTGCTACTCCGTCCCTTGCGGCTGCGGGGTGGCCGGCGGAGCGATGTTGTTCTGGCCGCCGTCACCCCCGTCCGACTTCTGAGTATCCGTTGCGGTCGGCTCGGGTGCGGTCGTCTCGGTCGGGGCCGGAGGCGAGGTCGGCGTGGTGGTCCCGGTCGGGCCGGGCTCGGTCGTCGGTGCCTCGGTGCCGGTCGGTGCCTCGGTGCCGGGAGCATCCGAGGCCGGCGCTCCCGAGCTCGGCGTCGTCGTCGGCGTGGGGCTCGGTTCGCTCTTCTTGTGGTGGCCGAGGACGGCGCTGACGGTGCTGCTCGAGTCGCTGTGACGGCCGGTCACGGCGTCGGCGGCGGTCTTGCCGCTGATCGCCTCGAACGCGGTCAGCACGCCCATCGCCAGCACGAACACGCCGGCCGCGACCATCGCCACCCGGCCCCAGCGCATCTTGGGGGGACTCACGGTGGTCGTCTCGGAGGGTGAAGCAGGCGTCTCGGACGACGCGGACGGCGACTCCTCCGCCGCGGCGGCCACCGCGGGCGTGCCGATCGCGGCCGGGGCGGTCACGAACGTGGCGACGATCTTCTTATGGCCGCGGGCGATGAACTTGCGGTAGATCTCGGTGCCCACCGAGCCGACGATGCTGGCGACGGCCGCACCGGCCAGCGTTCCTCCCACTCCCAGGAATGAGCCGACAACCGCGGCGGAAACCGCGGCGAGCACGCCGGCGATGGTCTTCGGAATGTCGATGCCGGACCAGATCCGGTCCGGTGCGTGCTCAGACATGTCCTCCTCTGGTTTTCCTTTTCCGATCAGTCGGACGTGGGTCAGTTCTCAGCCTTTACCGCTGGGCGCGGTGCTAAACGCCGCCGCTGCCCCAACACCTCTCTCAGGGGACGCACGACGACGCCCTCCGCGGCCATCCGGCGCCGGGCCAGCCTGCGAGTTCGCAGGATTCCGACCAGGCCGACCGCGCCCACCAGATATTGCACGGCCATCGCGACCTTGAAGTCGGCGATGCCGTAGTCGGCCCGGCCGCCGGTGCGGGCGTCCAGGATCAGGCCGATCAGCTCGATGGTCAGCAACGAGGCGACGAAGCCGCCCACGTTGACCACGCCGGTCGCGGTGCCGAGCCGGTTGGGCGGGTTGAACGTACGGGCGTAGTCGAACCCGATCATCGAGCCCGGCCCGCCCAGCCCGAGGGCCACGATCAGCACCAGCAGCACCGGCAGCGGCGCCCGCCCCGGCCAGGCCAGCACCAGGCCCCAGCCGAGCGCGTTGGCGGTGATCACGCCGAGCACCAGCCAGGAGCGGCGCAGCGGATGCCGCTGCACGAGCATCCCGATCAGCGGCCCGGCGGCCATGCCGACCAGCACGTACAGGGTCAGCAGGGTGCTCGCGGTCTCGCGGCGCAGGCCCTCGCCGGCGATCAGGAACGGGAAGCCCCACATCAGCGCGAACACGGTGCCGGTGAACTGCGTCGTGAAGTGCGTCCACAGCCCGAGCCGGGTGCCCGGGTGCCGCCACGCCTCGCGCAGGTCGCGGCCGAGCCGCCCGAGCGTGATCGCCGGGCCGCGGCTGATCCGCCGCTCGGGGGTGTCGTGCATCGCGGCGAACGCCACGATCGCGACGAAGACCCCGGCGCCGGCGGCACCGACGAAAGCGGTGGTCCAGCCCGATCCGGCCAGCACGGCCGCCAGGGGTACGGCCGAGAGCACCTGTCCCGCCTGCCCGACCAGACCGGTCAGCTGGGTGAGCACCGGTACGCTCCGGGCCGGGAACCACTGCGGCACCAGCCGGAGCACGCTGATGAAGGTCATCGCGTCGCCCGCGCCGACCAGCACCCGGGCCGCGACCGCCCCGCCGATGCTGTGGGTGGTCGCCATCAGCGCCTGCCCGGCGGCCATCACGAGCGCGCCGGAGACGACCAGGCGCAGCGAGCCGAACCGGTCGAGCAGCAGCCCGACCGGCACCTGGAGGCCGGCGTAGACGAGCAGCTGGAGCACGGCGAACGAGGCCAGAGCCCCGGCGCCGACGTGGAAGCGGAGCTGCGCGTCGAGCCCGGCGACGCCGAGCGACGTGCGATGCAGGACCGCGATCGTGTATGCCGCGAGACCGGCGGACCAGACGGCCCAGGCCCGGGCTCCGGGACGCAGGGCCATGTGCCGCCTTCCACTCGCTTCTCACACGTGAACGTCCTCCAGAGTTCTCCGCGGCCACCGTGGTCACAACGGAATTGGGCGTACGCCACACGTGGGTCGCATCACCCCGGTACCGATTCCTTTCCGTTGGTCGCCGGGTCGGCAGGGTATGGACACAATCAGGGAGATGGACGAGGAACTGACCGGCGCGTTCGAGCGGGAGCGCCGCGGGCTGCTGGCTCACGCGTACCGGATGCTCGGCTCCTTCCACGAGGCCGAGGACGTGGTGCAGGACACCTACCTGCGCGCGGCCCGGGGCTGGGAGGGCTTCGAGCGCCGGTCGTCGGTGCGTACGTGGCTCTATCGGATCGCGACCAACGTCTGTCTGTCGGCATTGGACGGCCGTGGGCGCCGGGCGCTGCCGTCCGGGCTCGGGCCGGCCGCCGACGATCCGGCCGCGCCACCCGAACCCCTCGATGCGGGGGCCTGGCTCGAGCCGTTCCTGGCCGATCCGGCCGACGTCGTGACGGCTCGGGAGGGCGTACGTCTGGCTTTCATCGCTGGGTTGCAGCTGCTGCCGCCGAAGCAGCGGGCCGTTCTGTTGCTTCGTGAGGTGCTGGCGTTCTCGGCCGCGGAAGCGGGCGAGGCGCTGGATCTGAGTGTTCCGGCGGTGAAGAGCGCGTTGCAGCGGGCCCGTGCGCGCCTGGACGAGGCGGCGCCGAACCGGGACGAGGTGCTCGAGCCCTCGTCGCCGCGGGCCCGGGAGTTGCTGGCCCAGTACATGGCGGCCTGGGAGGCGTCCGATCCCGAGGCGTTCCGCCGGGTGCTGCGGGCCGACGCGGCGATCGAGCCGGTGGGGTCGCGCACCTGGTTCGCCGGGCGGGACGCCTGCCTGGGCTTCGCGGTGCCGTTCATGGGCGCGCCCGGGGACTGGCGGATGGTCGCGGCCACGGTCAACGACCAGCCGGCCGCGTCGACCTGGTTCCGTGGGGAGCGGTTCGGCACGGCCGTGCTCACCGTGACCGCCGGTGGGATCAGCGCGGTGACGCTCTTCACCGGTCCGTGAACGCTCGTCTCTAGTCGGGTCTGATCAGCCGCCGGACCGCCTCGACGACGGTTCGGCGGCGCTCGGCCCGGTCGAGCGCCGCCGCGGCGCCGGCGAACTCGGGATTCATCGTTCCCCAGCTGCCGGCCACCGCCTGCACCAGCGTGAGCAGGGCGACCGGGGGGAACTCGCTGGGCTGGCTCTGGGCCAGCGCCTCGACCCGTTCGCGGTTGGCCTCGATCACCGCCCGCAGGCCGGGACCGGCCGGGCGTTCCAGGCGGTACCAGGTGGTGAGACGCTGGGCGGCCGGGTGGTCGGCGAAGTAGTCGAACATCCGGCCCGCGTACGCCGGAAGGTCGTCGGCGTCGAACACGACCGCCTCCAGGGTCCGGCCGACCGAGGCCGTGAACACGGCGTCGAAGAGCGCGTCCTTGTTGCCGAAGTACGCGTAGATGCGTTCCTTGCTGCTCTCGGCCTGGGCCGCCACCCGGTCCATCCGCGCGCCGGCTATGCCGTGCTCGGCGAACTCGGCGGTCGCCGCGCGCAGGATCCGCCGCCGGGAGGCCTCGGCATCTCTCACCACCATGCCGGTGATGTTACCGACCTCCCTACCGACTGGTTGGTTGCTAGTCTGGGAATGTAACCAACCAACTAGTAGGTAGGAATGGTCATGGCACGCACCTGGCTCATCACCGGAAGCTCCCGCGGCCTGGGCCGCGACCTGGCCGAGGCCGCGCTGGCCGCCGGCGACCACGTCGTGGCGACGGCGCGCCGCCCCTCGCAACTGACCGACCTCGCCGAACGGTACGGCGACCGTGTCCTCCCGCTCGCCCTCGACGTCACCGACCCGTCCGCGGCGGCCTCGGTGGTCGCCGCCGCTGTCGACCGCTTCGGGCGCCTCGACGTGGTCGCCAACAACGCCGGCTACGGCAACTCGGGCTCGATCGAGGACACCCCGCCCGACGACTTCCGGGACCAGGTCGAGACCAACTTCTTCGGCGTCGTCAACGTCACCCGGGCGGCCCTGCCGGTCTTCCGGCGGCAGCGCTCGGGCCACTTCCTGCAGTTCTCGTCGGTCGGCGGCCGGGTCGGCGGCTCACCCGGGCTGGCCGCCTACCAGTCGGCCAAGTTCGCCGTCGAGGGCTTCTCCGAGGTGCTGAACGCCGAGGTCAAGCCGCTCGGCATCAAGGTCACGCTGGTCGAGCCGGGCCCGTTCCGCACCGACTGGGGCGGCTCGTCGATGACATTCCACCCGGTGACCCCCGACTACGAGCCCACGGTCGGCAAGATGAACGCCTTCCGCCGCCAGACCGACGGCACCTGGCCCGGCGACCCGGCCCGCGCCGCCCGCATCCTGGTCGACGTGGTGAACCACCCGCACCCGCCGCTCCGCCTGCTGCTGGGCGCGGCCGCGGTCGACCTGGCCCAGAAGTCGTCGGACGAGCGGGCCGCCGAGGCCGCCGAGTGGGCGGACGTCAGCCGCTCCGCCGACTTCCCGCCGGCAGCAGGTGAGCACTGATCCAGTCGACGGTCTCGCGCAGGAAGGTCGCGCGGGAGGAGCGGTGCAGCAGTTCGTGGCCCTCGTCCGGGAAGAGCAGGTATCTGTGGGGGACGCCGCGGGCGCGCAGCGCCTCCACGACCTGCGCGGCCTCGATCACGGGCACGTTGCTGTCGTTTTCGCCGTGTACGACGAGCAGCGGGGCCCGCAACCGGTCGATCCGGGTCAGGGGCGAGAGGTCCTCCAGCAGAGCGCGATCAGCGACCGGGTCACCGTATTTGGAGACCGCGGCGGCGGCGATCCACGGCTCGGTGTGCTGGTAGAACGTGAAAAAGTTCGACATGCCGCAGACGTCGACGCCGACGGCGAACAGATCGGGAAAGCGCACCAGCGCGGCCAACGTCAAATAGCCGCCGTAGGACCGGCCCATACAGCCGATCCGCCCGGCCGCGGCGATTCCGGCGCCGACCAGGTACTTCACGCAGGAGGCGACGTCGTCGACGGCGGCGTACCGCAGCGCCACGTTGTCGGCGTTGACGAAGGAGCGGCCGAAGCCCGACGACCCGCGGATGTTCGGCGCGAACACGGCTATGCCCTGCGAGACCAGCGCCTGGAACAGCGGGTCGTGCCCCGGCCGCTCCTGCGACTCCGGCCCACCGTGAAACCACAGCACCGTGGGACAAGGCCCGGGGCCCGGCCGGTACAACCAGCCGCTGATCTCCAGGCCGTCGTGCGACGCGAACGTGTGCAGCACCGGCCGGACCGCGCCGGGAGCGGCCGGAGCAGCCGACACCGGGTGCAGTCCCGAGCCGTCGAACGTCCACGTTCCCCACGGCTGGCCCGGGCCCGACGCGGCGAACGTCAGCGTGCTGCCGTCGGCACTCCACGCGGGCGAGCCGACCACCAGCCCGGGCAGCGGCACCGGCAGCTTCCCGCCGGTCACCAGGTCGTGGATCGTCAGCTCGGAGGTGCCGCCGCGACGGTTCCAGAGCACGGCCGCGGTGCCGCCGCCCGTAGTCAACGCGAAGGCCTCCACGTCGGCGGACTCCGAGGCGGCGATCACGTCGAGATCCCGGGTCAGCACCGGGAACTCGCCCGCTTCGCTGCGCGCGAAGACGGTGTGCCCGTCGGGCCCGAAGACGCCGTCCTCGCCGTGGGTGACGAAGGAGTCCGTGCCCGTACGGTCGCGGACCGCGAGAAAGCGGCTGCCGCGCGGCCCGTGCCGCAGCAGCGCGAGTGAGCCGTCCGGACTCACGTCGAGCAACGAGATCAGGTCGCCGGAGGCGACCTCCGTGCGAGCTCCGGTGATCGGTTCGATGACCAGGGCACGACGCAGGTTCTCGGTCACCGCGAGCAGTGACCGGCCGGGCAGCCACCGCATGTTCTCGGCACTGTCGGCCCCGAAACCGGCCACCTGATGCAGCGACGAACCGTCCGGCCGCACCAGCCAGACCTCGTGCCGGGGCGCACCGCCGGGAGTGACCTCGCACGCCAGCCAGCCGCCGCCGGTCGACCATTGCACCGAGGCGACCGGCGACGGGCCGGTCTCGACGAGAAACGCCAGCTCGCTGCCGACCGGCTGGACCCAGACCTGCGGCCGTCCGCCGCGGTCCGAGACGTAGGCGGCATGCCTCCCGTCCGGGGAAAGGGTCGGCGACCAACTGCCGCCGCCCTCCGACAAAGGTGGTAGATCCGTCCAGCCGGCCGGCAAAACGGTGACATCGAGCAAGACAGGTCCTCTCAAAGCTGGTGCTGCTGCAGCCACATCTCCAGGAGCGCCAGCTGCCAGAGCTGGTTGGCCCCGAGCGTGGTGCGCGGAGTGTTCGGGTCGGCCAGCAACGAGTCGACGTAGTCGGGCCGGAACAGCCCGCGGTCGCGGGCGGCCGGCGCGGTCAGCGCGTCGCGAACCTTGTCGAGCATGGGGCCTTCGAGATGCCGGATGCCGGGAACCGGGAAGTAGCCCTTCGTCCGGTCGATCACCCCGTCCGGCACGACGCCCCGTGCGGCCTGCTTGAGTACCCCCTTGCCGCCGTGCGCCAGCTTGAGCGCGGGCGGGCACTGCGCCGCCAGCTCGACCAGTTCGTGATCGAGGAACGGCACCCGCGCCTCGAGCCCCCACGCCATCGTCATGTTGTCGACCCGCTTGACCGGGTCGTCGACCAGCATCACCTGGGAGTCGAGGCGCAGTGCGGCGTCGACCGCGGTCGACGCGCCCGGGCGACCGAAGCTCGCCGCGACGAAGTCGCGACTGACGTCGCGGTCGACCAGCCAGTCGGGATTGAGCTGGGCGGCCAGGTCACGGTGGGGACGATCGAAGAACTCCTGCGCGTACGCGTCGACCGCGCGCTCCCGTGGCACTTCGGCGAGCGGCGGATACCAGCTGTAGCCGGCCAGGATCTCGTCCGCGCCCTGACCCGACTGCACCACTTTGATGTGCTTCGCCACGTCCTCGCTGAGCAGGTAGAACGCGATGCAGTCGTGGCTGACCATCGGCTCGCTCATCGCCGCCACGGTCCGGTCGACCGCGGGCAGGAACCGGTCGCGCCCGATCCGGATCTGGTGATGCGCGGTGCCGAACTCCTTGGCGACCAGGTCGGAGTAGGCGAACTCGTCACCGGTCTCGCCGCCCGCCGCCTCGAACCCGATGCTGAACGTGGCGAGCCCCCGCTGCCCCTGCTCGGCCAGCAGCGCCACGATGTAACTGGAGTCGATGCCGCCCGAGAGCAGCACCCCGACCGGCACGTCGGCGACCATCCGCCGCTCGACCGCAACCCGCAGTTTCTCGTGCAGCAGCTCGGGCCAGTCCGCCTCGGCGATCGACTCGTCGCGGGTGAACGAGGCTTCCCAGTAGACGTGGTCGCTCCACGTGCCGTCCGGCGCGACCGTGCGGACCGTGGCCGGCGGCAGCTTCCGTACGCCGTTGAGGATGGTGCGCGGCGCCGGCACCACCGAGTGGAACGTCATGTAGTGCTGCAGCGCGACCCGGTCGATCGAGGTGTCCACGTCCCCGGCCGCCAGCAACGCGGGCAACGTCGACGCGAAGCGCAGCCGGCCGGGCGACGACGACACGTAGAGCGGCTTGATGCCGAGGCGGTCGCGGGCCAGCACGACGCGGCCCGTGTGGTGCTCGGCGATCGCGAAGGCGAACATCCCCAGCAAGCGGGTCACGCAGCCGGCTCCCCAGCGGTGGTACGCCTTGAGGATCACCTCGGAGTCCGACGTGGAGAAGAACCGGTAGCCGTACCCCTGGAGCTCGTGCCGCAGTGAGCGGTAGTTGTAGACGCAGCCGTTGAAGACCAGAGTCAGGCCGAGTTCGTCGTCGGTCATCGGCTGACGCCCGGCATCCGAGAGGTCGATGATGCTCAGGCGGCGGTGGCCGAACGCGACCGGGCCGGTGGCCCACAGCCCTTCGCCGTCGGGGCCGCGCGAGGCCTGCACCGCGAGCATCGCCTCGACGTGGGAAGGATCCGCTGCTCGGTTGTCGAACCGCAGCTCGCCCGCGATTCCGCACATGTCGACCGCCTCCTCAGCTCAGCAACCAGGTGTCTTTGGAACCGCCGCCTCGCGAGGAGTTGACGATCATGCTGCCCGAGGGGGCGACCCTCGTCAGCGCGGCCGGGGCGACGACGGAGCTTTCGCCGGTGAACACGAACGCTCGCAGGTCGACGTGCCGGGGCGACAGCTCGTGGCCGTCGAAGACCGGGTGGGTCGAGAGCCGCACGACCTCCTGGGCGACCCAGCGGTGCGGGGCGGTGAGGATCTGCCTGCGTACGGCGTCGATCTCCTCGGGCGTCGCGTGCGGGCCGATCAGAATCCGGTCGCCGCCGTAGCCGTCGACCGGCTTGCAGACCAGCTCCTCCAGCCGGCCCAGCACCTCGGACCGCTGCTCGGGCACCCCGCACAGATAGGTCGGCACGTCGGCCAGCAGCGGCCGCTCGCCCAGGTAGTACTCGACGAACTTCGGCACGAAGGCGTAGATCGCCTTGTCGTCGCCGACCCCGTTGCCGAGCGCGTTGGCCAGCACCACGGTGTCCGCGTGCAGGGCGGCGACCAGGCTCGGACCGAGCGGCATGCCGTCGGCGCCCGGCGCGTGCATCAGGGTGTCCTCGTCCATCCGCAGATAGACGACGTCGACCGGGTAGCGCTTGCCGTCCCGCGTGCGGAAGACCCGGGCGTCGTCGACGTACAGCTCGGTGCTGCGCACCAGCGGCACGCCCATCTCCTCGGCCAGCATCCGGTGCTCGAACCAGGCCGAGTCGTCCGGGCCCTGGCTGAGAACGACCAGGTTCGGGTCGTCGGCGGCGGCCGGGCGGGCCGACTCGCGCAACGCGCGCCGCAACAGGGCCGGGGTGTCTTCGACACCCAGCAGGCCGGGCGGTTCCGGCAGCTCCGGGAGGACGCTCTCGGTGAGACGCCGGTTCTGCATGGCGTACGCGATACCCGACGGCACCCGCAGGTTGTCCTCCAGGACCCGCCAGTCGCCCCGGTCGTCGAGGACCAGGTCGACGCCGGCCACTTGAGTGCGGACCCGGTCGGTGCCGATCAGGGCGCCGCTCGGCCGCAGCTCGGGGGAGCCGTCGATCACCCAGTCCGGGACGATGCCGTCGCGGACCGCCGCCCGTTCGCCGTAGACGTCGTTGACGAACGAGTTCAGCGCCCGCACCCGCTGCACCAACCCGGCCCGCAGGTCGCGCCAGTCGTCGGCCGGGATCAGCCGGGGCACCAGGTCGAACGGGAACAGCCGGGTCGCCGCCTCGCCGGCCACGCTGAACGTGATGCCGCGCGCCCGTTGCTCGTCGTCGCGCTTGTCCTCGCGCCGGCGCAGACCGGCCGAGCCGAGGGCGCCCAGCGCGGTCACCAGGCCGGTGTACGCCGGGGCGACCTCGCCGTCCGGAAACGCTTCGTCGCCGCTGCGGGCGTACGGGAAAAGGCCGGCCGGCACCGTGTCGCCGGCGCCGATCGGCGCCAGACCCGTCGCCCCGCCTCGCGTGTCCGCCACGACCAGGTCGACCGCGTCGGAGAGCCGTCCGCGCCGGGCCAGCGCCCGGCGCTGGCGGGCGGCCGAGCTGCCCCGGCTGAGCGCCCGCACCGAGAGGTCGAAGACCTGTTCCCAGTCGCCCAGCTCCTCCAGGTGCGGCCGGAGCTCGGCCACCAGGTGCTCGACGGCGACCGCGGCCGGCACCGGAGCGGGGGAGCGGGGCAGGTCGAGGAGGTCGCCCTCCAGGCCGGAGCGGGCGGCCCGCCACATCGCTGCCCGGTGCAGCGGCGGCTTCGCGATGGTCGCCCTTTTCTCGGCTCGATACTCCTCGCGGGCCTTCAGCACGAGCGCCCGGAACAGCCCGGCGAGCAGGACCACGGTGTCGACGTCGGGCGACGAGTCGGTGACCCGCAACTCCACGGTCGGCAGATGGGCCGACGGGCGCACGTCGAAATAGACCATTTTGGGGTCGGTGATCGTCTCGGAGACGAGCAGGTCGTCGACCAGCGCGTCGAACTCGGCCGCCGAGTGGAGCACGCCCGGGTCGCCCGCGGTCGGCCAGCGCAGCCAGACCAGCGACCGCACGCTGGCGTAGCCGGAGTCCTCGCCCATCCAGAACGGCGAACTGGCGCTCAGCGCGAGCAGCACCGGCAGGTGCGGGGCGACCCGCTGGGCCACCGCGACCGCCTCGTCCCGGTCGGGCACCGAGACGTGCACCTGGGCGCCGCAGATCAGTTGCTCGCGGGCCAGCAGCTGGTAGTCGTCGAGCATCCGGCGGTAGCGCGACGTGGGCGTCACCGGGAGTGATTCCAGGTCGACCAGCGGCACCGTTCCGGTGGCGACCAGACCGAGCCCGAGCGATTCCGCGACCCCGATCGCGGTTTTTCTTCGACCGGCGATTCCGTCCCGCAACTCGTCGAGAGTGCCCGCGACCGGGGTGTTCGTCTCGACCACGGATCGGTGCAATTCGGCCGAGAAGTGGTCGTCGTCCAGGCGGGCCAGGATCTCCGGCGCCCGGGGCACCAGCTCGCGGGTGACCAGGTCGACGACGTGCAACTCCTCCTCCACGCCGAGGGTGAGCTCGGGGTGGACCGTTGCGTGCGCCGTCGTCACGGGCAGGGACTCCGTCATTTCTCGACCGCCTTACTTTTCCGGAGGATCAGCCGGAGCCTCGCCATCGGATGTACCGAAGATGTTGCGTGCCCATTTCCGGCTCGCGCCAAGCATCCGGACCCACCGGCGGCTCGGCCCCTCGTACACACCCGGTAACCTCGGGCCGTTCTCTACTACCCGGAGGTTGTCCAGATGAGCAGTGTCGTCGTCGTGACCGGATCCGCCGGCCTGATCGGGTCGGAGTCGGTCCGGCACTTCGCGGGCCTCGGCATGGACGTGGTCGGCATCGACAACGACATGCGTGGCTACTTCTTCGGCGCCGACGGCTCCACCAAGTGGAACCTCGACCGCCTCAAGAAGGAGGTCGGTGACCGCTACACGCACCACGACATCGACATCCGCGACCGTTCTTCCTTGCTCGCACTGTTCGCCAAGCTCGGCCGCAACGTCGGGCTGGTGATCCACTGCGCCGCCCAGCCGTCCCACGACTGGGCCGCCCGCGAGCCGTTCACCGACTTCGACGTCAACGCGGTCGGCACGATCAACATGCTCGAGGCGGTCCGGCAGCACTGCGCCGACGCGCCGTTCATCTTCACCTCGACCAACAAGGTCTACGGCGACCTGCCCAACTCGCTGCCGCTGATCGAGCAGGAGACCCGCTGGGAGCTGCCGGCCGATCACCGGTGGTACGGCGGGATCGACGAGACCATGTCGATCGACCAGTGCCTGCACTCGGTATTCGGCGCTTCGAAGGTGGCCGCCGACGTCATGGTCCAGGAGTACGGCCGCTACTTCGACATGCCGACCGCGGTCTTCCGCGGCGGCACGCTGACCGGACCGGGTCACTCGGCCGCGGAACTCCACGGCTTCCTGGCGTACGTCATGCGCTGCGTGATGGAGCAGCGGGTTTACCGCATCTACGGCTACAAGGGCAAGATGGTCCGCGACGCCATCCACTCGCACGACCTGGTCACGGCGTTCGAGGCGTTCTTCCGGGCGCCGCGGGTGGCCGGGGTCTACAACATGGGCGGCGGCCGGTTCTCCAACTGCAGCCACATCGAGGCCTTCAAGATCGCCTCCGAGATCACCGGCCTGGAGGCGCGCACCGAGTACGTCGAGGAGAATCGGGTCGGCGACCACCAGTGGTGGATCAGCGGCATCGGCCGGTTCCAGCAGGACTACCCGGACTGGAACCTGACGTACGACGTCCCGGCCATCCTGCGCGAGATGTACGAGGCGAACCAGGACGTGTGGAAGGCCTGATTCCTTGCCGCCCTGGCGCTAGAGAGCCTGTGAAAGCAGCTCCCGCAGCGACCTGGGCCGCTGCCCGGTGAGGAGCGCGATGTCGTCGCTGACCGCCGACAGCTCGCCCGACGCGATCGACGTGTACGTGCTCACCCACGCCTCGACCTGCCAGTCCGGGGCTTCGTAGACCGCCCGGGACGCGTACGCCTCGGAAAGCGTCTCGTTGTGGAACCGCGTCGGCCGGCCGGTCACCTCGGTCACCGTTGCCGCCGCCTCGGCCAGGGAGATGGCGGCCGGCCCCGTCATGTCGTAGGTCTTGCCGGCGTGCGACGAGAAGGAACGCAGCACGGCGACGGCCGCGGCGGCGATGTCGTCCTGGGCCACCATCGCGGCCCGCCCGTCATCGGCCGGGCCGCGGATCACGCCGTCCTCGCCGGCCATCATCGGAAGGAAATCGGCGTACAGGTTGTCGCGCAGAAACGTGAACGGCAGACCGCTCGCCCGGATGTGCTCCTCGGTCGCCCAGTGGTCGCGGCCGAGCGTGAACACCGCGTCCGGCGCCGCCCCGACGAACGACGTGTAGATGATGTGCCCGGCCCCGGCGGCGACCGCCGCGTCGACGAAGTTGCGGTGCTGGGCCACCCGGTCCGGCGCCTCGGCACCCGAGACCATGAAGACGACGTCGGCGCCTTCGAGCGCCCGCCGCACCGCGTCGAAGTCGCCGTACGAGGCCACCGCGACGTCCGCCTCGATCGCGGGAGCCCGGGAGACGTCGCGCACGACCAGCCTCGTTCCGCCGCCCAGAAGCCGTGCGACGCGCCCGCCCAGACGCCCGCCGGCGCCCGTAATCACGATCATGAGATCACCCTCGCCGTAGCCAGAACATCTGCGAACCGCGCCGGGTCGAAGTCGAGACCGCCCGGAATCCACGCGACGCCCGGCCCGGCCATCGAAGCCAGGATCTCGGCCGGAGACATGCCGGCCGACTGCAGCAGCCGGATCTCGCGCGGGTTGATCGCCGGCGGCAACGGCCCGTTGCCCAGGTCGGTGCCGTAGCGCACGCTTCCGCCGTACGAAAGAAATTGCCGCAAGTTGCCGACTGCGGTGACCGATTCCGGGGTTTTCGTCCCCCAGCCGTGGATGTCGAGCGTGCTGATCCACGTCATCCGGGAAGCGCACGCCCGGGCGAGCCCGTCGTCGAGCGGCGACGTCCAAGGCGTGTGGGCCAGGAAATCGGCCCCGCAATCGAGTGCCCGGGCGACGGTCCCGTCGCCCTCGGCGTGCACGACAACCGGCACCGCAAGCGCATGGGCGGCTTCGGCGACAGCCGTCATCGTCGTGAGCGGAAGCAGCGGGCCGCCCGCATGCGCCGTCATCTTGATCAGCGTAGCGCCGCCACGATGCGCCTCGCCGACCGCCTCCGCGGCCTCGTCGGCCGACGCAAGCGGACGCCAGCTTCCGGCGGGCGCCCACGCCCGGTCGCTCGGATAACCGCCGGGCGCGGTGAGAAATGGGCCGGCGAAACGAATTCGCGGTAGTCGCGGCCCCCCGGACCGCCCCCGCCCCGTACTGGGTGGGGCCAGTAGAACAGCCGGCACCGACAATTCCTCGGCGTCATCCACCGGAGCTCCGTGCCGGGCCAGCTCGGCGACCTTCTCGGGGACGCCGCCCAGGTCCCAGACCGCACCGATGCCGCCCGCCCGGACCGTCGGCAGATCGACCAGCGCCGAGTGCACGTGATGGTCCGTGAGGCCGGGCAGCAGCGTGCCCGGCCGTCTCGAAACCGTGTCGGGAGCGGGCACCGGCGACAGATCGGAGGCGCGCAGAGCCTGACCGGGCTTCCACGAACCGTCCCACCAGAGCGACTCAGCCGCCAGCAGCTGCGTCACGACTGCTTGGCGAGCAGGTCGCGCAAGACCGACAACCCGCGATGCACCTCGCCGAAACTGGTGCTCAGCGCGGCCGGCCCGATCCGCAACCCGTCGGGCTGCCGATAGTCCGGGATCACGCCGCTGTCCCACAGCGGGTCGAGAAGGTCGGCGAACCCGGGCCGCCGCAACGTCACGTGGCCGCCCCGCCGCGCCGGGTCGCGCGGGCTGACCACCTCGACCCCGAACGGCGCCAGCCACGCGTCGGCCAGCTTGATCGCGTATTCGGTGAGCAGCACCGACTTCGCCCGCACCGCCTCGATGCCGGCCGAGGCCAGCATGTCGAGGTTGGCGTGCAGCGGCACCATCGCCAGGATCGGCGGCGTGCCGCTGAGCAGCGCCCGCGAGCCTGATGCCGGCTCGTAACCGGGGCCCATCTCGAACGACGCCCGGTGCCCCATCCAGCCCCAGATCGGCTGCCGCACCTCACCGATCAGGTCGCGGCGGACGTACGCGAAAGCCGGCGCCCCCGGCCCTCCGTTGAGGTATTTGTAGGTGCAGCCGACCGCCAGGTCGACGCCCCACGCGTCCAGCGAGATCGGCACCGACCCGGCCGAATGGCACAGATCCCACATCGCCAGCGCCCCGGCCTCGTGCGCGATGCGGCTGATCTCGGGCACGTCGGCCATCCAGCCCGACCGGTAGGCCACGTGGCTGAACAGCACGAGCGCGGTGTCCTCGTCGACGACCGATGCCACCTGTGACGGGTGGATGCCCTCGCCCGGATCCGTCTCGATCCACACCAGTTCGAGGCCGCGGTCGGCGGCGATGCCCTCGAGCACGTAGCGGTCGGTCGGGAAGTTGTCGGTGTCGAGCACGACCTTGCGGCGGCCCGGGCGGGCACCGAGCGCGGCCCGGGCCAGCTTGTAGATCAGTACGGTCGTGGAGTCCGCGACCACCACTTGGCCCGGCGCGGCGCCGAGCGCGACCTGGCCGAGACGGTCGCCCAACTCGAGAGGCCACTCCATCCAGCTGTCGGTCCAGCCGCGGATCAGCCGGCCCGCCCACTGGCGCTGGATGAACTGGTCCATCAGCGCGGCGGTCGCGGCCAGCGGCCGGCCGAGCGAGTTGCCGTCCAGGTAGGCCACGACGTCGGCGTCGGTCGGGACGATGAAGTCGTCGCGGTAGCGGGCCAGCGGGTCGGCCGCGTCCAGGTCGGCGGCGCGTTGGAGCAGGTCGTCGCTCAACGGGGGACTCCGATCTCGGTCCGTACGGCGTACAACTCGGGGAAGAACGTCAGGTCGAGAGCGTCGCGGAGGAACTTCACGCCGCTGGAGCCGCCGGTGCCCCGTTTGAAGCCGATCGTGCGTTCCACGGTCTTGAGGTGCCGGAACCGCCAGAGCTGGAAGTTCTCCTCCAGGTCGACCAGTTCCTCGCACGCTTCGTACGCTCCCCAGAACTGCTCGGGGTCGGAGTAGATGCGCTGGAAGACGGGCACCAGATCCTCGTTGAAGACGTACGGCAGGGTGACGTCGCGCTGCAGCAGCTCGACGGGGACGTCGTGGCCGTGCCGAGCCAGATAGCGCAGGAATTCGTCGTAGACGCTGGGCGCTTCGAGGGCCTCGACCAGCATCTCCCGGGCGTCCGGCTCGTCGTTGAAGATCGAGAGCATTCGGCGGTCCTTGTTGCCGAGCGTGAACTCGACCGCTCGGTACTGGTACGACTGGAAACCCGAGGACGTGCCGAGGAAGCTGCGGAACTCGGCATATTCGCTCGGCGTGAGCGTTGCCAGCACCGACCACTGCTCGGTCAGCGTCCGCTGGATGTGTTTGACCCGGGCCAGGCCCTTCAGCG
>DASWRZ010000366.1:0-2042 GCA_036402935.1 Actinoplanes sp.
TCAGGGCAAAGGAAAAGCGCTGCCCGTACGGGGCAGCGCTTCGTCGAACGAAAGGACTACGGGAGCACCGAGCGCAGCGCCTCGATCAGCCCCTCGGTGGTGAACGGCTTCTTGACCAGCAGGGCGTCCTCGGCGATCAGGCCGTCGGCGACCGCGATCTCGCGCGGCAACCCGGAGATGTAGATGACCTGCATGCTCGGCCGCAGCTCGGACGCCGTGCGCGACAGCTCGCCACCCGAGACGCCGGGCAGGCCGAGATCGGTGACGAGCACGTCGATGTCGCCCGGGTGCTCCCGGCAGACCTCGATGGCCTGCCGGGAGTCGCCGGCGACGAGGGCGGTGAAGCCGCGGCGTTCGAGCATGCGCCGCATGATGTCGCGCAGGTCCTCCTCGTCGTCGACGACCAGGACGGTGGGGCGCTCCTCGGGCGCCGTCGCCTGCGACATGGGTCCTCCCGGGGTAGCTGGCGTTCCCCAACGCTATCGGTGCGAGCTTGTCCCGGCCTGCGGGTTGAGAAAGCCGGTGTAGAGCAGCTTGGCCGGCGAAGCCTTGCCGGCCGAGGTCACGGCACCGGGCGTGGCCTGCGCGACCAGCTCGTCGCGGACCTGGGCCGGGGTCCAGTCCGGGTGGGCGCCGAGCACCAGCGCGGCCGCTCCGGCGACGTGCGGGCTCGCCATCGAAGTGCCGTTCATGATCATGGTCGCGGTGTTGGACCTGTTCGACGCCGATTCGATCCGGACACCCGGCGCGAAGAGGTCGAGACAGCGGCCGTAGTTGGAGAACGACGCCCGCTTGTCGCGGTCGTCGCTGGCGCCGACCGTGATCGCGGCCGGGTCGTCGGCCGGGGACTGGCGGCAGGCGTCCTTGTTGTCGTTGCCCGCCGCGACGGCGTAGGTGACCCCGGCCGCGATCGAGCGGTCGACCGCGTCGTCGAGCGCCTTGCTGACCGTGCCGCCGAGGCTCATGTTGGCGACCGAGGGGCCGTGGACGTGGGTCACTCGTCGGGTCACCCAGTCGATCCCGGCGATGATGTCGGAATACGACCCCGAGCCGTTGCACCCGAGCACCCGCACCGCGACCAGCTTGACGTCCTTGGCCACGCCCCAGGTCGAACCGCCGATCGTGCCGGCGACGTGGGTGCCGTGGCCGTTGCAGTCCTGGGCCACGTTGTCCTGGTCGACGGCGTCGTAGCCGTTGGTCGCCCGGCCCCCGAACTCCTGGTGGGTGATCCGGATGCCGGTGTCCAGTACGTACGCGGTGACCCCGGCCGCCGACGGGCCGGTGTAGGTCTTCGACAGGGGCAGTTGCCGCTGGTCGATCCGGTCGAGGCCCCAGGTCGGGGTGCCGCCGGTCAGGGCGCCGCCGGTCAGGGTGATGGTGGCGTCCTGCTCGACGTATCGGACGGCCGGGTCGGCGGCCAGGCGGCGGGCCTGCCCGGTGGTCATGCGGGCGGAGAATCCGCGTACGGTCGCCTGGTAGTTCTCCGTTACCTCCCCGCCGTACCTCTTGACCAGGCCGCCGCCGGCGGCACCCGGCTGCAGCACGACGATGTAGCTGTTGGCGATGGCGCCGGCGGAGCCGGCGCCGAGGATGGTTCCGGTGGCCGGCGCCGCACTGGCGGCAATGGGTGTGCCGCAGATGACAGCGGCGGCAGCCCCGGCCAGCAGCGCGAAGATACGCCCGGTGTCGATGCGCAAGATGTTCCCTCTCGTTGTTCATTCGGCGGACATCGCCCGGGGGGAGCGGAATGCCGGCGGCAGTCGAGGGAAATGGTGAGGCGTCGGATCGAGGTTCCGGGATCCATGTGGTTGCACGCCCGGTGCAAGGAATTCGGCCGCGGGCGAACGGCCCGTATGTCACCCGAGAAGAGCTAAGCCCCTCCCTCGCAGGGCCGATCTACCCCCTGTCAGGACCGCTGCACACCGCCACCGAGCAAGGAGAGCGACATGACCGCCCTGCTGACGCCCGAGATCACCACTGTCGACGAGCTCGCCGAGCGGTGCGACCGCTGCAGCGCCGCCGCCAAGCTGGAGGTCAAGCTG
>DASWRZ010000367.1:0-6082 GCA_036402935.1 Actinoplanes sp.
GACAGAACCGAGAACGGGACCCGTTTGTTGGTGAGCTCCGGTCCCGCTTCTCGGCTACCGGATCGTGTGTTCGGCAGTTCGGGACCCACCACGATGCGGCCCGTGGTCCAGTGATGTCCCGTCTCATCGGAAATCGTTCGCGGAAATGCTCATGAGCTGGGAAAGAAGCTGGTCCGCCGGCCATGATCTCGTCCGGTGTCTTGCTGGACTTGCTCTGTGGAGCGTTTGGGACAATGACCGGCGCGACTGCCACCAGTGGGCCGCATCCGCTTACCGGGCGCGGAAGACCGTCGGTACGGCGGGCGATTCCCACCAGTGTCAGCATGTACCGGTGACATCGGATGTGATCACCCTCGCTGACGGCAGACGGCTGAGCTGGCACGAGTTCGGAGACCCGAACGGGTCGCCGGTCGTCTACACGGCAGGGACACCAGTGTCCGGTCTGGCCGGAGTCGGCTACGACCAGACGGCCCGGGCAGCCCGCCTGCGCTGGATCTCGCCGGACAAACCCGGCTACGGCGCCTCCGATTACCAGCCCAAGCGCAGCCTGGCCAGTTGGGGTGAGGATCTCGCCACGCTGGCTGGTCACCTCGGCTTGGACCGGTTCGCGCTGGTCGGTGAGTCCGGCGGCGCCCCGTTCACGTTGGCCGCCGCGCGTCATCTCGCCGATCGGGTCAGTGTTGTCGGGCTGATCGCGGCGGGCGGGCCGATGAGCCGGGCCGAGCGAGTGGGCATGACGGTGAGCGCCCGGGTGATGAACTGGTTGGCCAGGAATGCGCCGACGCTCAACACCATCCGGGTCGCGGCGATGCGGCGGGAGCTTGTCAGCGCGGACAGCCGGGAGCGTGCTCTGCACCGCGCGACGGCGGCAGCGCCCGATGCCGCACACGCCGCCGCCTTGCGCATCGAGTTCGAAGCCGTCGCTGACGCGCTGCGGCAGGGTTCGCGCGCCACCGTGCAGGAGCTCGCCCTGATCAAGCGGCAGTGGACATTCCCGCTCAGCGAGGTCAAGATGCCGGTGCACCTGTGGCACGGCGCGCTTGACCGTAACGCGCCGATCGCCTTCGCCCGCAGCCTCGCGCGCGAGCTGCCGGTCGCCACGCTGCACGTCAGCGACTCATCGGGGCACGATGTCGGCTTCCATCGGGCCGGCGAGGTCACGTCCGTGCTTGCCTCGTACGCGAAATAGAGACAGCCAGCGACAGGATTCCTCCGCCCGGGAGCATCAACTTTGCTCAGGGGCCAACAGCACCGCACGAACGTGATCGCTGCTCCCGCATGCAATGTCTGGGGCCCAGATGACCTGCGGTTTGTCGGCCAGTTCGGGACCCATCTCGATCGGTGGTTTCGATGTTCACCGGTTCCGGACCCACCTGAGCTGGTGGCAGCATCGGCGGGTCTGGACGGGAGCCCGCAGATGCCGCCGATGTCGAAGGTGGACCCTGTTCGCGGCGATCCGACGGGACTCCCGCGCCGGCCTGTCCGTGCGCGGTCTGGCCCGCAAGTATCAGATCAGCCGCCGCACGGTCCGCTCGGCGCTGACGTCTGCGTGGCGACGTCTCCTACCAGGTCGTTCGCGCCTACGTCGCCGACCGCAGCCCAAGATCCGCGTTCAGGCCGGGCGGGGCCCGGCCAACGTGTTCTTCCCGCAGACCCACCGGCCCGGCGCGGAAACGAGGGTCGACTTCGGTGAGGTCGCCATCAACCTGCACGGCGAACCAGTGACCTGCATGCTGTCCGCGTTCCGGCTCTCCTTCTCGGGCAAGGCCGTCCACAAAATTTTGCGTCAGGTGGGTCGGAGGCATTCAAGGAAGGCCACGTCCACGCGTTCACCACGCTCATGGGACACCGTCGACGAGGCCCGGCGGATCGGCAGCCGAGCCCATACCGTCGGGGAGCTGTTCGCGATCGAGCAGCCGCTGCCGGACGAACCGTTCGAGACCGACCTCTGGCTGAGCCCGCGCGTCGATCGCTACAGCCAGGTCACCGTCCGCACCAACCGCTACTCCGCGCCGCCGCGCTTGGTCGGCCGGCCGGTCCGGGTCCACCTGCACGCCTCCCACCTGGTCGTCTATGACGGCCGCGTCGAGGTCGCCCGGCACGAGCGGCTGATGGCCAAGAGCGGCACCCGCCTGGACCTGGATCACTACCTGGAGGCCCTGCTGCGCAAACCCGGTGCGCTGCCCGGTTCCACCGCGCTCGAGCAGGCCCGCGCCGCCGGCAAGTTCACCCCGGTCCACGACGCCTGGTGGAAAGCCGTCCGCAAGGCCCCCACGGCGACACCGCCGGCACCCGCGACCTGACCGAGGTCCTGCTGCTGCACCGGCACATGCCCCACGAACACGTCGTCGCCGGCCTGGCCGCCGCCCTGCAAGCGGGCGCGTTGCCGCGGACGCCGTCGCGTTGCAGGCCCGCAAGTTCGCCGAGACCGACGACCATCCGCACCCCGTCGACGAACCGGGCCGGCGCGCCGGCAACGTCGTGTCGCTGACCGAGCGCCGCCTCGCCCGGCTACCGGCCGACACCCGGCCGCCGCCATCGGTCGCCGCCTACGACCAGCTGCTCCGCCACCACCGCACCGCAGAAGGGGTGGCGCGCCGGCGCTGCCTGGTTCCGGTTCAGCGGACGTCGAGGGTGACGCTCCAGCCCTGCATGGCGAAGCAGGTCGGGCCGTTGTCGGTCGCCGGGCAGGCCGCGCGGGCGGACGACAGGGTCGCCTCGCCGCGGTGGGCGGCGTAGTAGTGCCCGGCCGTGACCCCGCGGGGGATCATCGTGCCGACCACGCGGGCCTGAAGGGCGTGGCCCCTCTCGGTGATCGGCCGCCACCAGGTGGAGGGGTCCACGTCGCGGGGCGGATTGACGCGGAGCTGGACCATGACGTGCTCGCCGAGCGGCACCCGGAGGTGACGGCCGTTGTCGGCCACGGTCAGTGTGATCATCTTGGGGTCAGCGGCCTGCGCCGGCGCCGCTGCGGCGGCGGTCACGGCCGCCGCGGTGAGGGCCAGAGCGATCATTCGCTTCATCGTCAACCTCCTGGAATGTCTGACAAATACGACATCTCAGGCTAGCTGGCCCATCGCGGGTCGGCGCCGCGCGGCGCGAACTCGGCCGACTCTTTCCGGTGATCTCCCGCCGGGCGCCGGTGGTGTGGCCCTCGCCGCCGACGATCAGGTAGCGCCCGGCCACCCCGCGGCGCATCGCGGCCGCGAACACGTCGACGCCGGCCGGAATGCTGTCGCCGAACAGAATCGCGACGTCCGCGGTCGCCGGTTCGAGCACCGGAACGTCCCGGCGGGCGCAGAAACGGACGAGCGTATTGATGGAGGTCGCGAGCGTTACCAGGTCCACTTCTGCAGGGCGTTGCCGTTGCACGTCGTGAGGATGATCGTCGCCTTGTTGGCGGTGGACGAGGCGGCCAGGCAGAGCGTGGTCGTTCCGGTCGGCCGGATCGTGCCGTCGGTGCCGAACTGCCACGTCTGGGCGACGGAATTGTTGCAGGTGTAGGCCCATATCCGCTGGCCGGACACGAATTTGCGCGAGGGCACGTCGGCGCAGTTGCCGAGCACTCGCAGCGACTTGTCGTTCGGCAGACGGGTCAGAGCCTGCGCCTTGGTGCTGTTGCAGTCGTACGCCTGCAGATAGGTTTTCGCCGCGAGGGACGAGTTCGGCACGTCGAGGCAGCGGCCGGTGCTGTTCTTCACCGGGCTCATCAACGGTTTCGGGCCCAGGGCGACCTGAACCATCTTCGCGACCGAGGGCACGCCGTCCTTGTCGACGAGGAACAGCATGTAATAGCCGGGCGGAGCCACCCCGCCGGTCGGGGGCCCGGTGACCGTGAGGTTCGTGCCCGAGACCGAGAACTTCAGCGGGACGTAGCGCTGCCCCTGGTCGACGCCGTGCGTCGCGTCGCCCAGACCGACCAGAGCGACCTTGCCGATGCTCGCCGCCTGACTCGACGAGACCGTGAACGCGGAATTGATGCCGACCGTCGCCGGTGCGGTCGTGATGACCGGCCGGCTCGCCTTCTTCAGAAGGTACGGCGGGGTGAAGTATTCGATGTTCTTCTCGAGATAGCCGACGTCCATACAGACGCCGCAGACACCGCCGCCGCCCGTCATGACCCGCCCGTCCGGCAGCAGCACGGCCGCGGAATGGTACTGCCGGATGCGGCTCGCGGCGGCCAGCACCGTCCATGTACCGGTGGCCGGATCCCACCGCTCCGCCGCCGTCGCCGCGTGGTTCAGATCGACCAAGGTCGAGGTGGCCGCGCTGGTCAGGCCGCCGGTCGCCAGCACCGAACCGTCGGCGAGCAGAGTCGCGTCGAACTGCCGCCGGCCGACCGACATCGAACCCGTCGGGCTCGATGCGGCCCCGTTGTCGAGGACGACGGCGGTCTTGGTCGGAACGTTCGGAACTCCGCCCTCGGTGATGTTTCCGCCGCCCACGACGATCGTCCTGCCGATGTCGTAGGTCGAGAAACTGCCGTAGTCGCGGCTGATGGTGTCACGCGTGCTGGTCGCGGTGATGATGCCGGTGCCGGACGTGGTGATGGTGTAGCCGGTGGCGTACGGGCCGAAGAGCGCGAGCTGGGTGTCCGGCCGTGAGCCCATGAACGGATAGAGCCGCGCGTTGTATTTCGTGAAGCCGGTGAGCTCGCGAATGGCGCCGTTGTTCTGGTAGACCTCGGCGGTCGACGGGCCACCGCCGACGATGACCTCCTCGCCGTTCGCCGTTTCCGCCACCGACGGGTACCACCGCGCGCCGGCCATGTCGTTGCCGCGGCTCCACGTCTCGGTGTGCCAGTCGAAGATGTGCGTCTCGATGGTGCCGTCGAGCTGCTGGTCGGCGTTTCCGCCCGCGACCAGGATGTTGCCGTTCGACAGGTGCGCGAAGCCGGCGCAGAAGATGTTGGAACCCTGCAGGTCGACACGCTTGTAGGTGTTGTCGGCCGGATTCCAGACCATCGCCCGGGTGAAGGTGTGGTCGGGATAGGACTCGGCCGCATTGTCGCCGACCGAATCCCAGATCAGCACCTTGCCGTCCGGTAACACCGCCTGGAACACCGGGACGACCGGCGTGTCGACGACCGGGCTCCACTCCCCGGCCTGCGCCGGGTCGACGTCTTTGAGGGCCGCGTCGGTCCTGCGGACCGTTCCGGGACGGAGCCCGGTCCGGCGCTGAATGCGCGCGGCGTTGGCGGCGGTCTGCTTCTCGATGACGCTGATCGGCGTCCCGGCCAGATCGAGCGCCATGTGCTCGTGCTCTTCGTCCTGGGACTCGGCCCCGGCGGGAACGGCGGTGGCCGGATGGGCGGCCGGGCCGCTCGGCAGGAGCAATGCGGACAGCAGTCCACAAGCGATAAGGCCACGACGCGTGCGCATGTCGGTCAATGTAGGCCCGCATGTCGACCCCTGTATATCAGGCGTTCGAGGGGCAACATAGGCGCCGACCAGGCAGGAGATCCCTTCGCCGAGGGCCACCGCATCGTCTCGGCCGGCGCTCTCGACGACGAGGCGCCGCGCTGGATCGCTGTTGCCGGCGTCCGGGCTGTGACCGGCGACTCAGGCGCTCCGCGAGATAGATCCGTACGACCCGGGACGGGGTCGAGAACGGTCTAGGTGAGACGCACCACGGCATCGAGTCCGTGCACCGGCCCGCGGGTGCGGGGCAGGAGCAGCGTCCGGATGCCGAGAGCCGCGCCGCCGACGTCGTCGCGCGGGCTGTCGCCGACCATCAGCGTCCGTTCGCCGGTCGCGCCGAGCCGCTCCAGCACGGTGGCGAAGATGGCCGGGTCGGGCTTGACCACGCCGACCTCGTACGAGAGCACGACCTGGTCGACCAGCCTGTCCAGGCCGTTGCGCGCCAGGCAGTCGCGGATGTCGATGCCGATGTTGGAGAGCACGGCGATCCGTACGCCTCGGGCCTTCAGGTCCCGCAACACCGGCGGCGTGTCCTCGAACGCCCGCCACTGGGCCGTCATCGTGTCGTAGAGGGCGGCGCTCAGGTCGTCGTCGATCCCCGGGAACAGGGCCATCGTGCGGGTGAAGACGTCACGGTGCCGGTCGGGGCCGAGGTCGCGCTC
>DASWRZ010000368.1:0-6222 GCA_036402935.1 Actinoplanes sp.
CCGGTCACCATCGACGGCCGGCGCTACGTCGACGGCGGCGCCCGCTCGGCCGCCAACGCCGACCTGGCCGACGGTGCCGACCGGGTCGTCGTGATCGCCCCGATCGACGTGGGCGTCCGCCGGGCCGACCGCCCGGCCGCCCAGGTCACGAAGCTCGGCGTACCCGGCGTCGTGATCGCCCCGAGCCCGGCAGCGCGCACCGCGATGGGCCGCAATCCGCTCGATCCGGCATTCCGGGCGCCGGCCGCCGAGGCCGGCCGGCGACAAGCGGCAGCTGAGGTGGAAAAGGTCCGCGCAGTATGGGCGCCGTAACGGTGATCCGGTTTACTGTCGAGCCATGCCCATCATTTCCCGCGGGTTCGGCGGACGGCGCCGCGAGTCGGTGCCCGGCCTGCCGCCCGGGCAGTACCTGACGCACGATTTCCCGGTGCTCAGTGCCGGGCCGACACCGCGAGTCCCCCTGGACCGCTGGCAGTTCACGATCACCACCGAGACCGGCGAGCAGAAGTCCTGGAACTGGAAAGAGTTCCAGGCGCTGCCGTCCGAGGACGTCACCACCGACATCCACTGCGTCACCAAGTGGTCGAAGCTGGGCACGACCTGGCACGGCGTCTCCCTCGACACCCTGCTGGCCGACGTCGAGACCTCGGCCGACTACACGATGGTGCACAGCTTCGGCGGCTACACCACCAACGTCCCGCTCGAGGACCTGCTCGACGGCAAGGCCTGGATCACCTATAAGTTCGACGGCGAAGACCTCGCCCCCGAGCACGGCGGCCCGGCCCGCATGATCGTCCCGCACCTCTACTTCTGGAAGTCCGCGAAGTGGGTCAACGGGATGCAGATGATCAACCAGGACGAGCCGGGCTTCTGGGAGGCCGCCGGCTACCACATGTACGGAGACCCATGGCTCGAACAGCGGTATCAGGGCGACTGACCTGGCGGGCGGCGACGCTGACCGAGGCGCGCTGGGAGACGCCGACCGCCCGTACGCTGGTGCTCGACGTGCCCGACTGGCCGGGCCACACCGCGGGCCAGCACGTCGACGTCCGGCTGACCGCCGAGGACGGCTACCGAGCCCAGCGCAGCTACTCGATCGCGTCGGCCTGGCCACAGACCGGCGACGGCAAGGTCGAGCTGACCGTTCAGCGGCTGGATGACGGCGAGGTCTCGCCCTACCTGACCGACGGGCTCGCGGTCGGCGACCAGCTGGAACTGCGCGGCCCGGTCGGCGGCTGGTTCGTCTGGCGCGAGAAGCAGACCGCGCCGGTGCTGCTGCTGGCCGGCGGCTCGGGCGTGGTGCCGCTCATGGCGATGATCCGCGCCCGCGGCGCCGCGCACGGCAAGCAGCCGTTCCGGCTGATCTATTCGGTGCGCACGCCCGAGGACGCCTGTTACGCCGGCGAGCTGGCCCAGCGCGTACGCGAGGAGCACGGTCTCGACGTGCGCTACGCCTACACGCGTAAAGCCCCCGACGGCTGGCCCGACCCGCCCAAGCGGATCGACGTGCCGACGATCAACACGTACGGCTGGCCGCCCGACTTCCAGCCCGACTGTTATGTCTGCGGCCCGACGGCGTTCGTCGAGACGGCGGCCGACATCCTGGTCGCGCTGGGCCACGACCCCAAGCGCATCCGCACCGAGCGGTTCGGAGGGACGTCATGAACGAGCTGGATGGCAACGCGATGGCCGGCAACCTGCGGGAGATCTTCGCCGTCGACGTGACTGTGGCCCGCTACACGTGCGCGGGTTGCGGTCACGCCGACGCGATCGCCACGCTGCGGTTGTGGGGGCCGTCCCCGGGACAGGTCGGCCGCTGCCCGCACTGCGACGACGTGGTGCTGCGCCTGGTCTCAGCACCCGGCCGGGTCTTCCTCGACCTGCGCGGCTCGGTGCGCCTCGAAGTGCCGGTTCCCCTCGACGCGCCCCTCGACGCGCCGGTTCCCCTCGAAGGGGCAGGGCCTCTCGAAGCGGCAGGGCCTCTCGAAGGACAGGCGCCCGTCGAAGCGTAGGCGCCCCTCAACCCCTGAACGTGCTCTTGAACCGCTGGGCCAGTGAGGCCGACGGCCGACTGATCGGAACCCGCGGGGTGGCCGGCCGGCTGCGACCGACCGGTCGGTCGTAGTCGGCGGTGGCGATCGCCTCGACGATCTGGCCGTCGCCGTAGTTCTCCGAGTCGGGGATCGAGGCGACGTAGCCGACCAGGATGCCGTTGCGCATGATCTGCGCCTCGAGCCCGGCGGTGCCGTCGTTGTCCCAGATCGCCTCGCGGCCGTCCGGCAGCACCACGCGGATGCCGTACTGGGTGATGCCGGCTTGCGGCAGTTTCACATGGGCGAAGACGTTGCGCCCGCGCAGCGTCTCGACGACTCGACGTGCCCGTTCCTCTTCCATGGGAGGCAAAGCTAGTCGCGTGACCTGTGGGCTGGCTGAACGCCGCCTGTGCCAGCCGTGAGAGTGGCCAGCCGTGAGAGTGGGCCAGCCGTGAGAGTGGACTACGGAATGTTACTCCTCCGTAACAGGAATGTCAGGACGGTTCTTTTCCCGGTGCCCTGACCTAGTTTGCGGTTACCGGAGCGCTTCGGCTTCCCCGTCCCCACTCGGACCGGAGGCCACCGATGAACGGACGTCACCTCGTCCTCGGATCTCTCGCCACCTCGTCCCTGTTCGCCCTCTCCCTCGCCGCGCCGGCCGCCGCGGCCTCGAGCGTCGACTACGTCGCGCTCGGCGACTCCTATTCGTCGGGCGTCGGCGCCCCCGGACAGACCGGTTCGTGTCTGCGCAGCCCGAACGGCTACCCCGGGCAGTGGGCGGCCGCCAACTCCCCCCGGTCGTTCACCAACCTGGCCTGCAGCGGTGCCACCACCGACGACGTCCTCTCGACCCAGGTGCCCGCGCTCTCCAGCGGCGCCGATCTGATCAGCATCACGATCGGCGGCAACGACGCCGGGTTCGCCCCGACCGTGCTCTCCTGCGAGGTGTCGAGCGACGCCTCGTGCGCGGCCACGGTCGCCGCGGCCGAGAACGACATCAACCAGAACCTGGCCGCCAAGCTCGACGCCACCTACACCGCGATCAGGGCGAAGGCACCCGGCGCCAAGGTCGTCGTGCTCGACTATCCGCAGCTGTTCGACACCACCAAGGCGTCCTGCGGCATCGGCGGCATGAGCCTGGCCAAGCGCAAGGTGCTCGACGCGGGCGCCGTGGCCCTCGACTCGGTGGTCAAGGCCCGCGCTCAGGCGGCCGGTTTCACCTTCGCCGAGGTGCAGGGCACGTTCGCCGGGCACGGGATCTGCTCGTCGGTTCCCTACCTCAACAACCTCACGATCCTGCCGCCGACCGACTCGTTCCACCCCAACCAGACCGGTTACCGCAACGGTTATCTGCCCGCGCTGACCGGCGCGGTCTAGACCGAGCGGGCCGGAAAGAGCACGGTTCAGACAGCACGGTTCAGACAGCACGGTTCAGACAGCACGGTCTAGAGAGCCGGCAGCCAGCGATAGCGGTGCTCGGGGCGGCCCGTGGTCCCGTAGCGCAGCCGCATCTCGGCCCCGCCCTCGCGGGCCAGGGCGGCCAGGTAGCGCTGCGCGGTCGCCCGCGAGATGCCGAGCTCGTCGGCGATCTCGGCCGCGGTCCGCGGTCCACCCGAGTGCCGCAGGGCCTCGCTGACCAGGCGCACGGTGACGGCCGACTGTCCCTTCGGGGCGGCCGGCCGATCGCCGTCGTGCAGGAGGCGCCAGCCCCGGTCGATCTCGTCCTGGGCGAGCGGCCGGTCGGTGGCCAGCGCACCCCGATAGCGACGGTAAGCGGTCAGCCGGGCCGCCAGCTGCTCGGCGGTGAACGGCTTGACCAGGTAGTTCAGCGCGCCCCGGGCGTACGCCGCGCGCACCGAGGCGGCGTCCGAGGCCGCGGTCAGCATCACCGCGTCGACCGTCAGATCACGCAGCAGGTCGAGGCCCGGCTCGTCGGGCAGGTAGCTGTCGAGCAGCACCAGGTCGACCGCGTGCCGGGCCAGGAAGTCGCGGCAGCCGGCGGCGGTGCGCACGGTGCCGACGACGGTGAAGCCCTCGACCCGGCGGGCGAAATCGACGTGCACCTGGGCGACCCGGAAGTCGTCCTCCACCACCAGCACCCGAATCACGAGACCACCACCAACACAAGGATCACGACACCACCACCAACACAAGGATCACCAGACCACCACCAATACCTGGATCACGGGACCGCCACCAGCGCGTGCGGGAGCGAGGCCTCGAAGACCGCGCCGTGACCGTCGCCCCGGCCGGCGGTCAGCCGCACGTCGCCGCCCAGCCTCCGGGCCGCCTGCCGGGCCAGCGCGAGCCCGAGGCCGCGGCCCGGCTCGTCGCGCGTGCTCACCCCGGCGGTGAAGATCTCCTCGCGGACGCCCTCGCCGACCCCGTCGCCGGAGTCGGCCACCGAGACGTGCAGCGCGTCGGCGTCGGACAGTAGCGCCAGCTCGACCCAGGCCGGCCGCCGGGCGCCGTGCCGGGCCGCCTCGAGCGCGTTGTCGACCAGGATGCCGAGCACCGTGGTGACCTCGACCGGTGCGCTCACCCGGGTGCCGACCCAGCTGGTGTCGGCGAGGGTCAGCCGCACGTCCCGCTCGGCCGCCTCGGCGGTCTTGGCCGCCACGAACGCCTGCAGGTACGGATCGTCGAGCTGGTCGGCCGCCCCGCCCGCGGCCACCTGCCCGCCGGCCACCGCGTGCAGATATTCCAGCGCCTCGTCGCGGTGGTCGTTCTGCAGCAGCCCCGAGAGTACGTGCAGCCGGTTGGCGAACTCGTGCCGCGACGCCCGCAGCGCGTTGCTGAGCGTCCGCACCGACTCCAGCTCGCGGGTGATGTTCTCCAGGTCGGTGCGGTCGCGCAGCGTCAGCACGCCACCGAGGTCGCGGCCGTCGCGCCGGACCGCGCGGTAGTTGACGACCAGAACCCGGTCGCCGGCCACCGTGATCACGTTGTCGGCCTCGCCACGTTCCAGGATCGAGTGCAGCCCGGGCGGCAGGCCGAGCCCGCTCACCGGTGCGCCCGGTCGCGCGTCGATCGCGAGCAGCCGGGCCGCCTCCGAGTTGCACACCGACACCCGCCCGGCCGCGTCGACCGCCAGCACGCCCTCGCTGATCCCGCGCAGCACCGCCTCGCGCTCCTGCACCAGCTCGCCCAGCTCGCGCGGTTCGAGGCCGAGGGTGAGTCGCTTCAACCGGCGGCTCAGCAGGGCCGAACCGGCGATCCCGAGCAGCAGCGCGCAGCCCGCGGCCAGGGCGGCCAGGCCCAGCTGCTGCCAGACGTACGCCCGGATGTCGCCGACCTTGAAACCCACCGAGACCTCGCCGACGATCGTGCCGTCCGCCTCGCGCAGCGGGGTTTTGCCGCGGGCCGACAGGCCCAGCGTGCCTCGTTCGACGTTGATCGTGTCGTGTCCGTTCAGGACGGCGCTCGGGTCGGTGCTGACCAGCTCGTGCAGCAGTTCCGGGGTCGGGTGGGCGAGCCGCAGGCCGTGCCGGTCGGTGATGACCACGAAGAGCGCGCCGCTGGCCACCCGGGTCCGCTCGGCGCGCGCCGGCAGGATGCCCTGCGGATCCTCGTCGGCGGCCGCGGCGGCGATCGCCGGGTCGGTGGCGAGGGTGTGCGCGACGGCGAGGGCGCGAACGCCGTACTGCTCGGTCAGCTTCTGGTCGAAGAGCCATCCGATCAGCCCGCACCCGAGACCGAAGACCACCACGAGCAGGCCCACCTGCAGGCCCAGGACCTGCCAGGCGAACGGGATCGGCCGGCGTGACATGACGGCAGCGTAATGCCGGACCGAGCCGTCGAGCCCGGTGAGCAGAACGCGCAATACGCACTCAACGCGGGCTGCGGCCACAACGCCGGAATGGATGTCGCCGACCGGCCCAGCTTCCTACCGTCGCAACCACGAAACATCCATGAAACGCGATGGGAGCCATCCATCATGACCGTGATCGCGTTACGTAACGCCACCAAACGTTTCCCGGGCGCCGGCGGCCGGCCGCACACCGCCGTGAAGGATCTCACCTTCACCGTCGAGGCCGGCGAGTTCGTCGCCGTGGTCGGCCCGACCGGCTGCGGCAAGTCGACCACCCTCTCGCTGGTCTCCGGCCTCGAGCCGGCGTCGTCCGGCGAGGTCGAGGTCGACGGCGAGCCGGTGCGGGGCATCCCGCCCGGCGTCGGCTACATGTTCCAG
>DASWRZ010000369.1:0-22338 GCA_036402935.1 Actinoplanes sp.
GTCGTGACCTGGCACCTTCCCGGCGTCCAGGCTCCCGGACAGGCCATCTACCAGCTCGACATCACCGCAGACGGACGGTACGTCGCCGACGGCGACGGACCGAAGGAAGTGAACGGCTACTTCCTGGTTCGGACCCCGTCCGGGGACCAGCCGAATCCGCTCTGGCAGTTCGACGGCAACGTCGAGCTGCTCTCCACCTCCCGGAAGGGATAGCACCTTGCAACAGGTTCAAAGGCGCCTCCGCCCGCGTCTCCGACGCAACATCCCGGTGGTCACCGCCGGCACGACGGCGCTGGTCGTCGCGGCCGGCACCGGAGCGGCCTACGGGTCGACCCACCAGTTCGGTCACGACCAGGTCGGCCAGGCCGGGAAGTACGGTCAGACGATCTCGTCCGATCAATACCTGGACCCGATCGGCAAGCGCCTCGTCATCAACCGCGGCAAGATCGTGTCGTCCCAGGTCAGCCCGGACGGCACGCACCTCGCCGCCGCGGTGGCCGACGGCGGCGTCGCCCTCGACATCGTGAACCTCAAGGACTACAAGGTCCAGCAGGTGATCGGGAACAACGCCGCCGCCGACCTCAGGATCAGCGGCAACGACATCGGCCAGGAGGGCCCCAGCTACTCGCCCGACGGCAAGCAGCTGTGGCTCGGTCAGACCGACGGCTACCGCAGGTTCGACGTGAACGCGGACGGCTCGCTGGCCAACCCGACGTTCATCACGATCCCGGCCGACGGCCCGAAGCACGCGCTGGTCGGCGCGGCGGTGTTCACGCCGGACGGGAAGACCGCGTTCGCGGCGGTCAACGGCCAGAACCGGGTGGTCGCGATCGACACGGCGACCGGCACGATCACCCAGAGCTGGACGACCGGTAACGCCCCCCGCGATCTGGCCATGATCGGCTCGAAGCTGTACGTCAGCAACGAGGGCGGCCGCGCGGCCCGCCCCGGCGAGACGACGATCAACTCGTACAACACCCAGGTGCCGGCCAACCCGGTCACCGGCGCGACCACCACCGGCACGGTCAGTGTCATCGACCTTTCGAAACCCACAGCGGCGGTCGGCAGCATCAACGTCGGGCTTCACCCGACCGCGCTGTACGCCCACGGCAAGACGCTGTTCGTGGCGAACACGGCCGACAACAACGTCTCGGTCATCGACACGACGCGTAACAAGGTCGTCCAGACGATCGCGACCAAGCCGTGGCCGGAAGCGTCCGTCGGGTACGAGCCGAACGCGATCACGATGACCAAGGACGGTCATCTGCTGGTCACGCTGGGCCGGGCCAACGCGGTCGCGGTGTTCCGCTTCACCGGCGCGCTCGACCCGGTCAGCTACCTCGGTCTTCTGCCGACCGACTACTTCCCGGCCGAGATCGCCACCGTCGGCAACCAGGTGCTGGTCTCCAACACCCGAGGCATCGACGCCCGCCGGCCGACGACGGCCGCCGGGCACGGTACGCACGACACGACGTCGAGCCTGACCGAGTTCACGCTGCCGACCGACCGCCAGATAGTGGCCGACACCGGCAAGGTCTTCGTGCAGAACGGCTGGACTTCGGACTCCCTGACCCGCTCGGCCGGGAAAAAGGCGAAGCCCGTGCCGGTGCCGGCCCGGCTCGGCGACCCCTCGACCATCAAGCACGTGTTCCTGCTGGTCAAGGAGAACCGCACCTACGACCAGATGTTCGGCGACATGTCGCAGGGCAACGGCGACCCGGCGCTGGCCGAGTTCGGCGAGAACGTGACGCCCAACAACCACGCGCTCGCGGACCAGTTCGGGCTCTACGACAACACGTACGACATCGGCACCAACTCCGCCGAGGGTCACAACTGGCTGATGCAGGCCGACGACCCGGAGTACACCGAATCGTCGGCGGGTGAATACCTGCGCAGCTACGACACCGAGGACGACGCGCTCGGCCACCAGAAGAGCGGTTTCATCTGGTCCGGCGCCCAGGCGGCCGGCGACTCGGTGCGGGACTTCGGTGAGTTCCACCAGTTCCTCACCAAGCCGGCCGGCGCCAGCTGGCAGAACCTGTACTGCGACGCCAAGAACATGGCTTCGACTTCGACTCCGTCCGCTTATCAGCTGGCCTCGTCGTCGCCGATCCCGTCGCTGAACAACGTGTCGGTCCCGGCCTTCCCGAAGTTCGACACGAGCGTGCCGGACCAGTACCGCTTCCAGATCTGGAAGCAGGACTTCGAGAAGAACGGCCCGGCCAACCTGAACATGTTCTGGCTGTCCAGCGACCACACCGGCGGCCCGCCGAACGCGGCCGCCCAGGTCGCCGACAACGACCTCGCGGTCGGCAAGATGGTCGACGAGATCTCGCACAGCAAGTACTGGAAGGACTCCGCGATCTTCGTGGTCGAGGACGACTCCCAGGCCGGCCTCGACCACGTCGACGGCCACCGCGCGCCGATCCAGATCATCAGCCCGTACGCGCAGCGCGGCGTGGTGGACGATCACTACTACTCGCAGATCACGATGATCCGGACCATCGAGCAGATCCTCGGGGTCCACCCGATGAACCAGAAGGACACCGCGGCCACCCCGATGACCACGGCCTTCACCTCGAAGCCGAACTACACCCCGTTCACCGCGCTGCCCAACCGGACCTCGCTGACCCTGGGCCTGTCCACCCTGCCGTCGTGCGGCGCCGACACTCCCGCTCCGCAGGACCCGACGGCCGCCGCCGCACCCAAGGCGACGGTCCCGGCGGCCGAGCGGGCGGTGGCCCAACAGTGGGACACCTGGAAGTCGCAGCAGCGCCTGACCGGCCCCAACGCGGTCCCCGACTTCGCTGCCCCGGCCCAGATGAACCACTTCACCTGGTACCAGACCCACGACTGGTCCAAGCCGTACCCCGGCGAGAGCAAGATCTTCACTCCGGACACGGTGCCCGGCTCCTACATCCCGTCCACGGACACCGACTGACGCAAGCTGTTCGCTACTCGGCCCCCGGCTCGCGCGTCGCGCGAGCCGGGGGCTTTCCCATCATCCCGGCGGCGTGGCAACCGGGCTCGACGTCGCTCCGGCGACAGAGTCGCGCCCGATTCGGGGGTCTAATGGAGCTGACTCGCACGCGGCCGAGCGGAGGTCATCATGTCGTCGGATGTAGTTGCCGTCATGGACGTGGCCACCATCTACGGCGCTTCGCGCTGGTTGGAAGGCGCCCACGACCAATACAGCCGGCACGACGACGAGCAGGCGTTCCATGACTTCCTGCACGATGTCGTGTTGTACGACAAGATCATTCTGTGCTACAGCAGAACCTGTGAGGCGGTAAAGCTACGTAACTACATCAATCGGTTCGTCGGCTTCGATCTCGTCGAGGAACGGGACACCACCGTTCTCGGCCCGCAGCACGGGGTCATGAACGCGATATCCCAGCTGCTGACGGGCTTGCCGGACGAGCGGCAGAACACCGTCCGGACCACGCCGGTGCCCTACGTCTATCGCTGCGGCGCGCATGTCGACACGGCCGAGATGACCGAGGTGGCGAGACGGTGGCACCTCGATCCCGACCTGGTGCCCGCGGCCCTCTTTCTCTACCGCGGCCTCTGCTATGCGGGTTTCGCGAACTCCATGGCGGTCCGCGAGAAGAGATCGGTCGCCTACGTCGCGACTCCCGGCCGGATCAGCGCCATGGAGGCCGTCATGAGCAAGCCAGACGTGGCGGCGGCCAAGTACCCGCGAAAGGCCTACGCCGATCTCGTGTCGCGCCTGGGCCTTCCCGACCACGGGTACGACTTCGGGTTCCTCGACAGTTTTCCGGCGTCGTCGCTGTCCGCTCTCACCTCGGCGGTCCAGGAAACCGACCCGCGGAGCGCGTTGGAGTCCGTCCTGCGATGGCGCGAGCTGAAGCCGGCCCGCGAGGTGCGGGCCGAGTGGGCGTCACGGATCTTCGACTACCGGACCTCCGTGGCCGTGGGCACCGGGCTCACCCAGAACATCATCAACAGCAACATCGACGGACCCGTCCAGCAATACATCCACGCGACGCCATGAAGAAAGCTGGTGGAATCGTGAGCAGGTCACGACAGGAGATCAGCAACACCCAGAGCCAAGGCTCGATGCGCCAGGAGACCGACGCCGGCGACGCGGCGCAAGCCATCCGGGACAGCACCGCGCAGGAGGTCGAGCAGATCGTGGCCTCCCGGCTGGGCGGCGTGGATCTCGACGCCCTCGCCGCCCAGCTTGCCACGCTGCGGTCCGCGATGCGACAGGAGCCGGACGACCCGGATCGCGACATAGTCATCGGCGACGTGGCCCAGGCGGAGAAGGCAGCGCGGCAGCGCGACCCGGCACGAGTCGCCGAGCACCTGAGGGCCGCGGGCAAGTGGGCCGCCGACATCGCCGAGAAGATCGGCGTCGGCGTGGCCGTCGTGGCGATCAAAGCCGCCGTCGGCCTGTAGAGGCGGCCGGCAACGCGGGCCGGTGTCGGCAACGCGGCCGCACCCTGGTCGCCTCGCTGTCGCAACCGCGGATCTCTCAAGCGGTGGCCGGGGCCACCGATCGGAACCCCATGCTCGCGGGCCGCCGAGGCCCGTGGCGACCTGGGGAGGCCGTGGCGCTGTGAAGAAACCGATGCTCGTTCTGGCGGTGCTGCTGGCCGTAGCCGGCTCGGCCGTACCCGCACAGGCCCTGACCTCCACGCCCGGCGAAGGCACCGCCGGGGTTACCTGGTCGCAGCTGATGAAGCGGAAGCTCGACCTGGACACGGCGTCGGCCAAGTTGAACGCGTCGCTGCCGGGGCTGAAAGCGGCCGTGCCCGCCCGGAACGCCGACCTGGTCAAGGCGCAGATGAGCGCCACCACCACGGCCGTGATGCTGGCCGGTTTGACGACGAAGGACGAGGTCGCCAAGGCAAGCTCCGTGGCGGCCAGGATCGCGGCGGCCACCGCCCGGACCGCCCTGGTCGCGGCGCAGAAGGCGAAGCCGGTCAGCACGACCAAGGTGGCCGCGGCCCGGAAGGCGCTCGACTCGGCCGACGCCACCGTGAAGACCCGGGACGCCGCGCTGCGGAAGGCCTGGGACGCGCTGGTGGTCGCGCGCAATGGCCAGACCGCCTCGGCCGCCAAGGTCGCGGCGGCCACGACCGCGATCGTCGCCGCGAACCAGGCGGTCGCCGACGCGCAGCAGAAGATCGCGGCGATGCCGGCGCTGATCGTGTCGGCCGCCACGCAGGCGTCCGCGCTCAGCCAGGACGTCGTCGACCAGAGCCGGACCACGTTCACGACCGGCGACACGACCAAGGTGTACGGGATCACGGTCAACAAGGTCGTGGCGTACCCGTTCCAGCGCATGATCGACGACGCCGCGCGTGCCGGGATCAAGATGTCGGGCGGCGGGTTCCGCACCCGGGAGCAGCAGATCGCCCTGCGCACCACGAACGGCTGCCCGGACGTCTGGACCGCGCCCGCCTCGTCGTGCCGGGTGCCGACGGCGATCCCCGGCCGGTCGCTGCACGAGCTCGGCCTGGCGATCGACCTGAGCACCGGTGGCAAGACCATCCCCAACCACGCCAGCCCGGCCTACAAGTGGCTGGCCGCCAACGCGGCGAAGTACGGCTTCATCAACCTGCCGTCCGAGGCCTGGCACTGGTCGATCACGGGTAGCTGACCGCGTAGCGAAGGTAGACCACGCCGTTGGGAAAGCGCCGGTCGCCGAGCAGCCGCAGGTCGAGGCGGAGGTCGTCCGGGAACATCCGGGTGCCGCCGCCGACGGTCAGCGGGTAGACGAACATACGTACCTCGTCGACCAGGCCCGCCCGCAGGGCGTGGGCCGCCAGACCGGGCCCGCCGACGCTGAGATCGCGTTCCGAGGTTTCCTTCATCGCCCGGATCGCGGACGGGTCGAAGGTGCGCTCGAGTCGCGTGCGGGCCGTCGTGACCTCGGGGAGCGTCGTCGAGTAGACGATCTTGTCAGCGCCACGCCAGATCTCGCCGAACTCGCGCATCAGAGGCTGGTCGGGGGCCGCCTCGTAGGTCTCCCAGAACGCCATCGGCCCGTACAGCCGGCGGCCGTACAGGAACGTGCCGAGCCGGCGCTCCAGGTCGTTGATCGCCGCCAGCACGTCGTCGTCGGGCGCCGCCCAGGCGAAGTCGCCGTTCGCATCGGCGATGCAGCCGTCGGCGGACGTCTGGGCGGCGAAGATCAGGCGGGCCATGTCACGCGTCACGCAGCCGGCCCCACGCGTGCCAGTGCTCGATCTCGACCCGGCAGCTCACGCGCGGGCTCGTCCGGTCGGGGTACGCGGAGCCGGTGTAGTGCGTGGACAGGCGGTCGATGTCCCGCAGGCCCTCGTCGTCGACGATCGACTGGACGCGGCCCTGCACGCTGACGTGCGTGTACCAGTCGTCGGCGGCCAGCACGGTCAGCGAGATGCGCGGGTCGCGCCGGATGTGCTTGATGCGGACCCGGGTCGCGTCGAGGCCCAGCAGGATGCGGCCGTCGTCCTCGAACAGGTACCACGTGGCGACCGAGACCGGGCGGCCGTCGGCGGCGACGGTGGCCATCACGGCCGGATTGGGCTGGCGGAGCAGCTCGACGACCGCGTCGGGCATGGGCGTGGAAGACATGGGACCAGCCTAGATCACCCCGGTCTTCTCGGAACTTGCGCCCAAAGGCCGTCACGATCCTGAGCACACCGAAGGGCCGAGTACCGCTGCGGCCGGCCGGGTCAGCCCACGTGGACGTGGGGGCGGCGGCTGCGGTGCGGTTCGGCCTGGCGGAGCATCTCGCGGGTCACCGGGGCGACCTCGCCTTGGCCGAAGATGAGGTAGCGGGCGAAGTTGGCGACCGGGTTGCCCTCGGTCCACTCGAAGTAGACGTGCGGCCGCCGATTTGTGGTGTCGCGGATCCAGAGCAGCAGGGCGGCGATCGCGCTCGGCACCGAGGAACTCGCCATCGACAGCACCCGGTAGCGGTGGTGCAGGACCTCGCCGCGTACGTGCAGGTCGGTTTCGAAGTCCGAGGCGTCGACGACGGTGACCTCGACGAAGATCACGTCGCAGTCGTCGGCCATGTCGTTGTCGGCCAGGATCTGCGCCATCTTGTCGCTGTACTCGCGGGCATCGCGGCTGTCCGGCTCGTTGGCGACCAGCCGGATCTGCCGGCGACCGCACTCGCGCAGGAAACCCAGTGCCACGTCGTCCGCGTCGATGGTGCTGACCCGCAGCTCGAACGCGCGGTAGAGCCGGGACAGCAGCGACACGAGCAGGATCGCCGCGATGAAGCAGGCGGCGATCTTCACGCCGTCCGGCCGCTCGACCACGTTGGCGATGGTGGTGTAGACGAAGATCAGCGCGATGATGCCGAAGGTGATCGTGCGGCCCCGCTGGCGGCGGCGCCACGTGGACAGGGTCACCGCGGTGGCCGCTGAGGTGATCAACACCAGCACCCCGGTGGCGTACGCGCCGCCCTGCGCGTCGACGCCGGCGTGGAAGACGATCGTGATCAGGAACGCCGTGCCGGTGAATACCAGCACCATCGGCCGTACGGCCCGGGCCCAGGACGGGGCCATGCCGAATTTGGGCAGGTAGCGGGGCACGAGGTTGAGCAGGCCGGCCATCGCGGAAGCGCCGGCGAACCAGAGGATCGCGATCGTGGACAGGTCGTAAGCGGTGCCGAAGACGCTGCCCAGGTTCTGGTGGGCGAGGTAGGCCAGCGCGCGGCCGTTGGCCGGCCCGCCGGGCTTGAACGCGGCCTGTGGGATCAGCACCGTCGTGACGATGCTGCTGCTGATCAGGAAGACACTCATGATTCCGGCGGCCGTGGTGAGCAGCTGTTTCGCGCCGTGGATGCGAGCCGGCAGGTCGCCCTTGATGTGTGGCATGACCGCGACGCCGGTCTCGAAGCCGGACAGGCCGAGCGCAAGTTTGGGGAAGACGAGCAGGGCGATGCCGATCATCATGACCGGGTTGCCGTGCTGGGTGGTCAGCGCGTCGGTCCAGTCGCCGATCACGTGCGGGTGGCTGATCACCCGCCACAGCCCGTCCCCGACTACCACCACGTTGAGCATCAGGTAGACGCCGACCAGCACTACCGCGATACCGATCGCCTCGGTGAATCCCTTCAGGAAGACCGCGCCGAGCAGGGCGACCAGAACCAGCGTCACGAGTACGACGTGCCCGTGCAGGGAGGCGGGCCAGAACGGGTTCTCGTCGATGTGTGCGGTCGCGTCGGCGGCGGACAGGGTGATGGTGATGATGAAGTCGGTGGCCGCGAAGCCGAGCAGGACCAGGACGAACAGCTTGCCCTTCCAGAACGAGAGCAGCTTGACCAGCATCGCGATCGAGCCCTCGCCGTTCGGGCTTTCCGCGGCCACCCGCCGGTAGACCGGTAGCGCGCCGAGAACGGTGACGAGGACGAGGACCAGGGTGGCGATGGGCGAGAGGACGCCCGCGGCCAGGGCGGCGATGCCAGGTTGGTAGCCGAGGGTGGAGAAGTAGTCGACGCCGGTCAGGCACATGACCTTCCACCAGGCGTGCGGTTTGTCCTCCTGGGGCTGGGCGTGCGGGCCCTGGTGCTGCTGGGAGCGGTCGGTCAGCCCGTGGAGCAGCCAACTTCGGAGCCGTTCGGGCGCAGCCTCGTGTTCCGTAACGGCCATCGGCCCTCCCCGCATCGGATTCGCACATCAGACCCGGAAATGGGGCCGCGCGCCGTTACGGAAAGTCTGTCACCCGAGGTCGCCGACCGTCTTGCTCGCGGCGTTAATATGGCGTCAACATCCGTCGGAGATCAGAACCGGACGGATGCCGGCCCGGTAGGGGCTGCCGATCGATCGCCCCGCCGGCGAAGCACGCGGACGGAAGTCGCGGGACGGTCGCTGTGCCGCATTGCGGCATGGATGGCGCGGCCGGCGCGCCCGAAGATGGCGGCGACACCGATGATCAGCGTGTACCGCCAGGGCGCCGGGTCTCCGGTCAGCTCGCCGGCCTGATGGGCGAGGAAGCCGACGAACACGAGAGCCGCCAGCACGGTGATCCCGGCCGTCGCACGCCAGTCACGCATCATCGCCGCCAGAACGGCCGCCCCGATCGCCATGACCACGGCCCGGTCAATCTGCTCGGCCGGCCTGAACAGGATCGCCGCGGTGAACGCCGCGACGACTACCCCGGCCCAGCCGATTACGAGGTCGAACGCCGTGCCCAAGCCCCATTCGTCGTCGACGCCGCTGCGCATGAGCTGCCACCTCATCGGATCCGCACGACCGGCATCGCGCCGGCCAGTTCCCGCTTATCGCATCGCGGCGGCGGTCGGTTGCCCAGAGTCGTTGACGCATCCGGTACGCCCGCGGCCCGAACGTTGACAGAACGTTCACACCCGCCTGATCGGTGCAGGCCGAAGTCATCAACGGCGGCTATACGAAGGTCTGCTGCCCGCGAACACGCGCCCGCGGCTTTGACGCGGTGACGGCACCGTTGTCGACACCACGATGGCAGCGCCGCGAAGTGATCGCCGTCATGGGCGGCGTCAAGAACGCGTCAACATCGAGCCGGCCGGCGTAGCCATCGTGTGAACGCTGATGACAGCGAACAGAGCAGCGCGCTGTGCTTCTCGGCGAAAGCACATTCGCATCCTTCGTCAAGGAGTCCTTCCGTGGCTGATCTCGTGTTCGTCGTGATCACGGTGGTGCTGTTCGCAGCGCTCGCCGTGCTGATCCGGGCGGTCGAACGCTGGTGAGCGCCGTCAACGTCATCGGCTTGATCGTGGCCGTCCTGCTGGCCGCCTTCATGGTGGCCGCCCTCCTCTTCCCGGAGAAGTTCTGATGGCCGGCTGGCTGTTCGTCATCACGTTGATACTCGCGTTGGCCGTGGTCTACCGGCCGTTCGGTGACTACATGTACCGGGTGGTCAGCGGCACCAGGGACGCGCGGGTCGAGCGTGGTATCTACCGTCTCGTCGGGGTCGATTCCAAGGCGCAGCAGTCGTGGGGTGTCTACGCCCGCAGTGTGCTGGCTTTCTCGGCGGTCTCGATCCTGTTCCTGTACTTGTTCCTGCGGGTGCAGGACAAGCTCTGGCTGGCGCTGGGCGTGCCGAAGATGGCCACCCACCTCGCCTGGAACACCGCGGTCAGCTTCACGACCAACACCAACTGGCAGGCGTACGCGGGCGAATCCGCGCTCGGGCACCTGGTGCAGATGGCCGGCCTGGCCGTGCAGAACTTCGCCTCGGCGAGTGTCGGCATCGCCGTCGCGATCGCCTTGGTCCGCGGGTTCGCCGCTCGTCGGTCGTCGACGCTGGGCAACTTCTGGGTCGACCTGACCCGGATCACGCTGCGTGTCCTGCTGCCGCTCTGCGTCGTCGTCACGCTGGTCTTCATGGTCGCCGGGATGGTGCAGAACCTCTCCGGCGGCACCGATGTGACCACGCTGACCGGCGCGGCGCAGCACATCACCGGTGGCCCCGTCGCCTCTCAGGAGGCGATCAAGGAGCTGGGTACGAACGGTGGCGGTTTCTACAACGTCAACTCGGCGCACCCGTTCGAGAACCCGACGGCGTGGACGAACTGGTTGGAGATCTTCCTGCTGCTGGTGATCCCGTTCAGCCTGCCCCGGGTGTTCGGCCGGATGGTCGGGCAGAACCGGCAGGGTTACGCGATCGTCGCCGTGATGGCGGTACTGGCGCTGGCCAGCATCGCCTTGACGGTCGGCTTCGAGGTGCACGGCGGCGGGACGGTGCCGCAGGCGGTGGGCGCCGCGATGGAGGGCAAGGACGTCCGGTTCGGCATTCCCGACTCCGCCACCTTCGCCTCCGCGACGACCCTCACCTCGACCGGCGCGGTCGACTCGTTCCACGACTCCTACACGCCCTTCGGCGGGATGATGCCGATCATCAACATGATGCTCGGCGAGGTCGCGCCCGGTGGTGTCGGGTCCGGGCTGTACGGCCTGCTGATCCTCGCGGTGATCACGGTGTTCATCGCCGGCCTGATGGTCGGGCGGACACCCGAGTACCTGGGCAAGAAGATCGGCGCCCGGGAGATGAAGCTCGCCTCGCTGTACTTCCTGGTCACCCCGACGATCGTGCTGATCGGCACGGCGGCGGCTTTCGCCACCGGCAACAACAGCACGGCGCTCAACACCGGGCCGCACGGCCTCTCCGAGGTTTTGTACGCGTTCACCAGCGCCGGCAACAACAACGGCTCCGCGTTCGCCGGCATCACGGTGAACACCCCGTGGTGGGACACCGCGCTCGGCCTGGCCATGCTGCTCGGCCGGTTCCTGCCCATGGTGCTCGTGCTGGCCCTGGCCGGTTCCCTGGCTCGCCAGAAGCCGACGCCGGATTCCGAGGGCACGCTGCCCACCCACCAACCCCTGTTCGTCGGAATGGTCGTCGGCGTCACCGTCGTACTGGTCGCGCTGACCTTCCTGCCCGCTCTCGCTCTCGGACCCATCGCGGAGGGCCTGTCATGACCACTACTCCTACTCTCGAGAAACCCTTGGCCGAAGCCCCCGCCCCGGCCGGCAACCGGCGCATCGGCGGCGGTGTGCTCGACCCCGGACAGCTCTGGCGATCGCTGCCCGATGCGGCCCGCAAGCTGGACCCGCGTACGTTGTGGCGCAACCCGGTCATGTTCATCGTCGAGGTCGGCGCGGTTTTCACCACCGTCCTGTCGATCGCCGACTCGAGCACGCTGGCCTGGACCATCACCGTCTGGCTGTGGCTCACCGTCGTCTTCGCCAACCTGGCCGAGGCGGTCGCCGAGGGCCGCGGCAAGGCCCAGGCGGCCGCGTTGCGCCAGTCCAAACAGGACATGATCGCCCGCCGCCTGACCAAGGACGGCCGCGAGGAGCGGATTCCCGCACCGGAACTGCGACAGGGCGACACCGTGGTCGTCGAGGCCGGCGAAAGCATCCCCGGCGACGGCGACGTCATCGAGGGCATCGCCAGCGTCGACGAGTCGGCGATCACCGGCGAGTCGGCCCCGGTCATCCGGGAGTCGGGCGGCGACCGGTCGGCGGTAACCGGCGGCACCAAGGTGCTCAGCGACCGGATCGTCGTGCGGATCACCCAGAAGCCGGGCGAGAGCTTCGTCGACCGGATGATCGCCCTGGTCGAGGGCGCCAACCGGCAGAAGACGCCGAACGAGATCGCGCTGAACATCCTGCTCGCCGCGCTGACCATCATCTTCCTGCTGTCGGTCGTCACACTCCAGCCGCTGGCGATCTTCTCCAAGGCCTACCAGGCCGCGGCGCCGGACACCCAAGCGATCAACGGGCACGGCGTCACCGGCATCGTGCTGGTCTCGCTGATCGTCTGTCTCATCCCGACCACGATCGGGGCGCTGCTGTCGGCGATCGGCATCGCCGGCATGGACCGGCTGGTGCAGCGCAACGTGCTGGCCATGTCCGGCCGGGCGGTCGAGGCGGCCGGCGACGTGAACACGCTGCTGCTCGACAAGACCGGCACGATCACCCTGGGCAACCGGCAGGCGGCCGAGTTCGTCGCCGTCGACGGGGTCACCGCGGCCGCCCTGGCCGACGCGGCCCAACTGTCCAGTTTGGCCGACGAGACGCCGGAGGGCCGGTCGGTGGTCATCCTGGCCAAGAACGACTTCGGCCTCCGGGAACGTGAGCCGGGCCTGATGTCGCACGCCGCGTTCGTACCGTTCACCGCGCAGACCCGGATGAGCGGCGTCGACCTCGAGGCCCACGGAGCCCAGCCGGCCCGGGAGGTCCGCAAGGGCGCAGCGGCCGCGGTGATGAAGTGGGTGCGCGACAACGGCGGGCATCCGACCGACGCGGTCGGGGAGATCGTCGACACGATCAGCAGCACCGGCGGTACCCCGCTGGTGGTCGCCGAGCACGTCGACGGCCGGCCGGCCCGCGCCCTCGGCGTGATCCATCTCAAGGACGTGGTGAAGGCCGGCATGCGGGCCCGGTTCGACGAGATGCGCAAGATGGGCATCCGCACCGTCATGATCACCGGCGACAACCCGCGGACCGCCAAGGCCATCGCCGACGAGGCCGGCGTCGACGACTTCCTCGCCGAGGCGACACCGGAGGACAAGCTCGCCTATATCCGCAAGGAGCAGGAGGGCGGCCGGCTGGTCGCGATGACCGGCGACGGCACCAACGACGCGCCCGCTCTCGCCCAGGCCGACGTCGGGGTGGCGATGAACACCGGCACGTCGGCCGCCAAGGAGGCCGGCAACATGGTCGACCTCGACTCCGACCCGACCAAGTTGATCGAGATCGTGGAGATCGGCAAGCAGTTGCTGATCACCCGCGGTGCGCTGACCACGTTCTCGATCACCAACGACATCGCGAAGTACTTCGCGATCATCCCGGCCATGTTCGCGGCCGTGTACCCCGGCCTGGACAAGCTGAACATCATGCGGCTGCACTCGCCGGGTTCGGCGATCCTGTCCGCGGTCATCTTCAACGCCCTGGTCATCATCGCGTTGATCCCGCTGGCCCTGCGCGGCGTGCGCTACACGCCGTCGAGCGCGAGCGCGCTGCTGCGCCGCAACCTCTGGATCTACGGCCTGGGCGGGGCGATCGTCCCGTTCCTCGGCATCAAGCTCATCGACCTGCTCGTCCAGTTCATCCCAGGGATCCGATAATGCGACTTCCCAGCTGGCTTTCCCAGCACCTCGCCGCGCTACGGGCGCTGCTCGTGTTCACCGTCTTGCTCGGACTGGCGTACCCGCTCGCGTTCGTGGCTCTCGGCCGCATTCCCGGCCTCGAGCACAAGGCCGACGGCTCGCTGGTCACCTTGTCCGGCCAGACGGTCGGCAGCGGTCTGATCGGGCAGGCCTTCACCGACAAGGACGGCAACCCGATCCCGAAGTACTTCCAGAGCCGGCCGTCGGCGGCCGGTGACGGCTACGACCCGACCGCCACCTCGGCCAGCAACCTGGGCCCGAACAGTGTGGTCGACACGCTGGCCACCAATCCGGACGACGCGAAGCCGAGCCTGCTCACCCAGGTCTGCTCGCGCAGCCTGGCGATCGGCAAGCTGGAGGGGGTCGACGGCGGCCGCCCGTTCTGCACCCGCGACGGCGTCGGCGCGGTCCTCGCGGTCTTCCACCGCGACGGGCTCACCGGCCCGGTCACGCGGGTGGTCTCGGTCAACCAGACCGGCACCCCGTTTCTGGCCACCTACGACGGCATCCCCGTCGAGCCGGCCAAGGTGGGTGAGGACTACCAGGCTCTCGGCGGCATCATCACCCCGGTCCGCGGGAACGCGCCGGCTCATCCCGCGGTGCCCCCGGACGCCGTGACGGCCAGCGCGAGCGGCCTCGACCCGGACATCAGCCCCGCCTACGCTGCCCTGCAAGTGCCCCGGATCGCCCGCGAGCGAGGGATGACCGAGGCAGCGGTACGGGCGCTGGTCAAGCAGAACACCGACGACCGGGCCCTCGGCTTCATGGGCGAACCGGGCGTCAACGTCCTGACGCTCAACATCGCCCTCGACGCCCACAAATAGGCACAGGCGAAGGGAGGGCGGCGCCGACATGGCACGCGGAGAACTGCGCATATTCCTGGGCGCCGCCCCCGGGGTCGGCAAGACGTACACCATGCTCGAGGAGGCGCAGCGGCGCGCCGAGCGCGGCACCGACGTGGTCGTCGCCTTCGTCGAGACCCACGGCCGCCCGCATACCCAGGCCATGCTGGCCGGCCTCGAGATCGTGCCGCGACGCTCGGTCGACTACCGCGGCGCCGGCTTCACCGAGATGGACCTCGACGCCGTCCTGGCCCGCGCGCCCGAACTCGCCGTGGTCGACGAACTCGCCCATACCAACATCCCCGGCTCCCGGCACGCCAAGCGGTGGGAGGACGTCGAGGAGTTGCTGGTGGCCGGGATCGACGTGCTGACCACGGTGAACGTGCAGCACCTGGAGTCGCTCAACGACGTGGTCGCCCAGATCACCGGGGTGGAGCAGCGGGAGACCGTGCCGGACGCGGTGGTGCGGGCGGCCGAGCAGGTCGAGCTGGTCGACATGACGCCCGAGGCGCTGCGCCGGCGGATGGCGCACGGCAACATCTACCGCCCGGAGAAGATCGACGCGGCGCTGGGCAACTACTTCCGTACCGGCAACCTGACCGCCCTGCGCGAGCTGGCGCTGCTCTGGCTGGCCGACAAGGTCGAGGACCAGCTCGACAAGTACCGCGCCGACCACAAGATCAGCAAGACCTGGGAGACCCGCGAACGCGTCGTGGTGGCGCTGACCGGCGGCCCCGAGGGCGACACCCTGATCCGCCGGGCGGCCCGGATCGCGGCCCGCGACAAGGGCGCCGACCTGATGGCCGTACACGTCACGCGCAACGACGGCCTGGCCGGCGCCGACCCGGCCGTCCTGGCCCGCCAGCGGGTGCTGGTGGAGAGCCTCGGCGGCACCTACCACCAGGTCGTCGGCGCCGACGTCCCGCGGGCACTGCTCGACTTCGCCAGCGCCGTCAACGCCACCCAGATCGTGCTCGGCGCGTCCAGCCGCGGGAAACTCGCCCAGCTGTTCACGGCCGGCGTCGGGGTCACCACCACCGCCCTGTCCGGCTCCATCGACGTACACCTGGTCACCCACGAACGCGCCGCCCGGGGGCGCCGGGCACGCCGGCTGCCGGCCGCCCTGTCGCGCCGTCGCCGGATCGCCGGATTCGTCGCCGCACTGGCCGGGCTCCCCGCGCTGACCGGCCTGCTGCACACCGGGCCGTCCCTGTCGCTGACCAACGACATCCTGCTCTTCCTCGCCGCCGTCGTCGCCGTATCGCTGATCGGCGGCCTATGGCCCGCGCTGCTCGCCGCCGTCGGCGGCTCCCTGCTGCTCAACTACTTCTTCACCCCACCGATCGGCCGATTCACCATTGCCGAGGGCGACAACCTGCTCGCCCTGGCCATCTTCGTCGTCGTCGCCATCGCGGTGAGCTGGGTGGTCGACACCGCCGCCCGCAAGACCCGGCAGGCCGCCCAGGCCGGCGCCGACGCACAGACCCTCGCCACCGTCGCGGGCGGTGTGCTGCGCGGCGAGCGCCCGCTCATGGCCCTGCTCGAGCGGCTGCGCGAGACCTTCACCCTCGATTCGGTGACCCTGCTGGACTCCGGGACCGTCGTCGCGCACGTGGGCGAGGCGTGCACGGTTCCCCGGGACGCCGACGTCGAGGTCAAGGTCGACGACACCATGACCATGCTGCTGCGCGGCCACCCGCTCGAAGCCTCCGACCGGCGCATCGTCGAGGCGTTCGCCGCCCAGGCCACCGTCGCGCTGCGCCAGGAACGGCTCAGTGCCGAGGCCGCCGCCGCGAAGCCGCTGGCCGAGGCCGATCGAATGCGCACCGCGCTGCTCGCCGCGGTCAGCCACGACCTGCGCACCCCCCTCGCGTCGGCGAAGGCCGCCGTGGCCAGCCTGCGCAGCGACGAGATCGACTTCGACCAGGACGACCGCCGCGAACTCCTCGCCACCGCCGACGAATCCCTGGATCGCCTCGTACGGCTCGTGACCAACCTGCTCGACATGAGCCGGCTGCAGGCCGGCGCGCTCGGCGTGCACGCCGTCGACGTAGGCGCGGAGGACATCGTGCCGCGCGCGCTCGACGACCTCGGACCCCAAGGACGCAAGGTCGCCGTGCACATCTCCGCCGACCTGCCGCCCGTGCACGCCGACCCGGGACTGCTCGAACAGATCCTGCTCAACCTGATCGCCAATGCCCTGCGCTACAGCCCCGACGAACAGCCGCCCCTCGTGACCGCCAGCACCCTCGGCGACACCATCGAACTGCGCGTCATCGACCACGGGGCCGGTATCCCCGAAGACCGCTGGGACGACGTGTTCCTGCCCTTCCAGCGCCTCGGCGACCGCGACAACCACACCGGCGTCGGCCTCGGCCTCGCCCTGTCCCGCGGCCTCACCGAAGCGATGGGCGGGACCCTGCTCCCCGACCACACCCCCGGAGGGGGCCTCACCATGATCCTCACCTTGCCCACCGGGCGCGTCGCGTGACTCGTATCCTGGTCGTCGACGACGAACCACAGATCGTCCGCGCCCTGCGCATCAACCTGCGCGCCCGCAAATACGACGTCGACACCGCCCCGGACGGGGCCTCCGCGTTGTACGCGGCCGCCCGCCAGCACCCCGACCTGGTCGTGCTCGACCTCGGCCTGCCCGACATGGACGGCACCGAGGTCATCCGCGGCCTGCGCGGCTGGACCGTCATCCCGATCATCGTGCTCTCCGGCCGCGCCGACAGCCGCGACAAAGTCGACGCCCTCGACGCCGGCGCCGACGACTACATCACCAAACCCTTCGGCATCGACGAACTGCTGGCCCGCATCCGCGCCGTCACCCGGCGCGGACAAGCAGCCGCCGAGGGCGGCTCGACGATCGCCATCGGCGACCACACCGTCGACCTCGGCACCCGCTCCATCACCCGTGATGGCGCCGACGTCCGGCTCAGCCCCACGGAATGGCGACTCCTGGAATACCTTCTGCGCCACCCCGGCAAACTGCTCAGCCAGCGCGCCCTGCTGCACGATGTCTGGGGTCCCCAGTACCTCACCGAGTCGAACTACCTACGCCAGTACATGGCCCGCCTGCGCCGCAAACTCGAGCCCGACCCCACCCACCCCCGGCACCTGCTCACCGAACCCGGCATGGGATACCGCTTCCGGCCGTGACGACGACTCCGCTGTCGGCGTGACACCCCCGGGCGCTGCCTCGCAGAATCGGCCGGAATTGTCGTATCCGGGTCGCGTTGTTCGTAGCTACGGTGAGAGGTCGCCCACGAGGGCGCCGTCACGACTACGGGAGATGCCGACCGATGCCGCACCCACGGGCCAAGGTCCACCGCATGTTCGAGCTCGTCGAGCCGATCGCCACCGTCACCTTCTCCGAGGTGCCGAACGAGGCGTTCCTGGCCATCGGCATGCGCAACTACTGGGACGGATACTTCGCCGGCCGGGCCGCGCCACTGGGACGGGCACCGGCCGAGGTCGTGCACGCGGTGTTCTACAACTTCGCCGACGGCGAGGTGGCCCGCCACATCCCGCGGGTCTGGGAAAAGACCACCCCGCAGGAGGCGATCGCCGTACGCGAACGGGGCAGCGCCGCCGCACTGCGGCAGATGATCGGCCCGCTCGCCGACTCCCCCGATCTGGCTCGGGCCGCCGACCTCGCCACCCGGGCAGCGGTCAGCGCACCGACCGAGGGCCGAGCCCTGTACGCCGGGCTGAAGGCACTCGACGTGCCCGAGGAGCCGGTGGCCAGGCTGTGGCACGCGGCGACATTGCTGCGCGAGCACCGCGGCGACGGCCACAACGCCGCCCTCCTCGCTCACGGCGTCGGCGGCACCGAGGCCCACGTGCTGCTCGCTCTCTCCCTCGGCATGCGGGCGGAGGAATTCGGCCGGGTCCACCACCTGCGCAGGGCACAGCTTGCCGCTGTCGTCGACGGGCTGCGCGGCCGCGGCCTCGTGAACGCCGCCGGCGGGTTCACCGACGCCGGCCGCCAGACCAGGGAACGGATCGAGGCCCTCACCGACGAGCTCGCGGCGCCGGCGTACGCCGTGCTCACCGCGGACGAGCTCGACGAACTGATCGCCCGGCTCGAGCCGATCGCCGCCGCCGTAGAGGCCGTCGACCACTGAGCGTGCGCATCAGGCGACGGCGAACTCCACGGCGTCGCCGTAGCGACCGGCGAGAGAGTCAGCCGGTCCCACGGTTCTAGCCGGACCTGTCGAAGGCGGCCTTGGTCGAAACAACTACGGTCGCCCGTGCAACCCCGCCTGCGGCGCCGCGCCTCTTAGCGGTGACGAAGGGAGAACCCACCTTGGGAGCCGAAGACGCGGACGAATTCCGCGAGTTCGTCCGCGGGCGGTTCGAGCCGCTCCGTGCGCTGGCCTATGTGACCTGCGGCGACTGGCAGGCCGCGGAGGATGCCGTGGCCGGAGTCCTGGCAAAGCTCTATCTGCGCTGGGACAAAGTGACGGCCCCCGACGCGTACGCCCGGACGATGGTGGTCCGGGCCGCGATTCACGAGAAGCGGCGGCCCTGGCGCCGCGAGCGGGCGGTCGGTGACGCGCTGCCCGACGTGGCCGGGCCCGACCCGTCCGGCGAGGTCGACGAACGCCTGCGGCTGAGCGCCGCCCTGAGCCACGTGCCCAAGCGCCAGCGGGCGGTGCTGGTCCTGAGGTTCCTCGAGGGCCTCAGCGTCGAGGAGACCGCGGAGATCCTGGGGTGCCGGCCCGGCACCGTCAAGAGCCAGAGCGCGCGGGGGCTGGACACGCTGCGAGCCGTTTTAGCCGCCGAAGACATCACCTTGCGCGTGGAGGAAGGGAAGGGCAATGTCGTACGACATTCAGGACATCTTGGAGTCGGTGCGGGGCGGGGCGCCGGCGCCGTACACGACAACTGACGACATCATCGCCCGCGCCAGGAGGCGCAGGACCAGGCGTACGGTCGGGGTCGCCGCCGCGGGCGTCGCGGCCGTCCTCGGGATCGTGACGGCCGTGGCTCTGGTGCCCGGCGGCACGCCGAACATGGACGTCGCCGGTCAACCCGCCGCATCGCAGCCGACCGGGCCGCTACCGCCCGAGAACCACCTGCCGATCAAGCGGGTCGACTTCAGCACGACGCTCGGCAGCTACCGGGTCGGCGCCTACCAGGTCGGGCCGGCCGGGCAGGTCACGGCGGGCTACCAGGAGATCCCGGTCTACCGGGACGGCGAGACCTGGCAGGACGAAGCCACCAAGGTCGACTATCCCTATGCGGGATCGATGCTCACGGTCTATGCGCCCGGCGTGTACGACCCGGGATCGTTCTCGTTCGGTGAGGACGCGACCCTCAAGATCAGCGACAAGTACACCGTCAAGATCGGTGACAAGGCCGGATTCGCGATCGACTTCACCTACTCGGTGCCCGGCAACGAGAGCACCAAGTTCGTGCGGACGGCGCTGGCCTGGCAATACAAGACCGGCGCCTGGGCGACGCTGGTCCCGAACTACAACCACGGGCCCCTGCCCCGGGCCGACGCCGTGCAGATCGCGGCCGGTCTGCTCACCTCGGCCAAGAAGCAGCAGCTCAAGGTGCCCTACAAGCTGGGTTACCTGCCGAAGGGCTGGCAGGCGGTCGCGGTCACCCAGACCCCGGTGCAGACCAGCACCGAGATGTCGTCCATGTACTTGCACCAGGGCCCGGAGGCCAACCCGGCCACGGTGCAGGACGGTTCGGCGCAGGGCACCGTGGGGATCGGCGTGTCGCACGGCCGCGACTCGAAGGATCCGCTGGTCGAGGGCCTGAACTGCTTCGCCGGCCGGCATGAGTGCATCATCCTGCACGGTGACTATCAGGTCTCGGTCGGCTCGTGGGATCAGTCCGACGCGATCGTCAAGAAGATCGCCCAGGGCCTGCAGCTCAAGGACCTCAGCGACCCGAGCACCTGGATCGTCCCGAACGCGTAGGAGAAGTGGCCCGGCCGAGAAGGCCGGGCCACCTCAAATTACGACAACGACCAGATCTGGTTGGAACTCGCTCCACAGGTCCAGATCTGCAGCTTGGTCCCGTTGACGGTGCCCTTGCCGACCGCGTCCAGGCACTTGCCCGAGTTCGCGTTCACCAGTTCACCGTTGGCGGCCGGGGACCACTGCTGGGCGCCGGTCCCGTTGCAGGTGAAGAGCTGGACCGCGGCGCCGTTGGTCGTGCTCGCGGCGGCCACGTCCAGGCACTTGCCGCTGGCCGGGTTGGTGACCGTGCCGCCGTTCAGCGACCACGCCTGGTTGTCGGTCCCGGTGCAGCTCCACAGCTGGATCGGGGTCGCGTCGGCGGTCGCGTGGTCGGTGATGTCGAGGCACTTGCCGCTGCCCTGCCCGACGATCGCGTGGGAGGTCGGCGGCGGCAGGGTTCCACCGGCCGGGATGGTCAGGAGCACGGCACTTCCGGTGGGCACGCTCACCGCATATCCGCCGGCTCCGGCGGTGACCGAGGTTCCGGAGGGTACGGCGATGGTGCCGTCGCCGCCGACCTGGGCGCCCTGGACGCGTACGTCGGACGCGCTGGAGCTCAGCGATGAGCCGGTCATCGTCACCGCCGTGGCGGTGTTGCCGCCGACCCCGCTGACCTGGACGCTGACCGGGGTTCCGCCGGGTGCGTCCTTGTCGAGCAGCAGCACGCGGGTGCTGCCGTCGGCCTGGCGCACCGCGAACGCCCGCACCGAGCCGGACGCCGTGGTCGGCAGGAACGAGCCGGTGCCCATCCGCGAGACCATCAGCATGCCGTAATAGAGCGGCGCGGCGGCGTAGACGTTGGCCGCCTTGTTGGTCGCGTCGGTGGCGCAGATCGGCGTGTAGGTGACGCCGCAGACGTCGAGGTTGCCGTGGAAGTTCATGCCGGTGACGCCGTTCTGGGCGCCGGACAGCAGGTATTCGATGCCCCACAGCGCGGACGCGTAGACGTTGCTGACCCCCGGTGTGCCGCTGCAGGCCGACGAGTTGGTCTCGTCCATCCGGAACGACAGGCCGCGCGCGCTCGCCAGGCCGACGTCGGTGACGAACCGGTTGGTGCCGTTGGTCGCGGTCGCACTCGAGAGCAGCTGCGCGATGGTGGCCGTGCTGCCGCCACAGTTGCTCAGCGGGTAGAAGTGAGCGGCCGCGAAGGACAGCCGGGCCTTCTCGTCGTCGAGGAACTGCGCCGGGACGACCCCGGACCAGTTCGGGCCGATCAGCTTGGCCGTGCTGCCGACTGTGTCGGCGCAGGTCTGCCACTGCGGGTGATAGGTCGTGTAGCTGTAGCTCGGGTAGAGGTCGGGCTCGTTGCCGCACTCGATGCCGAGCAGCTTGGAGCCGAAGGCGGAGGCGGCGTACGGCACCTCGTCGGCCACGCTCGCCTGGTCGTAGTGCTTGAGGTTGACGCCGTACTCGACCTTCCAGCCGGTGGCGTTGCTCAGAGCGACGACCCGGTTGAGCGCGGTGCGGTCGACGACGTTGGTGGCCCACGACGGCTGGGCCAGGTTGCCCGGCTGCCACCAGGTGCTGTTGTCCATCGAGTTGCCCCCGAACCGCAGGTACCCGGCCGGGGTGAGGGTGTCGAGCAGGTGGGCGAGGTTGCCCTTGGTGCTGTCGAGCGCGGTGCCGGCGACGATCGACTCCTCGTAGGACAGGCCGAGGAAGTCGGAGGGCAGCCGGCCGGACGGGTGCGCCGGGTCGACGGTGACCGAGACCGCGGCCGCCGCGGCGTGGGCCGCGACGGGGGCCGAGACGACGGTCGCCGCGGCGAGGACGATGGCCGCGGCCAGCCGGCCTCGGCGGTGGGGATGGGGTGTCACAGGACCTCCGGGGGAGATATATCGAGAACCCGTCCACAAGAGTGGACAGGTTCACATCGATAGATGTCAAC
>DASWRZ010000370.1:0-10632 GCA_036402935.1 Actinoplanes sp.
GTAGGTGTGGTACATCCGGCCGTCGGCCCGCAGGAACGCCGAGACGGCGACGTCACCTCGACCATCGGCAGCGACCGCCGTTCGGCCGCCACCGCGTCCCGCAAGCGGGTCAGCTCCTTCTCCCGGGCCAGCAGTGCGCGCCGGGCCTCCAGCCACTCTTCCTCGGTGACAATTTCTGGAACCCTCATGACACCTCCCTACCCCTAGAGTCGCCTCATGTCCCTTGATGTCGACCGGATCCGGTCCGAATACCCCGCCCTGACCGAGGGCTTCGCACACTTCGACGGCGCCGGCGGCACCCAGCCGGCCGCGCCGGTGATCGCCGCCATCACCCAGGCCATGCGCACCGCCGTGTCCAACCGCGGCACCGGCTTCGAGGCCGCCCGCCGGTCCGGCGAGATCGTGGCGAACGCCCGGGCCGCGGTCGCCGACCTGGTCGGCGGCGACCCGGACGGCGTCGTCTTCGGGCCGAGCGCCACCGCACTGACCTACCTCGTGGCCCGCACGCTCAGCCAGGGCTGGAGTTCGAGTGACGAGATCGTGGTCTCGCGGCTCGACCACGACGCCAACGTCCGCCCCTGGGTCCAGGCGGCCGAGCACGCCGGCGCCACGGTCCGCTGGGCCGAGGTGGACACGGCAACCGGCCGGCTGCCCACCGACCAGTACCAGGAACTGATCAACGCCAACACCCGGCTGGTCGCGGTCACTGCCGCGAGCAACGCCAACGGCGCCATCCCGTCGGTCCGGCAGATCGCCGACCTCGCGCACAGCGCGGGGTCTTTGCTGTACGCCGACGGAGTGCACGCAACCGCACATCTGCCCGTCGACGTAGCCGCTCTGGGCGCCGACTTCTACGTGACCAGCGCGTACAAATGGTCGGGCCCGCACTACGCCGCGGTCATCGCGAAGCCGGAGATCTGGGAGCCTCTCCACCCGGTCAAGCTGGTGCCGTCGCCCGCCGAGGCGCCCGACCGCTTCGAGTACGGCACGCTCAGCTTCGAGCTCCTGGCCGGCATCACGGCCGCCGTGAACTACTTGGCCGGGCTCACCACACAGCACGGGCCCCGAAGGCAAAACCTGATCGACAGCATGATCGCGGTCGCGGCGTACGAGAACGAGCTGGCGGCGAAGCTCGCAGCCGGACTCGCCGAGATCGAAACCGTGACCGTCGTGCCCGCCCCGGCCGACCGCTGCCCGACCCTCGCCTTCCGGGTGACCGGGCAGCACCCGGCCGAAACCGCGCGCATCCTCGGTGACCAGGGCATCTGCGTCTCGAACGGCGACTACTACGCGGTCGAGTTCTTCACCGCGACCGGCCTGCGCGAGTCGGGCGGCGCGGTGCGGGCCAGCATCTACCACTACAACACCGCCGACGAGGTCGACCGCCTACTGGAGGCGATCCGGAAAATCTAGGGGACCACCGCGATCTCCGGCAAGCATCGCCAGACCGGTGGTTAAGGCTCGTTGCGGCACCGCCGAACCGATCAGGCTGGACGAGCCGGAGAGGGAGAGGGCCTACGACGAGATGCGCCGGCGGTTCGCCGACACCACGGGCAGATCGCCGGTCACTCGTGCCCGACGCCGCCCCGCCCGCGACCACCGTGCGGCTCGACGGTCCCGGGCCTCGGGTGCTGGATCGCCCGCTCAGCGATCTCGACGTCGCCGGCTTCGACGAGGCGCTGCGGGTGGTTCCGAGGTGGCCGGGCTGTCCGTGGGTGGCGATCGACGTTGCGGGCCTCGACGAGGCGCCGCGGATCCTGGTGCTGCGCCGCGTCAGGTTCGTCCGCAGGTTGTCTTTACGGGTCAGCCAGCTCGGGACCTGATACGGATGGGGGTCGCACTCGGCGGACCCGTCGGACATGCGACGCCCGGATACCGGTGTGGGCCGGACGCTCAGCGATCCACGGGTGTGATCAGGCCGATTCCGGCGGCGGTGGGCCCGAGGTCGCTACCGCGATGACCGCAACCCGCACGTCGGGCCCGTCGGACCGCTTTGCAGGCTGCGGTTCACCGGCGTCCTGCACACCCGGGACTTCGCGAACTACCTCGCCGGCCGAGACGGCTACGAAGACAACGTCCTGCCCTGAGGGTCGCCCTTCGGCAGCCCGCAAGAGGCCTCGACTGCGTCGCGGCCTCTACCTTGGCGCGACCCCCACCGCTTGGCTCACACGCCCGACGAACTAACGCCAGTGCCTTGCCGGGAACCGTCCCTGCCCGAGCACCGGTGGCCGGGAGGTGGCCGGGCTGGGCGTTGGCGGTGATCGACGGTGTCGGCTTCGAACGGGGGCCGGCCGGCGGCGCTCGGCCAAGTGGACGCGCCGGCGGGTGACTTATCCGGTTGCCGGCTTTTTCGCGGCACCCGGGCCGAACCGTTGCTGGCGGTGGGGAAGATGGGCGAGGCGAGAGCCGCCACGAGCGCGACCGGAAAATCCCGGATGAGCGTTCCCTGCCGCGGCCACGTACTGAGTGGGTGTGAGAGCGCCGTGAAAAACAGAGTGTGAGCAACACCCCACTTAAGTAGGTAAATGCGTGTTGCGGCCGCTTTGACTGATCCTGATATGGTCGCCCGCTGTCGACTAATCGGTTCCGCCGCGGCTCACGTGGGATGGGCCGCCGGACCCGATCGGGAGGTGAACACCGGATGCTCGATCGGCTCAAGGACGTGGGCAACAAGAGCCTCGATCGACTGAGGGCGAGCGAGCGGCTTCGTGTTCTGCGCGAGCAGAGTCGCGAACGGCTCCGCAACAGCAAGGGCGGCCGGGTGGCCGCGGTCCGGCTCGATCGGCTCAAGAAGTCGAAGGGCGGCCGGGTCGCCGCGGTCCGGCTCGATCAGCTCAAGAAGTCGAAAGGCGGCCGGCTGGCCGCGGTCCGGCTCGATCGGCTCAAGAAGTCGAACGGCGGCCGGCTGGCCGCGGGGCAGCTGAGGCAGCTGAGGCAGCTGAAGGCGTACGGGGACGGGCACCCCGTGGCGAGGCGGCGCGTGCTCATCGCCGTACCGTCAGCGGCCGGACTCGCTCTCCTGGCCGGCGCCGCCGATTTTGAGATCTCCGCGGCGAAGCCGCCGGAGAGGCTGCCGGTCGCCCGGGCGACCGTGCGACCGCGGCCGGCGTCGCCGACCGAGAAGGCCAAGGTCGTGACGCTGCCGGTGCAGCACAAGCCGGTCTTCACGCTGAGCGACTATCGGCGGATGACCGGGGCGCCGGCGTTCCCGGCCGATGCGATCGCGCTGACCATCGACGACGGGCCGCACCCGGTCTGGACGCCGAAGATCCTGCGGCTGCTCGACAAGTACCACGTGCCGGCGACGTTCTGCATGATCGGCAACCAGGTGCTCGGGCACGAGAGCGTCGCCCAGTCGGTGACCAGAGCCGGTCACCAGCTGGCCAACCACACGTGGAGTCATCCGGAGAAGCTGGCCGGCAAGTCGCACGACCAGGTGCGCAAGGAGATCGAGCGGGCCCAGGCCAAGATCCAGAAGACCACCGGGTACGCGCCGAAGCTCTTCCGCTCGCCCGGCGGTGACTGGTCGCCGACCGTGCTGCAGGAGGCGGCGAAGGCGGGGCTGGTCCCGCTCGACTGGAGCGACGACCCGCGGGACTGGTCGCGGCCGGGTGTGCCGCACATCAAGAACAAGCTGCTCGTGGCGCGGCCGGGGCAGATCCTGCTCTGTCACGACGGCGGCGGGGATCGATCGCAGACCTATGAGGCTCTGAACGCGGTGATCCCGGCGCTGGTCGCGAAGGGGCTCCGGTTCGTCGCGCTCTAGCTCCGGAAGCGCTCGATGCTGAGCGCGTCGGGGACGGCGGCTTCTCCCAGAACGGCTCCCGCCGCCAGTTTGGCCAGGGCGGGGGCCATCTGAATGCCGTAGCCGCCCTGGCCGGCCAGCCAGAAGAGCCCCTTGCCGCCGGCCGCCGGGTCGGCGCCGGCCACCGGGTTGCGGTCCGGGGTGAAGGTACGCAGGCCGGCCCAGGCCGTGACAACACTCCTCAACCCCAGGGTGGTCGCCTCGTTGACCCGATCGAGGGCCAGGGCGACATCGAGGTCGTCGGGGCGAGCATCGCAGGGCTCGCTGGGGGTTTCGTCGGCGGGGGAGAGCAGGACGTTGGCGCCTTCGGGGCGGAAGTAGAAGGTTTCCCCCACGTCGGCGACGAGGGGCCAGGTGGGGTCGACCGCGTCGGCCCGGGCCACGGCGGCGGTCCGGCGCAGCGGCCTCAGGCCGATCGGGTCGGTGCCGAGGGTCGCCGCGACCTGGTCGGCCCAGGCGCCGGCGGCGTTGACCACCACCTCGGCCTTGACCGGGCCTGCTTCTGTGGTCAGATGCCAGCGGGTGCCGTCGTGGTCTGCGGCCTCGACCCGGGCGCCGAGGACGATTCGGGCGCCGCGGCGCCTGGCGTTGCCCAGATAGTGCTGGTGGAGGCCGAGCACGTCGATCTCCTCGGCGTTCCGCTCCTTCAGCGCGGCCGCGCACCAGCCGGCTCGCAGCGGTGGGCACTGGTCTTCGGCTTCGCGACCGGTCAGCGGTTCCAGGTCAGGCAGTTGTTTCGACATATGGGACAATTCAGAAAGCTGCGGGCTCGGGGCGACCCAAAGGAAGGTACGGGGCCTGAGCAGTGGGCCCGCCTCGTCGAAGACGGCGCGGCTCTCGGCCGTCAGTTCCCGCACCTCGGGGCTGCCATAGCTCTCCAGAAACATCGCCGCCGACCGGCCGGTGGTGTGGTAGGCCGCCTGGCCCTCCTGCTCCAGCACCACCACCGACCGCCGCGCGCTCAGCTCGTACGCCACCGACACGCCGGCAATGCCGGCCCCGACCACCGCGACATCCGCCTCGATCACCACGCAGACATTGTCCGCCGGGGTTTCCTACATCCGGGCCGCCGGGAGCCGATCAGAGGGCAACCCGATGCAAAGGCGGCGGAGGCAACACGTGACCACTGAGGCGATAGCGCCGGCCGGGCCGGCGACGGCCCCGGCCGACGGTGAGGTTGCACAGCTGGCCGCGGCCGTCTCCGAGCTGGAGGGGCGGCCGGTCTCCGCGCTGCGTACGCTCACCGAGCCGGCCACCGCGCTCATGCAGCGGGCCGAGGAACTCGGCGAGGCCGACCTGGTGCAGCGCTGCCGCCTTCTGGTGATCAGCGTGATGATGCGCGAGGGCGGCATCGAGGACGGCGGCCGGCAGGCCCATCAGATCCTCGCGTGGGCTCAGCGGCAGGGCAGCTCGTACCTCCTGGCCCGCGCCCACCGCGAGGTCTCCCTCTTCTACCGCCTGGTCGGCGACGTCTCCTCGGCCCACACCCACGCGCTGCAGGGCCTGTCGTGCCTGCCCGAGGACGCCGACGCCGGCATCCGGGCCCGGCACCTGCTCACCCTCGCGATCGCCCTCGACGAGAACGGCCACTCCGCCGACGGCGACCGGCGCTTCGGCGAATCGCTCGACATCGCGCGGGCCCTCGGCGACGGCGAGCTGATCGCCCAGGTGCTCAACAACATGGCGTACACCGCCTTCGAACGCGACGACGAGCCGCTCGCCCTGCAGTACGCCCAGCAGATGCGCGACGTCGCCGCCGAACAGAACTTCCCGCTCAGCGCCGGCCAGCTCGACACGATCGCCCGCGTCGAGATGATGAGCGGCGACTACGACCGGGCCGCGGCCACCCTGGCCCCCGTCCTCGAACCGAACTCCAAGGTCGCCGGCAACGAGGGTGACGCCCTCGCCACCTGCCTGCTCACCATGGCCGAGACACTGCGCCTGGGCCACCGCTACGCCGAGGCCCAGGACGCCCTGGATGCGGGCGCGGCCATGGCCGAGGAACGCAACCTGCGGCTGATCCGCGCCCAGGCCCGCGAGGGGCAGGCCGCGCTCTACGCCGACATGGGCCGCTACCGGGAGGCGTACGAGGAACACCGCGTCTTCTACGCCGAGGCCACCGCGTTGCACTCGGCCCAGCGCGAGGCCCGGGCCCACGCGCTGCAGGCCGCGTACGACGCCACCGAGGCCCGCCGGGTCAGCGAGGAACTCCGCGAGCTCGCCCACCGCGACGCCCTGACCGGCCTCTACAACCGCCGGTACGTCGACGAGCGCCTGCCCGCCCTGCTGGCCGAGGCGGCGGCCCGGCGCACCCCGATCTCGCTGGCCATCGTCGACCTCGACCACTTCAAGCGCATCAACGACACCCTGTCCCACAACACCGGCGACACGGTGCTGCGCCAGATCGGCCAGCTGCTGTCGGAGGCCGCCACCGACCGTACGGTCGCGGCCCGCCTGGGCGGCGAGGAGTTCCTGCTGATCCTCCCGGACGTCGACGCCCGCGAGGCCCAGCTCCGGTGCGAGGAGCTCCGCCTGCGCATCCGCGGCCACGACTGGTCGGGCGTCACCCACGGCCTTCCGGTCACCACCAGCATCGGCGTGACGACGGCCCTGAACGGCCCCCACAGCGTGAGCGACCTGCTGGAGCTGGCCGACCACCACCTCTACACGGCGAAGCGCGGCGGCCGCGACCGGGTGGTCGGAACCGCCTGAGCCGAGCTGCCGTGCTAGCCCTCGCCGGGCTCCCGCACGCCCGCTTCCGAGCGGGCCTTCCGGGCGTTTCCGGATCCGCTGTGCCGCATCCAGACCGCCACGTCGAGCAGGCGCAGCAGGCTGACCGAGCCGGCGCCGGGCGGTCGCAGCTTCTCGATCTCGTCGCGGAGGGCCGCTTCGCCCAGCGCACCGGACAGCGTCACCCAGAACCGGCCTCGCGGTGGGACTGCCCGCTAGCGCGGCTCGGCTGGTTGGTCCGTCCCGGCGAGGCGGAAGACGGGCCAGCCGATCTCGGTGCGCCAGGCGGATGCGTCGGGGGTGTCGCGCGGCCCGCACAGGTAGCGCTCCCGCACCGGGCCAGCCACGGCCAAGGCGTGCGTGGCCACCCACTGACCGAGCTCGGCGTACGTCACGTTGATGGTGTCGTGGTCGCCGGGATGGACCACCAGGGCCAGTTCGACCGGCGGCAGGGTGGCCTCGTGGACGCGCCCGACGGTGCGGATGGGGCCCGGGGCGGCGCGATAGACCAGGGCGTGGCCCCGGCCCTCGGTGAACAGTTCGTTGTCGTAGAGGCCGCCGGGAGCACCGGTCGCGGCCGGGAGGGCGGCATCCAGCTCGGCCATGGCTCCGGCGTACCAGGACAGGATCTCGGCCTCCCCGACCGTACCGTCAATGGCCGCGACCGAAGTCGCCGGCTCGGACCGGATCTCGGGCGACAGCCCGGAAGTTGGTTTCAGCAGACGCTGGAGTGACGCCACGGCGGCGCGGGTGCGGGCCAGCTGGTCTTCCAGGCGCTGCAGATGGTCGCTGACCAGGGCGGCCCGTTCGTCGGGGGACGAGGTGGCGAGCACGGCCTTGACGTCGGCCAGCGGCAGGTCGAGCTCGCGCAGGCGGTGGATGACCTGGGCGGACGGGATCTGGTCGGGGGAGTAGTAGCGATAGCCGGAGGACTGGTCGACGCGGGCCGGTTCGAGCAGGCCGGCCTCGTGGTAGCGCCGCAGGGTGCGGATGCTCAGGTGGGTCAGCTGGGCGAACTCGCCGATCGTCAACACGGGGCGAGTCTGCACCCTGCCCTCGGGGGAGAGTCCAGCGTTTGACCCTCGCCGAGCCGGAGCGGCCACGCTGATCTCATGACCGAGATCGAGATGCCCGCCGCGGTGCGGGCCTACCTGACGGCGAACGCGGCCAAGGACGACGATGCGGCGGTCCGGGCCTTCGCCCCGGATGCCTCCGTCACCGACGAGGGCAGGACTTTTACGGGTACGCGCGAGATCAGCGCATGGCGTCACCAGGCATCGAGCCAGTGGACGTATACGAGCACGGTCACCGGTGCCCGGCGGGACGGGGACGACTGGATCGTCGCGATCCACCTCGAGGGAGACTTCCCCGGTGGCGTGGCCGACCTGGAGCAGCGGTTCACGGTGCGGGACGGGGCGATCGGGCGGCTGGTGATCGCCTGACCGACGTCGACGAGACGGTGGCCGGCGACGGCCGGGCCGGCACCAGCAGAGTGGTCATGCATGACCCGGCCGAACAGCCGCCGCACCCGGTCTACCACGTCGCGGTGGCCCTCGGTGAACGGATCGAAGGTGCCCGGGTAGACCGCTCGCCTGTCCACAGGCCCAAACTAGCCCGACCCCCCGCCGTGCCGACCATGATGAGATGGACGGCATGACGATGATCGACCGGCTGGCGGGCGCCCCGCGCATCGGGCTCGGGCTGGCCGCGGTGGGCCGCCCCGGCTACATCAACCTGGGCCGCGACCACGACCTGCCGGACGACCGGACGGTCGGCGCCATGCGGGCACGGGTCGGCGAGCTGCTCGACGCGGCCCACGCGGCGGGCGTGCGTTACTTCGACACGGCCCGGTCGTACGGGCGGGCCGAGGAGTTCCTGGCCGGCTGGCTCGCCACCCACCCGGTCGGGCGTGATGTGGTGGTCGGCAGCAAGTGGGGCTATACCTATGTCGGGGATTGGCGCCTCGACGCGGCGGTGCACGAGGTCAAGGACCACGGCCTCGCCACCTTCGAGCGGCAGATCGGCGAGACCCGCGCGCTGCTCGGCGACCGGCTCGACATCTATCACATCCACTCGCTCACCCCGGAGAGCCCGGCGCTCACCGATGCCGCCCTGCACCACCGCCTGGCCGGGCTGGCGGCGGAGGGGGTCGCGGTGGGCTTCTCCACGAGCGGCCCGGCGCAGGGTCCGACCATCCGGGCGGCGCTCGACGTCACGGTCGACGGCATGCCACTGTTCCGCAGCGTGCAGGCGACGTGGAACGTGCTCGAGACGAGCGCCGGGCCGGCCCTGTCCGAGGCCCACGACGCGGGCTGCCTGGTCATCGTCAAGGAGGCGATGGCCAACGGGCGGCTGGCCGCCCCCGGCGGCCCGCTGGCGGGCATCGCGGCCGAGCTGGGGAGTACGCCGGATACGGTCGCGCTGGCCGCGGTCCTGCGGCAGCCGTGGGCCCGCATCGTCCTCTCCGGCGCGGCGACCACCGGGCAACTGGCAGCCAACCTCTCCGCCGAATCGCTGACCCTGAGCGCCACGCACGACGACCGGCTGTCCACGATGGCCGAGAAGCCGGACGCCTACTGGCAGGCCCGCTCGAGCCTGCCCTGGGCGTAATCTCGTCCGGCCGATCACGGGGGCGGCGCAGCGTGCCCTCAAGGCGCAGCGTGCGCGGGCGGTCCGGTGTGCGCTGGTGCTCCGGTGTGCGCTGGTGGTCCGCTGTGCGCGGGCGGTCCGCTGTGCGCGGGCGGTCCGCTGTGCGCTGGTGGTCCGGTGTGCGCTGGCGGTCCGCTGTGCGCTGGTCCGGCGTGGAAGGCGGCGCGGCGTGCCCTCGAGGCGCAGCGTGCGCGGGCGGTCCGGTGTCGGCTGGTGGTCTGGTGTGCGCTGGTCGTCCGCTGTGTGCTGGTCCGGCGTGGAAGGCGGCGTGGCGTGCCCTCGAGGCGCAGCGTGCGCGGGCGGTCCGGTGTGCGTTGGTCATGTGGAGGCGGCGAGGCGGGCGCTGTCGGCCCGGCGTGGGCGCAGCTTGGGGTGGCGGTCCGGCGTGTGCGGATGGCGCGGCGTGTGCGGGTGGCCTGGCGTGTGCGGGTGGCCTGGCGTGTGCGGGTGGCCCGGCGTGTGCGGGCGGCCAGCTCGTGCGGGCGGCCAGCTTGTGCTGGTGGTCCGGCTCGGACCGGCGTTTGCTGGCGGGTGCGGCGTGGTGCGGCGTGGCGTGGTGCGGCGTGGCGTGGCGTGGCGCGGTGCTCGGTGTGCTGGGGGTGCTGCGTGTGCTGGCGGTGCCGCTGAGACCGTGTGTCGCTGGGGGTTTTGAATCCCACGGTCACTCGTTGAGCGGTCCCGGGCGACGTGGAGAAAGACTGCCCGGTCGCGTTGTGGCACGTTGCGCAGCCGTCGCTGCCGGCACACCCGCAAAGGCATCAGGGCGACGGCCGTCGACGAACCGATGATCGGGCCATGCTCGCGGCCAGCATGTACGTTTTGGAGTCCGGCTGTTCCTGGCGCAAACTCCCCGAATCGTTGGGGGTGCATTGGCCCACCGCCGGTTCGCCGAATGGACCGCGGCCGGCATGATGACCGCCCTACACCACGCGGTACTCGACATCCTCAGTGTCGCCGGCACCTCGACTGGTCGCGGGCGAGCATCCACAGCATGCACGTCCACGCGGTGAAAAAGGGGAACTGACCGGGCCCGGGCCCGTGGATCGACGTAAACCCGGCTGCGGCACGGTGCCAAGGGCTACGACTGCCTCGGCTGCCGGGAACTGCTGCGTGCCGCAATGTCACCGCTCGGATCGCCCGCAAAGGTACCGAATCCTCGAAACCGAATCGGCCGGCACCACTACGTCGTCGAACGGCTGCCTCCCGTGAGTCATCCGGTTCGGCGCCTGGTCTGCCACTACGAGACGAAGGCGTCCCTGGCCTGTGCCCTCATCTGCTCCCGCCGGGGCGGCCGACTCGACCTACTGACCAGCAACGGTCCCCAATGACATACCGTCTTGGCTTGCTGCGTGGTAGCGCAGCATGTCGAGCGCTCCGTCGAGGGCGGCCGCCAGCGGCTCGATCGAGTCGCGGGACTGCATGATCAGCAGGCCGCCCTGCAGCGCCGC
>DASWRZ010000371.1:0-17717 GCA_036402935.1 Actinoplanes sp.
CGACGAGTGCACGTGGAAGACGCCGACGATCACGACCAGCAACACGACGGCCACCTTGACCGCGACGACCGCGGTCTCGGTGCGGGCAGCCGCCCGGATGCCGAGGTTGAGCAGATAGGCGATCAGTAGACACAGCAGAACAGCGAACAGATCGACCTTATGACCGGTGCCGGTGCCCGGTGCGCCCAGCATCCAGGCCGGCAGGTGCACGCCGACGTCCGACATCAGGAACGAGAAGTAGCCGGAGATGCCGATCGCCACCACCGCGACGATCGCGGTGTATTCCAGCAGCAGGTCCCACCCGATGAACCAGCCGACGATCTCGCCCAGCACGGCATAGCCGTAGGTGTACGCCGAACCGGCCTTCGGGATCATGCCCGTGAACTCGGCGTAGGAGAGCGCCGCGGCCGCGCTGGCCACGCCCGCGATCAGGAAGGAGATCAGCACGGCCGGCCCGGCGGTCTCGTGCGCGACCGCGCCGGCCAGCGCGAAGATCCCGGCGCCGATGATGCCGCCGACGCCGATCGCGGTCAGCTGGAACAGCCCCAGCGAACGGTTGAGGTCGGTCCGGGTCTCGTCGGTGATGTCCTCGACCGGCTTACGCCGGAACAGTCCCGCTGTCGCCGTCATCTCTCTGACCTACCACGGTTACGCGCTTCACGCATCCAACATCATGGATTTGGTTGCCCTGGGCCTGCTCGCACGCTTGCTCAAGACCCGCCGCTACCGCGACGCTTCGGCCACCGGGCGACCCGATCCGGCCTAGGCTGCTGAAACGTGGGGATGATCGCGCAGTTGCACGAGGAGGCGTACGGCCCCGAGTTCGGCAGCGTCGTCATCCGCGACGACGATCCGCACGGGCAGTTCGACGACGCCGACAGCGGCGGCCTCCTGGACGAGTCCAGTGGTTCGCTGTGGGGCACCGTGGCCCGGGCCGGGGCCGGGTTCCTCCAGCTCGACGCCACCGACTCCGACCAGCGGGTGCTGATCGAGGTGCACGACGGCGAGCCGGCACCGGAGACCGGACCGTGGGGCGACGTCGTCGAGACGCCGTACTTCTGTCGCACCGGCTTCATCCACCTCACCACGACCACGGGCTTCTCGTCGACGGGACTCGCGCTCGGCGAGCCCGGCCACTACCGGGCCCGCGTGTGCCGGGTCGCCCGGGGCCGGAGCTTCGACTGGACGGTACGGTTCTGGGCCGCCCGTCCGAGCCGGCCGACCTGGCTGGTGCGCAACCCGCAGACGTTCCGGCCCGAGGCCCTGGACGACGACATCTACGCGCTCGCCTCCTGGTCGCCGGCCGGCCGGATGACCACCACCCTCGACGAGCTCTCCCGCGCCCTGCTCGCCGACCGGGCGTCGGTGCGCGCCGCGCTGGAGACCTCGTCGCATCTGGTCGTCACCGGCCGGACGCGGCTGACCGTCCAGGCCCTGTCCGATGAGGACATTCACTGACAGAAGGTGTCGTCGATCAGCTCGTGCGCGCGCTTGTAGATCGCCAGTTCGCTCGTCTGGTCGGCCAGCTCGGTACTCAACGACAGCACGACCACGCGCTTGGCGTCCGGGCTGACGCCGTTGATGGTGCTCATGCCGGGCACGTCTCCCCCGTGCGACCAGAAGCCGCCACAGCGGTCCGTGATCCACATGACTCCCAGGCCGTAGCGTGCGCCCGGGAACGCGTCCGACAGGCCGGGCGCCGGTACGGTGCGGTGCATCTGCGCCATCTGCGCCGGGGCGAGCAGCCGGCCACTCTGCAGCGCCGTCCAGAAGCGGGCGAGGTCGGTCGGCGTGCTGACCATCGAGCCGGCGGCGTCGGCGACGGTCGGGTTGAAGACGGTGGTGTCGACGAGCGGGCCGCCGGGCGTGAACTGGTTGTAGCCCTCGGCGTGCGGGTTCCGCAGCGTCGCGTCGTCGCCCGGCACATAGGTCTGATGCAGGTGCAGCGGCACCAGAACGCGGTCGTCGACCTCCCGGGCCCACGATCGTCCGGTCACCTTGTTGATGATCATCCCCACCAGGATGTAATTGGTGTTGGAGTAGCTCCACGACGTGCCGGGGGCGAACAGCGGCGGGTGCTTCATCGCCAGCGCGACCAGGTCGGCCGCCTCGTAGTGGTCGAACCGGTGCGCGCGGTACCCCTCCGCCGACCCGAGCGCGCTGAGGTCGTCGGTGTAGTTGGCGATGCCGCTGGTGTGCTGCAGCAACTCCCGTACGGTGATCTTCCGGCCGTCGTTGCCGTTGCCCGACACCACGCCGGGAAGCCAGCGCTGCACCGGGTCGTCCAGCGACAGCCGCCCCTCGCCGACCAGCTGCAGGAGAACCACCGACACGAACGTCTTGGTGTCGCTGCCCATCCGGAAGTAGCCGTTGAGCGGCACCGGCGCCCCGGTGTCGACGTTCGCGACGCCGGACCGCGCCGTCGTCGTGCGGCCGCCGGCCCGGCTCAGGCCCTGCACGCCCGTGATGCCGATGGCGTGCAGATCGTCCACGGCCGACTGCAGCCCGCTCCGGCCGCCGGCTTCGGCGGCGGAAGCAGTGCCGGCCAGAACCAGGGCGCCGGCCAGCGTCGCGGCGACGGCTGCGCGTACGGGGTGAGCTCCTCGCATGGTGTGTCCCTTCACGAGTTTCGGGTCGTCAACCGAACCTATGAAGAACGTGCACGCGGCTCGATCCCGCCAGCGCCACCATTTCTGGTGGGGTTAGCCGGACCCGAGTCAACTCGGATGACCGCGCCGGCTCCGTCCGCTACGGTGGCGCCATGGGTTGCTTCGCTGTTACCGCCGCTTAGCGGCGGTGCCGCGGCTGTGTCAGCCGCGGCCTCTTTGCCTGCCCCGCTGGGGTCAGTGCCGGGCGCACCGCCGGACCAGTGTCCTGTCGGCAGTCACTCGCTTGTGCTGCCGGGTCGTCCTGCCTGATCAGGGGAGCAATGTCTCAGTTCCAGCGACGCCGGCGCAGCTGGTGGTCGATCATCCGGCTGCTTCCCGTGGCGGGCCGGGTCGCCGTCGTCGCGACGGCCCTCAATCTGCTGATCGGCGTGCTGCCCCTGGGCTTCGTGATCGGCACCAGCGTGGCCGTCGAGCGGGTCGTGGGAGCCGCGAAGGGGGGCGGGGTCCTGCTCGCGGTGGGCCTGGCGGTGGTCTCGCTGCTGCTGCAGGCTGTGCTCTCGCCGTTCCAGGCCGCGTTCACCGAGCTGATCAGCCGGCGGGTGGACGGGGCATGCGCCCGGCGGCTCATCCGGACCACGCTGACCGAGGCCCCGATCGACCTGCTGGAACAGCCGGACGTCCTCGACCGGATGGGTGATGCCCGCCGGGGCCTGACGGAGCACTCCACCACCCCGGGGGCTGCCGTCGCGGGGCTGATCGCACTGGTCGCCCGGTACACGCAGCTCGCCGGGGGCGTGGTGATCACCGGGGTGGTGCTCGGCCCGGCGGCCGCGCTGGCGATCACGGCGGCGGCGCTGGTCGCCCGGTTCGGGGAGCGGGGCGCGCAAAGCCGGTACTCGCTGCTCAGGAGCCGTACCGCCGCGGCCCGGCGCAAGGCGTACTACATCCTCGACACCGGCAGCTCGCCGGCCGCCGCCAAGGAGATCCGGGTGCTGGGGACGCTGCCGTGGTGGCGGGAGCGCGGTGACCGCGACTCCGATTCCTACCTGCGCCCGCTGTGGCGCGCCCGCCGCCGGATCCGCGTCGTGCCGTTCACGGTGTACAGCCTGGTGGTGCTGGCGGGGGCCCTGGCCGTGCTGGTCATGCTGCGCGACGCCGCCGACCGCGGCGGGCTGAGCGTGCTGGGCCTGTCGCTGGGCCTGCAGGCGATCCTCATCCCGCTGCGGTTCGGGGTGTACTTCCCGGAGGCCGACTCCCCGACCCAGGAGGGCATGCGGGCCTACGAGGCGATGCTGGAGATCGAGCGGGCCGCCGCACAGCGGTCACCGGACCGGCTGCGGCCCGGTGCCCGGCCGGCCGGGCCGGTGCCCGTCCGCGGTATCGCGTTCGAGCAGGTGAGCTTCTCCTACCCGGGCCGCGGCCGGAAGGTGCTGCGGGAGCTTGACCTCCAGTTCCCGGCGGGCACGTCGACCGCGATCGTGGGGCTGAACGGGGCGGGCAAGACCACCCTGGTCAAGCTGCTCTCGAGGCTGTACGAGCCCACCGGCGGGCGGATCAGCGTGGACGGGGTCGGCCTGCACGAGTTCGACGCCCGGTCGTGGCAGCGGCGCCTGGCGGTGATCTTCCAGGATTACGTCCGGTACGAGCTCGACGCGGCCGCCAACGTCGGGCTCGGCGCACCCGGGCACATGGGGGACCCGGCGGCCCTGCAACGGGCCGTCGAGTGGGCGGGTGCCGCCGAGGTGATCGCGACGCTGCCGGACGGCCCGGCGACCGTGTTGTCCAGCCGGTACCCCGGCGGGGTGGACCTGTCGGGCGGGCAGTGGCAGCGGATCGCCCTGGCCCGTGCGCTGTTCGCCGTGCAGGCAGGCGCTTCGGTGCTCGTCCTGGACGAGCCGACCGCGCAGCTGGACGTCCGCGCCGAGGTCGCGTTCTTCGACCGGTTCCTGGAACTCACCCGCGGGCTGACGACGGTGGTCATCTCCCACCGGTTCTCCACGGTACGGCGCGCGGACCGGATCGTGGTCCTCGACGGCGGGCGGATCACCGAGCAGGGCAGCCATGAAGAGCTCATGGGAGCCGGCGGGCAATACGCGGCACTGTTCGAGCTGCAGGCACGGCGGTTCGCATGACGGTTTTCCGGACGGCTCGCTTCCTGTTCGCCCTGGGTCTGCGGGTGGACGCGGTGCGACTGCTGCGCGCGACGGTGCTCGCGGTCACCCTCTTCGCCGCCGCTCCGCTGGCCGCCCTGGAGCTGGGCGAGCTCACCGACGACGTGCTGGCCCACCGCGCGGGGCCCGCGCTGGCCGCGGCGGTGCTCGCCTCGGTCGCGCTGGTCGCCCAGATCATGCTCGGCCATTTCTGCCACCTGGATCTCTCCCGGGTGTCGGAGGCGCTGGAGATGCGGCTGCGCGGCGAGCTCATGGACCTGGTGAACGGGCCACCCCGGATCGATCACCTGGACCGGCCCGATGTGGCCGACAACGTGGACCTGGTTCGCGACGGCCTGTTCGCCACGTCCCGGTCCCTGGAGGGGGTACTGCAGCTCGCCGGCCTGCTGCTGCAGATGATCATCACCGTCGTTCTCCTCGTCCTGGTCAGCCCGTTGTTCGCGATCCTGCCGCTGTGCGCCGTGGTACCGGTGCTGCTCGAACGGACGGCACAGTCCACGGTGGAACGCGCCCGGGAACGGACGGCCGGGCGGCTACGGCTCGCCAAGCACCTGCTCGAACTCGCGACCAGCACCGGGCCGGTCCGGGAGTTGCGGCTCTCCGGCGCCGAGGACGAGATCCTGCGCCGCCGGCGGGACGCCTGGGAGGAGGTGACCACCGCGATGTGGCACGCCCAGCTCAAAGCCGCGGTGTACCGGGCGATCGGCCAGGGGTTCTTCGCCCTCGGCTACGGCGGCGCCGTCGTGCTGGAGCTGTACCGGGCGCGGCACGGGCAGGCCTCCGTCGGCGACCTGGTCCTCGTCATCACCCTCGCGGTGCAGGTGAGCGTTCAGGTCTCCGGCGCCCTCGGGGTGCTGTCGCTGCTGCAGATCGCCGGGGGGACAACCGACCGGATCGGCGACCTGCGGTCGGTCACCCTTGCGGCCGGTACGCCGCACGCCGCGGGCGTTCCGGAACGACTGACCCACGGGATCACGCTCGAGGACGTCTCGTTCACCTACCCCGGCGCGGAACGGCCCGTACTGTCCGAGGTCTCGATGCACATCCCGGCCGGGTCGGTGGTGGCCCTGGTCGGCGAGAACGGGGCCGGCAAGACCACCCTCGTGAAGCTGCTGTGCGGCCTGTACCGGCCGACCGGCGGCCGGATCCTCGTCGACGGCCAGGACCTGGCCGCGCTCGACCCCGCCCGCTGGCGCTCCCGCGTGGCCACCCTGTTCCAGGACTTCCACCACATCGAGCTGACCCTCGGCGAGAGCATCGGGCACGGCGACATCGCCCGCGCCGGCGACACCGAGGCGGTCGCCGCCGCCGCGCGAAAGGCCCGCGCGGACCGGGTCCTGCGCGCGGTCCCCGGCGGACTGGACGGCTACGTCGGCCACTCCTACGCCGACGGCACGGAGCTGTCCGGCGGCCAGTGGCAGACGGTGGGCCTGGCCCGCACCCTGATGCGGCGGCATCCCCTGCTGCTGATCCTCGACGAGCCCGCCGCGGCCCTCGACGCCTCCGCCGAGCACGACCTGTTCGAGCGCTACGCGTCCTCAGCCGGGCAGGCCGGACGGGAGGACGGCGGCATCACGGTGCTCATCTCCCACCGCTTCTCCACCGTGGGCATGGCCGACCTCATCGTCGTCCTCGACCACGGGCGGCTCGCCGAATGCGGCACCCACCGCGAGCTCATGACCGCCCGCGGGCTCTACGCCGAACTGTTCACGCTCCAGGCCCGCGCCTACGGTTAGCCGATCGCACGACCATCCGGCCTCAGGTGCCGCTGAGGATGGCCGAGACGAGTTCGGCGTACGCGTCGGGGCCGCCCTCGGCGTTGTGCCGCTCGGTGAATGCCCGCGCGTTGCGGCCCAGGCCGGCCCGCCGGGCGGGGTCGCCGGACAGTTCCTCGATCGCCTTGACCAGGCCCGCGACGTCGAAGCGGGGGACCTTGACCCCGCAGTCGTCCGGGATCCACGACAGCTGCGGCAGATCGAAGTGGACGATCGCCTTGCCGTGCGCCATCGCCTCCAGCGCGACCAGCCCGAACGACTCCTCCCGGGACGGCATCACCACGAACCCGGCGCCGGCGAGCAGCCCCTCCTTCGCCTCGCCGTGCACGTGCCCGACCGGGCGGACGCGGTCGGCGACCGGGCGGATCAGCTCGGCGAGGTGCTGCTCGGCGGAGCCGGTGCCGGCGCCCGCGACGACCAGCGGGAGGGCGCCCGGGCCGGCCCGCCGGTACGCCTCGGCCAGCAGGTCCAGGCCCTTCTGGGTGATGTCGAGGCGGCCCAGGAAGAGGGCGAAGTCGCCCGAGCCGCCGCACGGTGTCGCCGGCATCGGGGTCGCCGGCATCGGAATCACGTTGGGAATCAGGCGGACCTGCGCGCGGGGATTGCACTCCCCCACGACGCGAAGGTCGAACGGATTGAGAACCACGACGTGCCGGTAGAGGCGCAGCGCGGCCCGTTCCAACCGCAGAAGAAACCCCAGCCGGTATTTGCGGACCATCTCCCGCGCGGCGAGGGCCTGGGCGAGGCCGACCACCGGGCGACGGGTCACCAGCGGAACGAGGCTGGACGAGATCGGTGGGGTGAAGCTCTCGATCCACAGGTCGTGCCGCAGGAACAGGGCGGTGAGCAGCAGCAGCGGGTGATAGAGCAGCTGGCTGAGGCGAGGGCCGGCCCAGGCTACCGGCAGGTTGATCACCTTGATGCCGCTGCGCATGCCGGCCCAGTCGACCGCGCAGCGGACAGTCACCAGCACCACCTCGTGGTCGTGGCTGAGCGTCTCGATGATCCGGCGCACGACGACCTGGGCGCCGCCCGAGTAGGCGGGATGGTCGAAGACCGAGACGACGACGCGAGGCTTCCTCACTGCATCACCAGTCGCCGCGAGGGCACGAAATAGCGTTCCGGGCGGGCGGGGACCGTGCCGTCCGGGAAGAGCGACGGGAACTGCGAGCGATAGCCGCGGATCAGGCCGGTCTTGGCGGCGACGCCGGCGTGCCAGTCGATCGGGGTGAGCCCGAGCCGCCGGGTGAACAGCTCGTCCGGAGCGTCCCGCATCGAATACGGGAAGTCGGCGTAGTAGACGGCCAGGTCGGGCAGCCATCGGCCGATCTCGCGGGTGACCAGGTGGTCGACGTGGCCGCCGATGCCGAGCGGCAGCAGGACCGTACGCGGCCGGTGGTGTTCGACGAGCGCGACGATCTCGGCCGCGGCCCGGTGGACGAGCGGTTCGTCGTGCTGGGACAGGGCACCGGCAGCGACGTGGAAGCGGAAGGTGGGATAGGTCAGGGCGAGGTCGGGCAGCCAGCGGCCGGCCCGTGCCCGCAGGGCTGAGGGGTGCCGGCGGAACAGCGCCTCGGTCAGGCCGAGGTGCACCGCCTCGGCGCCGAGCCGGGCCAGGACGTCGCGGTCCTCGTGGCGGCGCACCTGGTAGAGCGACGACGGATCGTCCGCCTCGCACTGCCGCAGGTAGGTCCGGGCGGAGAGGGAGAGCGGGCCGGGGTCGGCCGCGGTGAACAGGGTCACCACGACGACATCGCCCGGCGGCAGCGCGGACATCAGGGCGCCGCACGACAGCACGCAGTCGTCGAGGTGCGGGGAGACGAAGAGGTAGGGGCCCGGGAAGGGTACGGACGTCGCGGCCCGCACGGCCCCGCGGGCCGGCGCAACCGGAGAACGCGACGGCACGGGTGAGCGAGGTATCCCCGCGGGCCAGCGCGGCGCGGATGAGGGCGACGCGGACGAGGGCGACGCGGACGAGGAGGGCGCGAACAAGGACGGCGCGGAAAAGGACGGCGCGGACGAGCGCGGCGCGGACGAGGGCGCCGCAGAGGAGGGCGGCGCGGGCGAGGGCGCGGGCGGCGCGGCCGGACGGCGTACGCGGAGCAGGACGTAACCGCAAGCGGCGCCGACCGCCGCCGTCACGGCCGCCCACGTGACCGGGTGCGCGCGCAACGACCACAGCACCCCGGCGAGCACCGCGAGCAGGCCGAGCGACCACGCCGGAATCGGCAGGGCCCGCTTCCAGGTCTGGTGGGCCAGCACCTGCAGCAGCACCGCCGTACCGAAAGCGCCCGCCGCGGCCCCCGCCGCCATGCCGACCGTGCCGTCGGCCTTCCAGCCGATGCCGATCGCCAGCGCCGTTGCCGCCAGGCCCGCCGCCTGGGCGGTGATCGCCGTCCGGTAGCGCTCGATCGCCTGCAGATAGGCCGTGACCAGGCCCGCCGCGCCCGTGCACAGGCCGCCGGCGGCCAGCAGTGGCAGCAGCGTGTCCGACGAGGCGAACTGACCCGGGATGACCAGGCGGAACAGGCCGGCCGGGGTGGTCAGCAGGGCCGCGGTCACGCCGACCGCGATCAGCGCATAGCCGCCCATCGCCGCCCGTAGCACGCCCAACCGGTCCCGGGCCGTGGCGACCAGCGGGAACAGCACGACCGCCAGCCCGGCCGAGACGAAGACCGTGATGCGGCCGAGGACGGCCGCGGCCTGGTAGTCGGCCTGCGCCCGGACCTGGACCGGCAGCACGGCGACCAGCAGCACGTCGAGGTTGGCCTGTACCGCGAGCAGGCCCTGCATCGCGGTCATCGCGGCCGTCGTACGCAGCGACCTGCGCAGGTGTCCCATCGTGGGTGCCGGGCGCAGGTCGTGCCGCATCCACACCATGCCGAGCGCGACCGCGAACAGCGCGCCCGCCGCGAACCCGGCGAGTGCGCCGGCCCCGCGGAAGCCCGCGAGGACCAGGCCGAGGCCGACGACGATCTTCACTACCACCTCGCCGACGGTCAGCAGGGCGAGCAGGCCGAAGCGGCGTTCGCCCTGTAGCCAGCCGATCGTGGTGTTGGACAGGAAGACGGCGACGACCGAGGCGGCGATCACCAGGGTGCCCTGGGCGGCCGCGAACTGGGTGGCCACGAGCGCGGCCGGCAGCGCCGCGGCCAGGCCACCGGCGGCGTTGGCCAGGGCGGCGAACGAGACCGCGGCGCAGCGCCGGACCGGGTCGGCTCCGGCGGTGGTCAGCTCGTGCGCGAGCACCCACGGGACCGCGCACTGCGCGACCGACCCGACCGTGAGCAGCAGCGCCTGGCCCGACGCGAACACGGTGTAGGGGCCCACCGGCAGCAGATGGAGGAGCGTCAGCGTGTAGGCGTAGTTCAGCACCCCGGCCGTCACGGTCGCCAGCACCAGGGCCCGGGACCCCGATCGGAGCTCCGCCGTCACGACACTCTCCGGGAATCCATGGACACGACGTCGGCGAGCACGGGCGTACGGGAAGAAAGCGCAACCGGACGCCGAGCCGGAACCAGGGCGCCGGCCGAGCCACGCACCAGGATCACCGCATGGATCGCGGCGAACGCCACCCCGTTGAGCACCCCCGGGGTGGGATCGTGGAAGATCCCCCACGCCGACGTGCCGGCCAGGAGTCCCGTGACGGCGAGCGCGGGCGCGACGACCCGGGGCTGCCATCCCCCGGCCCCCTTCTTCGGCGTCACCACGAACGACGCCGGCCGGCGCAGCACCGCCCGCACCGATGACACGATGCCGATCCAGAAGTTGGCCGCGGCCAGCGCGAAGGCGTCGAAGGTGTAGCCGCCCGACCCGGCCCGGGCCACGCTGATGATGGAGAGCAGGAAGTACGGCGCGAAGTGCATCAGGAACGACGCCGAACTCGTGCCGGCCAGCGGCTGGGTGCCGAACGTGATCCGCAGCAACGGCATCAGCAGATAGATGACGAGCGTCCAGCCGTAGAGGAAGTACGAGGCGGACAGCAGATATTGCAGCTTCACCGCCCGCGGCAGCCGGGCTTTGAGCACCCGCGGGATCGCCGAGATGCACCCGCGCGACCAGCGCAGCTGCTGGCTGACGTAGGACGCGGCGTCCTCCGGGCCGAGGCCCTGCGCCACGACCTCGGGCACATAGACCGAGCGCCAGCCGGCCGAGTGCAGCTGGATCGACAGCTCGAAGTCCTCGGTCACCGAGTCCTCCGGGAAGCCGCCCGCCGCCATCAGCGCGTCGCGCCGGAAGATGACGTTGGTCCCGCAGCAGAACATCGCGTCGAAACCCGCCTTGCCGGTGGCGATGGTGCCGAAGAACAGCGCCTGCTGCGACCATGCCGCGCGGGCGATCGCGTTGTGCGGGGCGTTGGCGTAGAACTGCGGCGTCTGCACGAAGGCGACGTCGCCCGACCCGAAGTGGCCGACCGTCGCCTCCAGGAACCGGGGCCCCGGCACGTGGTCGCAGTCGAGCACGGCGACCAGCGGCGATCCCGTACGCGCGAGAGCGTCGTTGATGTTCCCCGCCTTGGCCCCGCGGTTCGTCGGCCGGCGCATGTAGGCCGCACCGCAGCGCAGCGCGAGGATCCGCATGTCCGGGTTGTTGCCGTCGTCGAGCAGCACGACGTGCACGCGCGCGCCCCGCAGCGCGACGGCCGCCCGGAGCACCGGCTCCACGATGTCGGCCGGCTCGTTGTACACCGGGATGAACAGGTCGACGTCCCACGTCTTGAACAGAGCCGGGGGCGCAGGCATCACCCGGCGGCGCAGGCAGGTCCACCAGAAGCCGGCCGCCTGCCCCAGGTTGAACAGTTCGGCGAGCACGAGCAGGCCGTACAGGACGGGGTTGCCGACCCGGGAGGGTTGCAGCAGCCACACGAAGTACCAGATCGACGTGGCGACGCAGAGCGCGACCAGCAGCCGGAAGGTCACGGTGTCCCGTCGGCTCACCCGATCCGGTTGCCAGGTCGGCTGAGCTATTCGAGGATCCACAGAGTCACGTTCTCCCAGTGCTTGGTCTGCCGGATCGAGCGGCCGTTCCGCTCGAGGGTCGAGAGGGTGCCGCCGACCAGGGCGGCGGTGGCGGGCTGGTCGAGGAAGCTGGCCAGGACCAGGACCCGACCGGGGCTCGGCTCGAAAGGCCGCTGGTCCGAGAGCGGGGTCGCGGGCTGAGCAGGGTGGTAATAGCCGACGACGACGTCCAGGTAGTCCGGGGCGAAGACGATCTGGTCGCCGGGACGCGACTGGGCCGACACGTACTGGAAAGCGCCGCCATAGTCGTAGAGCCGGGGGTTCGCCGGGTCGAACTGCTCGTCGGCGAGGCCGGCGAGCATGGTCAGCGCGAGGGCGCCGACGGCGACCGCCCGGGCCGGAAACGACGGCAGCCATCCGGTCGCCGCCCGCGCGACCAGCACGATCAACGGCGGCAGGATCGAGACGAAGTAGCGCACCTCGAAGAACGTCTCCGCCTTGATGCTGATCACGAAGGCGCCGAGCACCGGACCGGCGACCGCCGCGACGAGCAGGGTGACGGCCCACGACCGGCCCTTGCCGAGCAGCGCGAGCACGAGCAGCATGGCGACCGGCCAGAGCGCGACCAGCTGGGTCATCAGGGCGTTCGAGTGGTAGCCCCACAGGCTCCAGACCAGGTTGGCCAGCACGGTGTAGAGCGAGACCGGCTGGCCCGTCCCCTCGGTCGGCGAGGCGCCCGGGCTCGACGCATTGCCCAGCTGCTGCAGCACGTAGGGCACGAGGGGCAGCAGCACGACCGCGATCACCGCGATCGAGATCAGCCATTGCTTCCGCAACCGACGGTCGCGCAGAGCCAGCCCGAGGAACACCAGATGCTGGGCCGCGAGCTGCAGCACCGAGAAGTAGTGGGTGTAGATCAGCGCGGCCGATCCGGCCACGAACAACACCCAGCCGGCCCGGTCGCCCCGGCGGATCGCCCGGGCCTGCCCGAGCAGGGCGACGATCGCGAACAGCAGGTAGAAGGCGTACATCCGGGCTTCGCCCGAATACCAGACGGCGAGGGGTGCGGCGGCCAGGAGAACGGCCGCGGCGATTCCCGTACGCCGATCGAACAGCTCGCGTCCGAGCAGGTAGAGCAGCGGGATGCACAGCGTGCCGGCCACGATCGACGGGATCCGCAGCGCCAGCGGGCTGTAGCCGAAGATCCGTACGTCGGCCCAGAGCACGCTGCCCCAGAGCGGCGGGTGCAGGTCGCCGTACATGAGCTGGTGCAGCATCGTCGGATAGGGCAGGCGGGCCTGGGCCACGCTGATCGCCTCGTCCAGCCAGATGCCGCGCACCGGGAAGACCCGCAGCAGCGCACCCAGAGCGGAGATCAGAACCAGCCACTTCAGGTCGCCGGGTCGGCGCCGCCTTTTCCGGTACGCCCGGGGCGAGTCCCGCACCACATCGAGCACGACGGTCGTCATCAGGCGTACCTCAACAGATCGTGGGGACGGACCACCCGCAGGTCGACCCGGATGCCCGGCTGCTCGGCCAGGCCCAACCGGTGCAGGACGTTGAGCGCGTCGATCTCGTCGGCGTTGTGCAGCAGCCCGACCACGGTGCCGCCGCCCCGGGTCGACCAGCTGTCGGTTCGTCTGGTCATCCGGCGCAGGTGTTCGAGGGCGGGAACCGTGCCCGAGAGCTCGACCAGCGTCGCCACGTCGCAGGCGCCCCGCCGGTCGGGGGCGTCGCGGGCGATGCGCCAGGACTCCGCTTCGAGGACGTACCGGATCTGCTGCGCGGTGCGCCACCAGTGGAAACCGGCCGCCCAGGCGTGCGAGCGGGCCTTCCAGCGGTCGGCCTCGGACTGATCGGCCAGCCGCTCCGCCATGTCGACGATCGCGTCCGAGAGCCGGCTCGCCCGGTCGACGAGCAGGCCGGTGCGCCCGTTGCGGACGGCGTCCTGCACCCCGGGCACGCGCAGCGCGACCACCGGGACGCCCAGTGCGCTGGCCTCGACCAGGCTCAGCCCCCAGCCCTCACCGGCCGAGGCGGAGACGGTCATCCACGCCGTACGCATCAGAGCCGTTTTCTCCGCGTCGCCGACGCGGCCGTGAAGGACCGTGCAGTCGTTGATACCGAGTCGTTCGACGTGGGCGGCCAGTGTGGCCCGGTGCGGGCCGTCGCCGACGAGGTGGAGCTCGAGCCCGGGGATCCGGTGGCGTGCTTCGGCGACCGCGTCGAGGACCAGCTCGATGCGCTTGTGGGGCACCAGCCGGGTGACGCAGACGATGCGCGGTTCCGGTGACCTGGTCATGTCGTCGGCCGGCGGGAGGTCGATGCCGCACGGCGCGATGAAGATCGTGCCGGGCAGGCCGAGCTCGCGGCGGATCGCATGGCGCGAGCTCGGCGACACCGTGACGATCGGGCGCCGGCCGTAGACCCGGGCGGTGCCGGACTTCTCCAGCCAGCGGCCGACCACCGACATCGGCCAGCCGAAGTACTGCCGGAACTGCTCCTGGTGGACGTGGTGGATCAGCAGGGCCACGGGCACCCGCTTGCCGACCGCGAGCGGGGCGAAGAACGGGATGCCGTTCTGCGAGTCGACCACGCCGTCGATCTCGTGCCGGTGCCGCCAGAGCCAGATCAGCACGGCCAGATAGACCGTGAGGCCGCCGCCCATGCGGATGATCCGGAAGCCGTTGCGCTCCTCGACCGAGGCACGGCCGGCGACCCGGGCGGTCAGATAGGTTACGGCCACACCCTGCTCGACCAGTTCGGCGGCGACGCGCTCGCAATAGAGTTCGGCTCCCCCGGCCCGGGGATGACTGCCGTCGCGCCAGTTCAGAACGGCTATGTGAGCGTTTTCAGACGGCGGTTTCATAAATACCCGGGGTGCTGTCGGAAATCCGATGGTCGATAAGGCTGGGATTCATCGCGAGTGCGTCGCCCGGGCCCGCATTCAGGAGCCGCAGGCTGATCAGTTCCCGATAGGCCTTGAGCCCGTCGCGCACGCCGCGCAGCGAGGACCCGCCGGGCTCGCTCCAATCGACCGGTAATTCGGTGATCGGCACGTGGGCGCGGTGGGCCAGGGCGAGCAGTTCCAGGTCGAAGGCGAAACCGCTCAGGCGCGACTGCGTGAACAACTGGCGGGCCAGGCCCGAGTCGAAGAACTTGAAGCCGCACTGGGTGTCCGACAGGTCGCCGACCATGCCCCGGCTCAGCCTGCGGAAGCCTCTGCTGCCCAGCCGCCGGAAGAGCGACTGCTGCACCAGGAGCCGGCCGCCCTCGCAGTAGCGCGAGCCGACGACGATGCGGTGCCCGGCCATCAGCAGGTCCATGGCCGGGGCGATCATGCTGGCCGGGGTCGCCGAGTCGGCGTCACAGTAGCCGACCCAGCGGGCACGCGAGGTGAGCACGCCACGGCGTACGGCGGCGCCCTTGCCGCGGCGGGAACAGCCGATCACCCGTACGGGTACCAGGTCGCCGGCCCGGTCGACCACTTCGGACGTGCGGTCGGTACTGCCGTTGTCGACCACGACGATCCGGCTGCTCCAGGGCTCGGCCGCCAGCGCCTCGGCGGTCTCGCGCAGGCACTCGCCGAGCCGGCCCTCCTCGTTGAAGGCCGGGATGACCACTTCGAGATCGACCGTCGTGCGGCCGACCCCGAAGATCACCGCCGGGCGTTCGGGCGGTCGGTACGCATGCCGGCCCAGGTCATGTGTCTCCTGTGTGGCCGGGCGCATCCCTCCTCCCCCGTCGAATGTGTCATTACGAGAAGTGGATTCAGTTTTCACGTTGCTTTTCCCCGCTTCGGTACTCGCTTCGAGGCACGGTTCGGACATCACCTCGGGACAACGCCTCGAGACATCGCTGAGACTGGCTATTCGAGCCATTGGCTGTCAAGCGGCTGTGCGTCCCTTTCGGGGGTCCACACCCTTTCGCGGTCAGCCCTCGGGCCAGAATTACGCAGAACGCCCGGCCGAACGTGAAATTCCCGCCGAATATCATTCAAATTCCGGCGGCGATATCTATTCGTCCCGCCGGTGCCCGATCAGCCGAACGGTCAGGGCATTCCGGCAGTGGGCCCGTTCCCGCCCGGCTCGGGCAGGGCCTTGAAACGCTGGAGCCGTTCGATGGCGCCGGACCGGACCGGGCCCGGATCGTCGATGTAGTGGTCGGTCATGAAGCCCCAGGCGAACAGCCCGTCGTGGACCAGGGCCGCGACGGACCGCGGGGTGAACATCTGCCCGGCGAACTTCCCGAAGGCAGAAACCTGACAGGCCGGGTCACCCCACAGCTTGAAGTGCGAGATCATGACCGGCTTGCCGTACCGTCCCAGCTGCCGCACCGACGACCGGATCTTGTCGACGACGATGTTCTTCCCGTCCTCGGTGCTGTCACAGGCCTGCATCTGCTGCACGGCGGTGAAGTCGCTGGCCGCGATCTCGTCCCGGTAGGCGCTCAGGTCGCGGTCGTGGGTGCCGTCCCAGGAGTACCCGCCGAAGCCCAGCGCGACGTTGGCCTGCGCGTACTCCTGGTGGATCGCCGTGACGGCCTTCTTGTAGGCGTCCATCAGCCGGGCCTGGTAGGCGGCATCGCCCTCGCGGTAGGTCTCGAACTCGGTGAACAGCACGATGTAGAGATGGCCCTGGCCGCTCGGCTTGTGCAGCCGCGTGAGCGTGCGGATGTCCTGCTGGAACTGCTCGCCGACCGCGTAGTCGGTGTGGTCGGCCAGCCAGACGACCAGCTCGACGGCGTCCCCCGCGGCGTACGCCGTGGCGGCCGCGGCCGCCTCGGACTGCCGCATCCAGCCGAGGTCGCCCGGCCCGTTGTACCAGGCGGTGACCATCCGGGCCGCCCCGGCCTTGCGCAGCTGATTGCCGCGGGCCGGTGCCAGCTCGTCCCCGATCCCCCACAGCACCCGCGTCGCGCCGGGCACCGGCGGCGGCGTCTCGGCCGCCAAGGTGGCGACCGCGAGCCCGCCGAGGCCGATCGGCAGCGCAACCACCGCCGCGACCACCAGCCCGGCCCGGCCACGCCCCGCCCTCGCAGGCCATCGCATGACTGCTCCCTCCGCGGTGGCCTCGCTGTCGCCCTCCTGCGACCGTATCGCCGACCGGCCCCGTCCGCCGCACTTCCGGTCCGCCCGGGCCGCTCAGGTCACCGCTTCGAGGTGCTCGCTGCCGCGGCCCTCGTCCTCGGTGGACGATGCCGGGACTAGGCTGGACTAGCCTAGGGCTAGGCTGGGCGGGTGGAGCTGCAGGTCAAGCGCGTCTACGAGGACGCCGGCCCCGGTGACGGCTTCCGGGTGCTGGTCGATCGGCTGTGGCCGCGCGGCGTCTCCAAGGAGCGGGCGGCCCTCGGGCTGTGGGCCAAGGAGGTCGCCCCGAGCACCGAGCTGCGCCGGTGGTTCCATGCGCATCCGGACGAATTCGCCGAGTTCAGCCGGCGCTATCGCGCCGAACTGAAGAACAACCCCGAGGTGGACCGGCTCCGGGAGCACCTCTCCGGCCATCCGGTGAGCACACTTCTGTACGGGGTACACGACGCCGAGCGCAACCACGCACAGATCCTGGCCGCCCTGCTTTCCGAGTGACCTGCTCTCCGAGTGACCGGCCTGGCCGGATGACGTGCGACCGGTGCCGCGGCGCTAGGTTGTCAGGAGCAGATAGCCCAAGATCGACTCGGGAGAGACGATGACCGACCGTGATGAGGTTGACGACAACTGGACGGGCGCGGAGGAGGACGACGGACTTCTCGACTCCTCGGACACCCTCGAGGACGACCCCGCCGGTGATCCGCTCGACGTGGGCTACGAGCCGGCGGACCGCTGGTCGGGCGCCAACCGGTTCGGCACCACGCCGGCCGAGGAGGCGCAGGGCGAGTCGCTCGACCAGCGGCTCTCCGAGGAGGAGCCGGACGTCGACGCGGACGACGACGAAGCCGACACCGACGAGGACGAGCTGACCCGCCGCGGCTACGACGAGGACCCGCGGTCGGGCCGCCTGGTCGCCGAGGACGAGGGTCTCGGTGCGGACGAGGAGGACCAGGCGTTCGGCACCGACGTCGGCATCGACTACGGCGCCGCGTCGTCCGAGGAAGCCGCCGTACACGTGGTGGATGACCCGAACGGGCCCGGCACCGGCCCCGAGCTCTGACCGTCCCGGGCTCTGGCGGCCCGAGCTCTGACCGTCCCGAGCTCTGGACGTCCGGTGG
>DASWRZ010000372.1:0-9321 GCA_036402935.1 Actinoplanes sp.
GCAAGCGCGGGCTCGACACGTTCGCCAGCACCAACCTCGACTTCATCCTGCGCAGCAAGGGCATCGACACCGTCATCCTGGGCGGGTTCCTGACCAACTGCTGCGTGGAGTCGACGATGCGCAGCGCGTACGAGAACGGCTACCGGGTGATCACGCTGACCGACTGCATGGCGGCCACGTCGCCCGAGCAGCACGACAATGCGATCGCGTACGACTTCCCGATGTTCTCGTTGCCGATGGAATCGGCCGAGGTCAAGGCGGCCTTCTAGAACATCGGACCCGGCCACGGCGGCCGGCCGGCCGCCGTGGTGGTGACCCGGCTAGTAGGAGCCTGTGTCCTCGGAGTGCTGCCACGCCCCGCACGGCGAGTTGTAGCGGCCCTTGATGTAGCCGAGGCCCCACTTGATCTGGGTGGCCGGGTTGGTCTTCCAGTCCGAGGCGACCGTACCCATCTTGCTGCCCGGAAGCGCCTGCGGGATGCCGTAGGCCCCGCTGCCCTTGTTCTCGGCGTGCGCGTTCCAGCCGCTCTCCTTGTTCCAGAGCTTGTTGAGGCACGGGAACTGGTCGATGCCGAAGCCGTCGTCGAGCATCAGCGCGCACCCGGTGGCCCGGTTGCCGACGAACTCCTTGCACGAGCCGGGGATCGGCCCGTTGTAGGGGACGGTGCCGGTGTTCGTCTCGGTCTTGGCTCTCGCGACCGCCGCCTTGTGATCGGCCACCGCCCGGCGCAACGACGACGCTTTGCCGGCCGCCGACTTGGCCTCGAGTGCCGCCTTGACCGCCGCGTCGCTCTCGGCCTCGCGTTGCTGAGCCCGGGCGGCGGCGTGCTCGTTCTGCCGGGCCTTGAGCATCTGCAGGTCGGCGGCGTCGACGTCCATCGCCAGCTGCGCCTGTGCACCCTGCTGCTGCTCGTCGCGATGTTGTCCGAGGTGGACGCCGCCGGCGATGCCGCCGATCAGCAGGGCCACCGCGAGGGTGCGCGCACCGACGCGGCTCCAGAGCCGATCCACGAGGCGTCCCTTCCGGCCGGGGGCAGATGCGGGTACCCACCTTGGCGTAACGGGACGGCCGGCGCAAGCCGAGGATCAGCCGGAGAACCTCTTCGTCCGGGCCATCGCCTTGTAGGCGGCCAGGGTCGAGGCGTCGGTATCGGGACGGAAGTTGTACTTCGCCCCCTTCTGGGTGTCGGTGTCGAACCAGACCACGGCCCCGATCGACGGCGTGGCCGCGACGTAGGACGACAGCTGCTTGATCCACGTCACCGTGTTCTTCACCGCCGCGGTCTCGGCCAGCATGATCGGCTTGCGTTTCCCGTACGCCGACACGATCGGCGCGAACAGCGTGTGCGGCGTCTCGCCGGAGAAGTTGTAGCCGGACACGCCGACCCAGTCGACGAACGAGTCACCCGGGTAGTAGTGCTGGAAGTGGTTCCAGCTGACGTTCGGGCCGGAGTTCCAGTTCGGCCCCCACACCCAGGCCACGTTGGTGGCCCCCTTGGCCCGGAAGATCTTGTGCATCCGCTGCCAGGCCGCGATGTAGCCGCTCGGTTTCTTGCCGTTGTGGGTGCCGTCCCAGGCGAACCAGTTGCCGTTCATCTCCCAGCCCCAGCGCAGCAGGATCGGCCGCTTCATGTCCCGCAGGTGGGTCGCCATCGTGGTGATCGCCAGGTCGGACGAGCCGTCCGTGATCGGGAGGTAGTTCGTACCGTTCCAGCTGATCATCAGAATGCTGTCCGACGGCACGTCCGGCTCGGCGGTCGGGTAGTAGCCCGACCACGGGTAGTACTTGTGCACTATCCGCTGGCCACGGCCGAGCTGCTGCTGGCGCAGGGCCAGGCTCTGGGTCAGGGTGCGGCCGCGCAGCGCCAGGTAGGAGCCGAGCATCGCCTTGCCGGCCTGAAATCGGACCGGTCCGCCGAGCGGGGTCGCCGCTTCGGCCTCACCGGGCACCAGCGCTCCGAACGCGGTCAGCGCTCCCAGGCTCAGCAGCCCTCGTCGGGTCAGACGCACGCGATCCTCTTCCCTCCGGACTGACATATCCGACAATTCTGTCTTAATCCGGTCCGGAGGGCTTCGCCCGGACCGGTCGGTCGGCCTCCGCCGACCGGGCATTTCGTCACGCTTGCTTCCGTACGCCGTCCTTCCGCCGGCCCACGCCGCCCCGGCCGAGGTGCTGCGCCCGGTCCGCACGGTCCACGCCGGACACGCCATGCTGGCGCCCGAGCGACCCACCTGGCGTGCTGACCCACCAGGGCGGCCTTCTCCACAGCTACCGCTGAGTCCATCAACCCAGGATCCTAGGATGCCTGGAAGCGGAGTGCTCCGGCGGAGATCCGGCCGAGCCGGCGAGCGTGCCTCGACGCGTTCGTGGTGCCGCATCGGATTGCGGTGCGGCGAGACTGATCCCGAAATCATGCAACCTCCCGAGCCCGCGAACCGTCAGGGGCATGTGAGAAGCGAAGGAGGGCTTTGTGAGAACAGAGCGTGACGAGCAGTTCCACAGCTTCGTGCTCAGCCACCGTCCCGGGCTGGTGCGGACGGCCACCCTGCTGACGGCCGGCGACGGACATCTGGCCGAGGATCTGGTCCAGTCCGCGCTGACCAAGCTCTATGTGGCCTGGCCGTCGTTCCGGCGCGCCGACAATCCCGAGGGTTACCTGCGCCGCACCCTGGTCAACGCACTGACCGACGAGCGGCGGCGCTGGTGGCGCCGTCACGAGCGGTCGATGGCCGAACCACCCGACCAGGTCCGCGACGAACCCGGCGGTGACGATCTCGACGACGGCCTGCGCAGCGCGCTGAGCCAGCTGCCGCCGAAGATGCGCGCGGCCGTGGTGTTCCGCTACTTCTACGACCTCGACGTCGCCGACACCGCCGACGCCCTCGGCTGCTCCGTGGGCACGGTGAAAAGCCAGACCGCCCGGGCACTCGACCGGCTGCGCAACGTCCTCGCACCCAGCATTCCCCTGACAGGAGTCACCCGATGATGGAACTGCACGACCGGCTCGACCGCCTGGCCGGCCCGGCCGTCGACGCCACCGAGGCCCAGGCCACGGCCGACCTGGCCCGTGGCCGCCGCGCGCTGCGCCGCCGGCGTACGGTCAAGGGCGCCGCGACCGGCGTCTTCGCCGTCGCCGCGGCCGCCGCCGCACTCGCCTACGGCACCGCCTCGCAGCCCGCTTCTCGTCCGGCCGCCGCACCCGCACCCCAGACCGCGGTGGTCACCACGACGCTGGTGGCCTACCAGGGCGAGCAGCCCAAGGGCTACACGATCGACAAGGTGCCGGCCGGCTGGGAGATCCAGGGCGTGGACCCGTCGGTCCTGACCATCGCCCCGGTCCACGCCGCGGACAAGGATCCGCACACCTTCGTCGGCAAGATCGCGATCATGCTGCAGTCGCAGGACGAGCACGGCACCCCGTCCGGCACCGCGGTCAAGGTCGGCGACAAGGCCGGCATCCTGATCACGCCAGACGGCCAGCCGGCCGGCCGCACGCTGTACGTGAAGCAGCCCAACGGCGTCAGCCTGATCGTCCAGATCTGGGACGCCCACGGCTGGACCAACGACGCGATCACCGAGTTCGCGGCCGGCGTCCACGTGCTGCCCACCGCGGTGCAGGGCCGCGGCTGACCCGAGAGGGCCCGGCGCCGCCACGCCGGGCCCTTTCGGTGCCCGAGCCGGACCGGTCGGCTAATCCATTCCGGACATCGTCGGTCCATCGTGGTTCGATGAACGTCTCCCGTCCGAAAGCTCTCCTGCTGGGCCTGGCCGTCGTGGGTGCCCTGGTCGCCGGCTGCCAGCCCTCCTCGCCGGCCGCTTCCTCCCCGGTCGCGACCACGGGTGCGACCACCGACCCGGCATTGGCCGACGCCACCGACCCCGCCTTGGCCGACCCCACCGCGGCCGAACCGACGGTCACGGCCGCGCCGACCACCACGGCCGCGAAGCCCGCGACGACGAAGAAGCCGGCCGCCAAGGCGACGACCCACAAGCCGGCGCCGAAGCCGACCACGAAGAAGCCGACCCCCAAGCCCAAGCCCACCACCAAGCCGGCCACCGGGGCGTTCGTGCACCCGGGCGCCTTCTGCTCACCCGCCGGAGCGCTGGGCCACACGAGCAAGGGCACCCTGATGCGCTGCACCTTGAAGGACGGCGAGGACCGCGCCCGCTGGCGGGCCGCCTGACCTCCGGTTGCGACACGTCGTTGAACAGGGACTCGAAGAGTGCCTTGTTCTTGTGGGTGTTACCGACGCCGCCCGGGAAGAGGCACGAGTCGACCTGGCCGGATGACCGTGGCGTAGCAGCTCGCAACGGTAAGTGTCAACAGACTGACGTTGGTTACCCGTAACGTTGCTGACGTCGTCCGAACCGGAGTCTCGCTGATCAACCCGTTCGACTGAGAGAGCGGACGAAACCGGAGACCGCCCGGTCCCGGCCGGTCACCAGCCGCGGGCTCGCCACTCCGGGATCGCCGGCCGCTCCTTGCCGAGCGTGCTGTCCTTGCCGTGGCCTGGGTAGAGCCAGGTCTCGTCCGGGAGCCGGCCGAAGATTTTCGCCTCCAGGTCCGTCATGATCGAGTTGAAGTCCGTCGGGTTCGTTGTCCGGCCGGGACCCCCGGGGAAGAGCGAGTCACCGGTCCAGAGGTGGGCGATGCCGCCCGGTTCCTGGTAAAGCAGGGCGATCGAGCCCGGGGTGTGTCCGACCAGGTGGATGACCTCGAGCTCGCACTCGCCGACCGTGACCCGGTCGCCGTCGGCCAGGTTGTGGGTCACCACCGGGATCTCGACCGCGTCGTCGGCGTGGGCCAGCGACTCGGAGCCGGTGGTGGCGACCACGTCGGCCAGGGCCTGCCAGTGGTCGGGGTGGCGGTGGGTGGTGACCACCGTCTCGAGGCCGGCCGGGCCGACCAGGCTGAGCAGGGTCGGTGCGTCGGCTGCGGCGTCGATCAGCAGCTGGGAGGGGCCGCAGGTCAGTAGGTAGGCGTTGTTGTCGAGTTTGCCGACCGAGACCTTGCGCATGGTCATCGGTCCGAGGGTGCGTTCGGCGGCGGGGCCGCCGCGCTCGACGTCTCCGGTGTAGGCCATGGTCACTTCCACCTCGCGGGTACGGGAAGCTCGCCGTCCGGCGAGACGGTGAGGTCGGTGCCGTCGGCGCGGCCGGCCAGCCAGGCGGCCAGCGACTTGGTCGGGCCGCCGATCACCGGGGCGGCTTCGTCGGCGGCGCCGAGGGGCAGGGGGTGGTCGACACCCCAGGGGCGAAGGATCATGGACGGGCCGCCGGTCGCGCCGGCGGCGATCTCGCGCAGCAGCCGCAGGGCGAACGCGTCCGACCAGTCGCCGGGGGTGTAGCGGTCGCCGAGGTCGACGTGGTGGACCTCGACCTCGCGCAGGCGGGCCCAGGGAATCGCGGCCGCCGGTTGGCCGGTGGGGGGAAGAACCACCGTCCACGCCTGGGCCGGCATCGCGGCTCCGGCGTCGGCGAACCGCTCGTGGGACGCCTTGATGTCCTCGATCTGCTCGCGCAGCGGGCGGGCCGCGCCCTCCTCGATGCCGGCCACCCGGGCGTCGGGCGACGCGTACATCGGGGTCTCGACGCCGGTGCGGGCCCACGTGAGCAGGTTGGTCTGGGCGTCGGCGTTGCGGGCGACGTGGCTCAGCACGTGGCCGACCGTCCAGCCGGGCAGGAGCGAGGGCGACCCGAGCGATGCCGGGTCGAGGTCCTGCGCGGTCCGGAGGAGCTCTTCGGTGGCGCGGTCGACATCCGTCAGCAGCACCAGCGGATCCATTGTCATGACTGACTGCACCGAGCGGCAATCGGCGGAACCGGCCCACGGCGCCGCAGGCGAGGGCCAGGAAGGCATGACATAGCTAGCACAGTCATGACTGACTGCACCCAGGGCGATTGCCGGGAAGGCATGACGTAGCTAGCACAGTCACCTCCGCAACCCTAGTGGACCGGAATTCGCTTCCGCTGCGGGTAGCGGTGACCGTACCGTCGGTGCAGACACACCGGCGGCTTGCAGGGAGGTGAGGAACGTGCCGTTCGTCGTTGTTGCGTCCCTTCACCCGGAGGCTCGCGCCTGAGCGCGCCCTCCCTTTCCCGCAAAGGGTTCCCATGTCACACACGTTGTCCCGGCTCGGCTGGGACGAGACGCTCGCATCCGCCTACAGCGCCGTCGACCGATCCGATTCTCTTCCGGGCCGGGTGCTGCGCACCGACCGGGGCATCTGCACGGTGCTGACCGAGGTACAGACCGAACGCGCCTCGCTCGGCGGCGGGGTGCTGATCAGCGGCGCCCGCGATCCGGCCGATCTGCCGTGCGCCGGTGACTGGGTGGTGCTGCGCCGCTGGCCGGGCCGGCGGATCACGGTCGAGTGCGTGCTGCCGCGGCGTACCGCTCTGATCCGGCGCACCGCCGACAAGGACGCCTCCGGTCAGGTGCTGGCCGCCAACATGGACACGGTCGCGGTGGTCGAGCCCATGCATCCGGAGCCGGTCGATGCCCGGGTCGAGCGCCTGCTGGCGCTGGCCTGGGAGTCCGGGGCCGATCCGGTGGTCCTTCTCACCAAGAGCGACACGTCGGGCGATCCCGAGGCGGTCGCCCGGCAGATCGCCGGGCTCGCGCCGGGCATCGCGGTGGTTCCGGTCAGCGTGCGGCTCGGGCGCGGCGTCGAGCAGGTTCGGGCGTACGCGGGAGCCGGTCGCACCCTGGCGCTGCTCGGCCGTTCCGGGGCCGGGAAGTCGACGCTGGTGAACGCGCTCGCCGGCGCGCCGGTCATGCCCGTGCAGCAGATCCGGGGCGCGGACGGCAAGGGCCGCCACACCACGGCGTACCGGAGTCTGGTCCTGCTGCCGCAAGGCGGCGCCGTGCTGGACACTCCCGGCATCCGTGGGGTGGGTCTGCTCGAGACCGAGGCCGGCCTCGACCGGGCGTTCGCCGAGGTGACCGCCCTGGCCGAGCAGTGCCGGTTCGACGACTGCCGGCACGAGCGCGAGCCGGGCTGCGCGGTGACCGCGGCGCTGGCCGACGGCATGCTGTCGCCGCGCCGGCTGGAGAGCTGGCGCAAGCTGCGGCACGAGGTCGAGGTGGAGAGCGCCCGCCGGACGGTGCGGCTGGCCGAGGCGGCCGGGAAGCGACGTCGCCGCTCCTGACTCCGCTCTGGCAGACTGCACCGGTGCGCGCGGTGAACGAGGTGGTCGAGGAGCAACCGGCCGAGACCCCACCTGAGCCGGCCGCGCCGGTCAGACCAGGCAAGAAGCCGCGTGACCGGTGGCCACTGCTCAGTTACGCGGTGCTGTCGGTCTTCGTGATGTTCCGGCTCTGGCTCGACCCGAACGGCCGGGTGCTGTCCGGCAACAAGGACGACCACGGCTTTTTCCTGTACGTGATGGCGCACGGCGAGCGGGTGCTGTTCCACGGGGCCAACCCGTTCTCCGACGACCGGCTCAACGCGCCCGGCGTCGTCAACATGATGGCCAACACGTCGGTGCTCGGGCTGAGCATCCCGATGGCACCGGTCACCCACTTCCTCGGGCCCGGCGTCTCGGTGGTGTTCCTGCTGACGCTGGGTCTCGCCGGCACTGCGGCGGCCTGGTACTGGGTGTTGTCGCGGCACTTCGTGCGCAGCCGGGTGGCGGCGTGGGTCGGCGGGCTGTGGTGCGGGTTCGCGCCGGCGATGATCTCGCACTCCAACGCCCACGTGAACTTCGTGAACGCGTGGCTGGTGCCGTTCATCGTGCTGCAGGTCGTGCGGCTGCGGGAGCCGGGCCGGGTGTGGCGCGGCGGCCTCACGCTCGGGCTGCTCGTGGTGGCGCAGGTCTTCCTCAACGAGGAGGTGCTGCTTTTCGCCGCGCTTGCGCTCGGTGCGTTCGTCATCGCGTACGCCCTCTCGGGCCTTCGCCGCGCGATGAGCGAGGCGCGGCACTTCCTGGCCGGTCTCGGGGTCGCGGGTCTGGTCGCTCTGATCCTGCTCGCCTACCCGCTGTGGTGGCAGTTCACGCAGGGTGGCAGCTATCACGGGCAGCCGTTCGCGCCGGATGAGTACGTGACCGATCTGGCCTCGCTCGGCACTTTCGCCCGGCAGTCGGTGGCCGGAAACGTGACGCTGGCCCGCGCGCTCAGCGTGAGCGCGACCGAGGACGACACGTTCTTCGGGCCGTTCGGCCTGGTGATGATCATCGTGTCGATGGTCGTGCTGTGGCGCTCGGTCGCGGCCCGGGCGACCGCGATCGCGGGCATCGTCGTGCTGGTCGGCTCGCTGGGCACCAAGCTGCGGGTGGGCGGCCTCGTGACTCCGATCCCGCTGCCGTTCATGCTGGTCAGGCATCTGCCGCTGATCGACCTGGTGAGTGTGGTGCGGCTCGGCATGGTCGCCGCGGTGATCGCCGGCGTGCTGCTGGCGCTGGCGACCGACCGGCTGCCGTCCTTCTCGCCGAGGCGTCGCCGGCTGTTCGTGACCGGACTCGTGCTCGCCCTCGTGCCGCTCACGCCGAAGCCGCTGGCGACTCTCGACGCGCCGCCGTTGCCGGCGTTCCTGGCCGACGGCATCTGGAAGCAGTACGTGACCGGTGACCGCACGATGGTGCCGGTGCCGCTGCCCGAGGTGACCAGCGGGCGCGAGGCGATGCGGTGGGCCGCGCTGACCGGGCTGCGGATCCCGATGCCGCGGGGCTATTTCATGGGCCCGGCGAATCCGCCGGGCGATCTCACCGGATCGTGGACCGCGCCGCCGCGCCCGGCCTCGACGATGCTGCGCACGATCGTCTTCACCGGGCAGGCGCCCGTGGTCGACGACACCGTGCGGGCGTCCTTCCGGGCCGACCTGGCCTACTGGCGGGCGGCGGTGGTCGTGCTGGTGCCCGCATCCACCCATGGTGACGTTCTTCTCTCGACGTTGACCCAGGTGCTGGGCCCGCCGAAGCTGGTGGGCGGGGTGGAGATCTGGGATGTACGTTCCCTCACCTGAGTGCCTCGTCCGGGTGACCTGTCCGCCGGTGTCAAGCGCGGGTCTGAAGTGCGGGAATGTGCGGCATCTGGCAAGTGCTGGGTATAGGTCGGGGACGCGCGGGCCAAACTTGTCGTACCCCATGGCTAGAGTGGCCGCGGCTCTTCACGACTCATACACCTGTACGGAGAGGCTGGCTCGTGGCCGACCGTTTGACCATTCGAGGCGCACGCGAACACAACCTGCGTGACGTCAACCTCGACCTGCCCCGTGACGCGATGATCGTGTTCACCGGACTGTCCGGGTCGGGCAAGTCGAGCCTCGCGTTCGACACGATCTTCGCCGAGGGACAGCGACGGTACGTCGAGTCCCTCTC
>DASWRZ010000373.1:0-5875 GCA_036402935.1 Actinoplanes sp.
AGCTCCGGCGGGAACGTCTTGGTCAACACCCCGATCGCCACCCGGTCCGGCAACCTGTCCCGCGCCGCCTTGACCACCCGCGTCACCCCAGCCACGATCCAAGATCATAGACCATAGTGGACTAAGGAAGCGCCATTGGGCCCTACCTGCCAGCAGGTACGACGGCTGGCAGGTCGTGGTTCGAGTTACGTCGCCGCCGATCGGTCATGGTGCGGATGGCCGAGACCGGCGAACGCCTCAGCAATGTCCGCATCGACAACGATCCGACGGTCCTCGTCGCCGAAATAGCCGAAGCTAAATCGTCGGGGGTCGGCGCCGGACAGCCGATAATCAATGCAATCAGCTATTTGTCCGCGCGGAAAAGGCGCGGCGGGACCGGCACGTGCATGAGGTCCTCGGCGATCACGATGTCGCCGGCGAACTCGGCCCGGGCCTCGTCGAGGAAACGGGCCGGGTCCGGGTAGCGCTGGGAGAAGTGGGTCAGGACCAGCAGGCGTACGCCCGACTCGCGGGCCACCGACGCGGCCTGACCGGCCGTCAGGTGGCCGACCATGCGGGCCATCTCGGCATCCTCGGCCAGGAAGGTCGACTCGATCACGAGCATGTCCACGCCCTGCGCCAGCCTGTAGACGTTGTCGCACAGGCCCGTGTCCATGATGAACGCGAAGCTCTGGCCCGGCCGCTCGGCCGACACCTCGTCCAGGGTCACGTCGCCGAGGCGGCCGAGGCGCTGCAGTTCGCCCACGGCGGGACCGGAGATGCCGCGGGCCGCCAGAGCCTCCGGCAGCATGCGGCGGCCGGGTGGTTCGACCAGGCGATAACCGTACGTGGGCACCGAGTGCCAAAGAGGCAGGGCCGTGAGCGACCCGGCCGAGAAATCGGCCGCGACCGGCGAAGGGATGATCTCGGCGTTGTCCCAGTAGCTCGTGGCGTGCCGCAGGCGGTCGTAGTACTCCTGGCCGGCCCCCGGGTAGTGCACGACCACCGGGTGCGGCACCTTGTCGAGCGAGATGCGCTGCAGGATGCCGGGCAGGCCGAGGCTGTGGTCGCCGTGGAAGTGGGTGATGCAGATGCGCCGGATCGGGGTGACCGCCAGGCCGGCCATGAGCATCTGGCGCTGGGTGCCCTCACCCGGGTCGAAGAGGGTCACCTCGTCGTCCCAGCGCAGCAGGTAGCCGTTGTGGTTGCGATGCCGGGTCGGTACCTGGCTCGCGGTGCCGAGTACGACCAGCTCGCGCGTCACGGGAGGACTCCACGGATAGAGCGACCCCCGGGGATCTTCCACGCTCGCAAGGCGGGCGTGGTCCGGTCGGACAAGGCCGGATCCCCGGGGGTCGGATGGCTGCCTGGTTCTCGCCTGACCGCTGCCACACGGTCTCGACGTTCACAAACGAAGCTGTCGAGGACAGCGGCTAGCGGACAGCCACCTCACGAGTCCCGATGCTATGCAACTTCGGACCACCTCCCTTCACGTGTACGGCCAAGATAGCCATGCGAAGGGATCCGCGCCAACGTTTTTGATATCACTACAGGCGAGGGAATACTCGCGGGGACATTTCGGTGCCTTCTACCGCAAGCGACGCCGGGCCGATCAGCAGCGGATCGGGACGGCCGACGATCTCCTCGTCCTTGTCGGCGTAGTCGAAGCGGTTGAGCACGTGCCGCATCGCCTCGAGCCGGGCCCGCTTCTTGTCGTTGCTCTTCACCACGGTCCAGGGCGCGTCGGCGGTGTCGGTGTAGAAGAACATCGCCTCCTTGGCCTCGGTGTACTCGCCCCACTTGTCGAGCGAGGCCAGGTCGTTGGGCGAGAGCTTCCATTGGCGTACGGGATCGACCTGCCGGATCGCGAAGCGGGTGCGCTGCTCGCCCTGGGTCACCGAGAACCAGAACTTGATCAGGTGGATGCCGGACCGCACGAACATGCGCTCGAGCTCCGGGGTCTGCCGCATGAACTCGAGGTATTCGGCCCGGGTGCAGTAGCCCATGACCCGCTCGACGCCGGCCCGGTTGTACCAGGACCGGTCGAACAGCATGATCTCGCCGGCCGCCGGGAGGTGGTCGATGTAGCGCTGGTAGTACCACTGGGTGCTCTCGCGCTCGTTGGGCTTCTCGAGGGCGACCACGCTGGCGCCGCGCGGGTTGAGGTGCTCCATGAAGCGCTTGATGGTGCCGCCCTTGCCGGCCGCGTCCCGTCCCTCGAAGAGGATCACCATGCGTTCGCCGGTGTCCTTGCACCAGTTCTGCAGCTTGAGCAGCTCGATCTGGAGCAGCCGCTTCTGGTGGTCGTACTCGTGGCGGGACAACCGTTCGTCGTACGGGTAGTCCTCGCGCCACGTGTCGACCGGCGTGCCGTCGGCGTTGAGCAGCACCGGGTCGTCGTCATCGTCGTCCGCGACCCGATAGCCGCCCAGCTCGGTGAGCGGACCGTCGTAGGGCTCGGTCAGCTGTTCGTCCTGGTAACCGTTTTCGTAAGCGGGATCTGCCTCGGCCTGCATGTGTGAACTCATACCCACGCACACCTACCCGGCACCCTTCTCGGAACTGAACATCAGCCGAGCCATTTCCGAAGCTTCTTCTTTCGCGACGCCTCGACAACCACCGGCAACTGCGCGTACGTCTCCCGGCCGACCTGTTCCTGCCGCGCCCACAGAATCCCGAAGTGGAAGCTGTCGGAACCCCACTGTTCGAGCAGTTCCCGCGCGACGACCGAGTCCTGGTGGGCTCCGAGTACGTCCTGCAGGTCGGTGAGCGCGTTGACCAACTGCTTGCCCGGCCGGCCGACGGTCGGTTCGAAGACCTCGACCGCGTAGCGGGCCCGCTTGTAGGCCTTGCGGGCCTCGTGCAGCTCGTGATCCTCGCCCGCGGACAGCGCGTGATCGAGCAGGTCGTCGGCCTTCCGGAGATCACTACGGACCCGCTTGAGCGGGTTGTCCTCGATCCGCGCGGTGAGATCGACGAGCCGGTCGATGCGGTCGAGCAGGGCCAGGTAGCGCTCGCTCTCCAGCGCCTGGTCGAGGGCCGCCTGGCCGCGCTCGACCTGGGCCTCGAGGTGCTCGCGGACGCGGGCCGCCACCTCGGGGAACTCCACGCCCTGCAGGAGCTTGCCCTGCAGGACCTGCCCGTCGCGGACCTCGCCGAGCAACCCGGCCAGCCACTTGAGCTCGTCGCGGACCTCGCCGGCGTCGCCGAAGGTCCGCTTGAAGGTCTTCAGGCAGCTGCGCAGCCGCCGGGTGGCGACACGCATCTTGTGCACGGCCTCGCCGTCGCCGCGCCGGACGCCCGGATCGAACCGGGTGAGGTCGTCGCGCTGCTCCCGCGCGTACCGGAGAACGGGGTTGACCTTGTCCTTGTCCTTGTCCTGGGGATCGGGAACCGGTGCGCGGTCGCCGAGGGCGCGCGCGACCTTGGACGGACCGGCGGCCACCCGGGCGCCGGCGGCGAACAGCTTGCGCTCGACCGCGTCGAGGACCTTGGCGTCGCCGTCGACCAGCTCGACCTCGACCTCCTGCCAGCCCTGCTCCTCGCCGTCGACCACGGCGGTCACCCGGTCCTGCGCGACCAGCGCGAGGGTGCGGCCGGACTCGTCCTTGAGCGGGGTCTCGATGCGGTGGGTGCGCAGCTCGGCGACCGGGTGCAGCGGGCGGCGCCGGATGATCGCACGCACCTGTTTGCGCAGCTCGACCGGCACCTCACCGTCGCCCTGGCCGAGGGGAAGCCGATGCTCGCGCCGGCTGCCGGCGTCGGCCGGGGTCTTCAGGTGCCAGCCCGCGTCGTGGCCGCCGGTGCGTCGGCGCAAAGTCCGGCGATTTTTCATCAAGCTGAGCTCGTCGGTGTCGAAGTAGGTGGCGTCCAGATCTTGGCTCTCGGCAGCACCGGCGCTGCGGATGCCGGCCGATCCGGTCAGGGACGGCAGCTCGAAGCCTTCGGGTACGTCGTACTTGCGCTCGGTTTCGGTCGCGATCTGCACACTGTTCATGTTGCCTGTATTCGGCGTCTCTAGACAGGCCAACGGATTGGCAGCCACCGCACAGCCGGATCTCAGGTCGGGCTGGCACCGTGGTGGGCCGGTCGAATCGTCAGGGAGAATCCGATGGAGAAGCCAGAGCGCCGCCCGGTCTCGTTCGCCGGGCTGGGCCTGATCAGCGCGGGCGCCGTACTCGGCCTGGCGCTGGCCACCCCGGCCCAGGCCGCGCCGACGGAGACGCCCCGGCCCGCACCGAGTGCGGCCGCGCAGCAACCACCCGCCGAAGAGCGCTAGCGAGCCCGATTGCGCAGGTAGAGTGCCCGCTGGTAGTTCGCGGCCGCGGCCCCGAAGTACATCGTCGCGAGCCCGGTGTGAAAGGTGTTGTCGGTTATCGCGTTCTTGGCGTTGGCCGAGCCGGACCACCGGATCTCGGCGTCGGAGGTGCTGATGCCGCGGCGCGCGCAGCGCAGGCGGTTCATCTCCTTGCCGACCCTCCACGTCTCGAGCGCGGCCTCGGCGTTCTTCATCATCGCCCGGGCCTGTTCGATCAATGACTCGGCGATGGCCCAGGCGGCTCGTTCCTCGTCGCTGTAGAACGCTGACATGGCCTCAGTTTGAGCAGCATGTCAGGATATGTCGATCTTTTTCAGCCACGGGTGTGAAGCTGTCCGCCGCATTTGCCGTCCTCAGTGTCCCCGATACCCCTCCTCCGGCCACTCGGCATCGTCGTGCTCGCGGCCTCGGCAGCGACGGCCACGGCCGCCGACCGGCGGCGCTGACGATTCGGTCGGCTCGGTCTTCTCAGCGGTCGAAGCAGGAGGTAACCTCGCGCGCGTGATCTTCAGACGGCGGGGCAAGGGTGACCCCGCGGCCGCTATCCAGGGGTTCTGGGCGTGGTGGGCGACCGCGCGCCCGCGGGCCGAGAAGCTGATCGCCGGGACGCCGGATGGCGCGCTGGTCGCCGAGATCGGCGACCGGGTTTCGGCGATTCACCCCGCGCTGCAGTGGGAGTTCACGGCCGGCACCGACACCGCGCACCTGCTGGTGGTCACCTCGGCCGGCGACGCCGGCCTGCGGTCGCTGGCCGAGCGGTGGCGCCGGGCCGCGCCGGACGCCGACGGCACTTTCGGGTACGCGTCGGCCCGCCGGGGCAGCCCCGACGCGCTGGACGGCACGGTCCTCGACATCGCCGGTCATCAGCTCGACCTGGGTGAGCTGCGGTTCGAGGCGGTCGTCGACTCCGAGGCCAGCGCCGTACACGTCACGGTCTGGCACCCCGTCTTCCCGGGCCTGCCCGAGGAGGCCCGGCTCCAGGTCGCGTTCCTGTCCCTCGACTGGGTGCTCGGCGAGGACCGGGTCGAGATCTGGATCGGCGTGATCAGCGCGGCGACCGAGCCGGGCCCGGATCTGACCGCGGCCGGCCTGGCCGAGGTGGTCGACGGCGTGATCCCGGCCGACGGCAAGGCGCTCTGGTCCACGATGGCCGGCACCCGGAAGGGCAAGCCGCTGGTCGCTCTGGTGCAGACGCCGCTGAAGGCGGCGCGCTGGCCGGCGTACGACCTGCACATCCGGATCGACGTGCCCTACCGGTCACGCGACGAGAACGGCTTTCCGGCCGAGGACGCCTTTCCCGCGCTCTACGCCCTGGAGGACCGGATCGACGCCCGGGTCGACGGCGCCGTCGTGGTCGCCCACGAGACGTCGGACGGTGTCCGCACCACCCACCTGTACGCCGGGCGCCCGGCCGCCGCCGCGGTGCTCGAACCCCTGCTCCTCGACTGGCCGGACGGCCGCATCCGCATGCGGGTGACGCCCGACCCGGGCTGGACCGCCGTCAGTCATCTGGCCAGATGAGCATCGTGGGGGCGCGGACCGTCATCGTCCCGTCCCCGTTCCAGACCGACCGGGCGA
>DASWRZ010000374.1:0-37342 GCA_036402935.1 Actinoplanes sp.
CATCCTTGGGATCGCATCTTCGGCCTCGGCGTCGCCGCCGCGCGGGCGCTCGGGAGCCGGCGCGAACTGGCCACCTTGCTGAACTTCCTCGGCTGGGCTCAGCGAGACCGGGTAGACGACGAGCCTGTTCTCCTCACGCACCAGGAAGCGCTGGCGGCGGCGAAGGACGTGGGCGACCGGCAGGAACAGGCGTGGGCTCACGCTTACCTGGGCACGACGCTGATGCGGCTGGGGCGGTTCGAGGAGGCGCGAGAGCACGCGATCGAGTCCACCCGGCTGGCCGGGGATCTGGGCTTCTGGCCCATGCAGGTCCCGCTGCGACACCGGCTGGGCCGGGTGCTGCGGGTGATGGGCCGCTATGACGAGGCGCTCGCGGTACTTCAGCAGTTGATCGCGGACGCGGAGGAACACCGGGATGGAGTACCGCCGGAAAACCGCCTGTGGATGATCGGGTTCGTCGTGGAAGAGCTCGCACACACGTTGAAGGAGCTGAAGCAGTGGCGACGAGCCGCGGAAAGCTACCGGGAGGCCCGTACGGCGTACACGTCCTACGCCGCGGGGGATGGCGCACATCTGGCCGCCGCCATCGCTTTCCACGAGGGCAAGGCGTGGCGTGAGGCCGGCGAGGACACGAGAGCTCGCGAATGCCTGAACTTGGCACTGGACGCGCTGACGGACCGGAACGCTTCCATACGCCGTGAAGAGGTTCTGGCCGAGCTGGAGCGCATCCCATCTTCGCCGAGCCGATGAACCGCGCGCAGGCCGCGTCCCCGGGTTCCAACCCACGTGGGGGCGGCTGGGGCTTGTTGCGTCCGCAACTTCTAACCGTCGGTGCGGGTGGCTTGGGGCAGCCACGTACCAAACCCCAGAAACGGCGCGGTGGGGATGGGTGGGTTAGATGGGGGCGCTGTTGGCCAGGCCTAGGGTGATTAGGAGGCCGGCTGTGGCTGTGGCCAGGGCGGCCAGGGCGAAGAGGGCGTGGTGGCGTTTGGGGTGGAGCCAGCAGCCTGTGGTCACGGTCAGTAGGCCTAGAAGGCTGCCTGCGGTGGCCGACCACATGCCGGCCAAGTGGCCCAGTGGGGTGCAGATGACCGCCTGTGAGCCTGCGCAGGGCTGGAGTGTGCCTAGCACCGTGGCGATTATCAGGGTGAACGGTGTCCATAGGCAGAGGACGCCGGTGGCTATGCCTGCGGCGGCCTGGCCGGGGGTGGGGCTGGGGCTGGGGTTGGGGGGATTTGGTGGGGTGGCGGGGGTGGGCACCGCTGGGCGCGGGGCGCTCAGGGGATGGGTCACGGTTCGAACTTAGGGGGCGGGGCGGGGGCGCGGGGGCGATCGGGAAAGGTGGGCGGTTCGGTTGCGGCCTGCGGGCGTACGCTCCCGGAAAGCGCCCGAAGGCGCGCCTGGATCCGGGGGTGGGTCGCATGGTCACGCTGTCGCCGGCACTGCTGGTTTCGGTCGCGGTGCTGCTTGTGGCGCTCGGCTCGGATCTCTGGGTGCTGGGGGACGCCCGCGAGCGGCTGCGCCGCGGTGAGCGGGTCTCGGTGGCGATCGGCAACCTGCGGGTCGAGACGCCGGAGGCCTGGTTTCTGGGCTGCGTGGTGCTCTGGGTGGTCTTCCTGCCGCTTTATCTGACCGCTACCCGGCGCAATCCGTTCATGCGACGCAGTCTTTAGGCGGCGCCGCGCGGCGCCGGCGTGGGCGCGATGTTCTTCGGCCCGGGATGTTCTTCGGCCCGGGATCTTCTTCGGCCCGGACAAGACGCAGCGCCGGGCCGCCACCCGGCGCTGCGCCGTCATGCACCGACGAAAGGGAAGGACTCCGCCGCCGGTGGGTCGCGAGGACCGGCATGTTGTGGAGCACTTCCGAAAATTGAAGGTTCCAGTGTGTCCGGCGGCCAACATAACGTCCGGTTTCGATGCCGGTCCATTAGTAACTCCTTAAATCCGACGATCTGGTGCTCGCGCGAGTGCGGAGCGCACAGGCTCCGGAGGGTTGAGAACCGGTCACCGAGGGAAATCGAGGAACATGACAACGCCAGCCGGGAACCGGCCGCCGGAAGACTCCCGGCCACCGGGCGATCCGCGGTCGACCGAGGAGTCACTGCCGCCGCGCCCGCCCGCGGATCGGCCGGTCGATGCCTCCGTCCACCACGACCCCGCTTCGACCTACGACGATTCCGCTTCGACCTACGACGATCCCGCTTCGACCTACCGTGACCCCGCTTCGATCCCGACCACCGAGGTGGAGCCGATTCCGACACCCGGGACCACGGCGCCGCCGGTGTCGCCCGGCCCGAGGGCTCCGCGGATGTTCACGCGGATCAGCGCGGCCTGGCTCGGGGTCTGGGCCGGGATCGTCGTCGTCATCCTGCTGATCGTCTTCATCGCGCAGAACACCGCCGGCGTGCGCATCCGGTTCCTGTGGCTGGACGGGGTGATCCCGACCGCGCTGGCCCTTCTGATCGCCGGGGTGGGTGGCGCGATCATCGCCATGGCGGTGGCGGCGGCCCGCATCGTTCAGCTGCGCCGCCTGGTCCGGCGTCGCTGACCAGCCCAAACGTCGAGAGCGCTCACCCCTGCGGGTGGGCGCTTTTTTCGTTCCGTACGGCAGTGGGCCTTGACATGTGACCAAAAGGTCTCGTAACTTAACGTCATGACGGACGATGACCGGGTCTTCAAGGCTCTGGCCGACGCGAGCCGTCGCTTCCTGCTTGACCTGCTGTTCGCGCGTGACGGCCGCACGCTCACCGAGCTGGAGTCCGAGCTGGAGATGTCACGCTTCGGCGTCGCCAAGCACCTGAAGATCCTCGAGGAGGCAGGTCTTGTCGTCGCGCGTCGCTCGGGGCGGGAGAAGCTCCATTTCCTCAATCCCGTCCCGATCCGCCTGATTCACGACCGTTGGATCGACAAGTACACCGAGCACCACGTGAGCACGCTGATCGACCTCAAGAACACCCTGGAGCAGGAGGAAGAGTCATGACCGCAGAGACGACACAGGTCTACCGCGTGTGGATCAAGACGACGCCCGAGAAGATCTGGGCCGCGATCACCGAACCGGAGTGGACGACGCGCTACGCGTATTCCGCACCGGTCGACTACCAGCTCAAGCCCGGTGGTGCCTTCAACACGTCGGCGACCAAGGAGATGCACGAGTTCGCCCAGGCCAACGGCTTCACGGTGCCCGACACGATCATCGACGGCGAGGTGCTCGAGTCCGATCCGCCGCGCCGGCTGGTGCAGACCTGGCGGATGCTCATGGACCCGGCGACCGCGGCCGAGCCGTTCACCCGGCTCACCTACGAGATCGAGGACTCCAAGACCCAGCGCGGCATCTGCAAGCTGACCGTGACCCACGAACTGGTCGGTGCGCCCGCGACCGCCGCGATGGTGGCCGGCACCGAGGACGGTGCGGCCGGCGGCGGCTGGGCCTGGATCCTCAGCGACCTCAAGACGCTGCTGGAAACCGGGAAGAACTTCTCCGAGTGACGAGAAGCGCCCGGCCGGGGCCTCGAAAAGAGGCCCGGCCGGGCGCTACTGTGCGGACCCATGACCTGGGTGTGGACCGCGCTCATCGTGGTGGGCGTCGTGATGATCGCGGTGGCGCTGTGGCCGAGCGTCAAGAGTCGCCGCGAGGCGGCCGGCAAGAGCGACGACCCGGCCGAGCCCGCCGATCGCTGATCGGCCCACGACTGGCAGACTTGCCGGGTGAGCGGCGAAGAGCTGGAGAGCCACAGCCTGGTCGAGCTCACCATGCGAAGCCTGCGACGTGACATCCTGGCCGGGCGCATCGACCCCGGCGAACGCCTGGTCGAGGAGCAGCTCACCAAGCGGCTGGGCATCAGCCGGGCCCCGCTGCGCGAGGCGATGCGGCTGCTGGCCGAGCAGGGCCTGGTCGAGCACGTTCCGCGCCGCGGCGCCCGGGTGGCGACCCTCTCCGACGAAGACGTGCGGGAGCTCTACGAGGTACGCGACGTGCTCGAGCGGCACGCGGTGACGGCGATCCCGAGCAGCGTCGACCTGACCGCGCTGCGGGCCGCACTGGAGGCGATGCGGGAGGCGACCGCCGCCGACGACCGGCTGGAGTTGGCCAACGCGCACCGGCGGTTCCACGTCGAGGTGGTGCGGCTCGGCGGCAACCATCAGCTGGCCGGGCTGTACGAGTCGGTTCTGGTACGTATCCAGCTGTACATGGCGGTGAACATGCGCCGGGAGGCCGAGGTGGCCCAGGCCTCGGACGGGGTGCTGAGGCACGAACGACTGTTCGCCGCGGTCTCGTCCGGCGACATCGGCGGGATCAAGGCGGCGCTGCGCGGACACGGCGCAACGGCCTATCTCGGCCGCGGTTAGACACACCGGGAAACGGCGCGGTTACAAAGCGAAGCGGTCCACGAAACAGAACTGTCGACAATCGACGATGTGGACGCAGTTTGGATCAGCACCTTCGACCCCGAGCAGGTAGGCACGCGGGCCGATGCCGCCGACCCCACGCTGCCGTTGGCCGGGCTGAGATTCGACGCCGACCGGATCTGGGACGACGTCGACCTCCTCGTGCTGCCGACGGTCGGGACGACGTTCACGCACGCCGAGGTCGCCGGATTCCTGTGTGAGGCGTACGCGACGACGGGCGCTCTCGACATCACCGCCGGCGGCGGCTGGCGGAACTACCGCCTGGGAGGGCATTCATGACCGTAACGATCGGGCCGGTAAAGGCCGACCCCTACCTCTGGCCGTACGACGGCGCCGTCCCGGTGAGCCGGACGGCCCTGCTCTGCATCGACTGGCAGACCGACTTCTGCGGGCCTGGCGGCTACGTCGATGCCATGGGTTACGACATCGCGCTGACCCGCGCCGGACTGCCCGCCACCGCCCGGCTGCTGGCCCACGTCCGCGAGCACGGCATGCTGGTGATCCACACGCGAGAGGGCCACGACCCCGGCCTCTCCGACCTGCCGGCCAACAAGCGCTGGCGCTCGGAGCGGATCGGCGCCGAGATCGGCGGCGCCGGACCGTGCGGCCGGATCCTGGTGCGCGGCGAACCGGGTTGGGAGATCGTCCCCGAGGTCGCGCCGGCGCCCGGCGAAGTCGTGATCGACAAGCCGGGCAAGGGCGCTTTCTACGCCACCAACCTCGATCTGGTGCTGCGTACGCACGGCATCACCCATCTGATCCTCACCGGCATCACCACCGACGTGTGCGTGCACACCACCATGCGGGAGGCCAACGACCGCGGCTACGAGTGCCTGATCCTCAGCGACTGCACCGGCGCGACCGATCCGGCCAACCACGCCGCCGCGCTGCACATGGTCACCATGCAGGGCGGTGTCTTCGGCTGTGTTGCCGCCGCGGACGACGTCATCGCGGCGACGGAGGGCTGAGCGATGGTCACCGTCGACGCCACGCCCGGCCCGTTCACCTTCGACCCCGCCACCACCGCCCTGCTGGTCATCGACATGCAGCGCGACTTCCTCCTCCCCGGCGGGTTCGGCGAGAGCCTGGGTAACGACGTGTCGCAGCTACGCCGGACGATCGAGCCGCTGGCGGCGTTGCTGGCCGCCTGGCGGGCCGCGCGACTTCTCGTGATCCACACACGGGAAGGACATCTCCCCGATCTGTCCGACTGTCCGCCCGCCAAGCTGGCCCGGGGCGCGATCGGCCAGGCCGGCGCTTTCGGCCGCATCCTCGTCCGAGGCGAGTACGGCCACGACATCATCGACGAACTCCAACCGGTCGGGGACGAGATCGTCGTCGACAAGCCCGGAAAAGGCGCGTTCTACGCGACCGAGCTGGCCGAGATACTCGACAAAGCGGGCATCAAATCGCTCGTTGTCACCGGGGTCACGACCGAGGTCTGCGTGCACACCACCGTTCGCGAGGCGAACGACCGCGGCTACGAGTGTCTGGTCCTGGCCGACTGCGTCGGCTCCTACTTCCCCGAATTCCAGCGCGTCGGCCTAGAGATGATCGCCGCCCAGGGCGGGATCTTCGGCTGGGTCAGCGACTCCCCCACCCTGCTCGAGGAGATGGCGCGATGAAGTTGCCCTACTGGGTCCGCGGCGACACCAATGCCTTCTTCGGCTTCGGCGTCAACGTCCTGGTCAACGTCCTCACTCTGACCGGCCTCTGTATCGGCGTGATCAAGATGCCGCCCGGCGATGTCTTTGGCGTGATCCTGCCGGCGCTCGGCGTCGCCCTGGTCGCCGGAAACGTCTACTACACCTTCCTGGCCCGGCGGCTGGCGGTGCGTGAGAACCGCAGCGACGTCACCGCCATGCCGTACGGCCCGAGCGTCCCGCACATGTTCATCGTGATCTTCGTGATCATGCTGCCGATCTATCTCCGGACCAAGGATCCGATCCGGGCCTGGACCGCCGGGATGGCATGGGCCTTCATCATCGGCGTGATCGTGCTGATCGGCGCGTTCGTCGGCCCGTACATCCGTAAGTACACCCCCAAGGCTGCGCTGCTCGGCACCCTGGCCGGCATCTCGATCACCTTCATCTCGATGAACCCGGCCGGCAACATGTGGAAGGCCGCCTGGATCGCGCTGCCGGTCTTCGGCCTGCTGCTGATCGGGTTGCTCACCGACATCAAGCTGCCGTTCAACATCCCGATCGGCCTGGTGGCGCTGCTGGCCGGCACCGCGATCGGCTGGATCGGCGGGGCGATGAGCGTGCCCGACGTAACCTCGGCCGCCAAGGACATCGCCTTCGCCTTCCCGCATCTCAAGATCAACCTGCTGGTCGACGGGCTCAAGGACATGTCACCCCTGCTGGCCACCGCCATCCCGCTCGGCGTCTACAACTTCACCGAGGCGATGACCAACGTCGAGAGCGCGTCCACCGCGGGCGACCGCTACAACCTTCGTAGCGTGCTGCTGGCCGACGGGGCCGGCGCGGTGATCGGCTCCTGTCTCGGCTCGCCTTTCCCGCCCGCCGTCTACGTCGGTCACCCCGGATGGAAGGCGGCCGGCGGCCGTACCGGCTATTCCATGGCGACCGGTGTCGTCATCGCGTTGCTCTGCTTCCTGGGGATGTTCGGGCTGCTCGGCACGATCTTCCCGACCGCCGCGATCGTGCCGATCCTGCTCTACATCGGTCTGCTGATCGGCGCCCAGGCGTTTCAGGCGACGCCCCGGGCCCACGCCGCGGCGGTGGTCGCCGCACTCATCCCCAACATCGCGCAGTGGGCGACCGGACAGATGGACAACGTCCTTGCCGCGGCCGGAACCAGCGCGGCCCAGGTCGGCAACACGGCGCTCAACGGCGCCGGCGTGGTCTACGACGGCCTGCATACCCTCGGCGAGGGCGCGATCCTCGCCGGCCTGGTGCTCGGCGCGATCGTCGCATTCATCATCGACAAGCGGTTCTGGTACGCCGCGATCTTCGCCGGAGCCGGCTCGGTGCTGAGCTTCATCGGCCTGATCCACGGCGCGAAGGTGGCGTGGAACGCGGACGGCCCGGTGGCGCTCGGCTATCTGTTCCTCGCCCTGGTCTGCGTGCTCTTCGCACTGGGCCGGCCCACGCCCCGGGAGCCCGAGCCGGGCGAACAACAAGAGGAGATCGTCGAGGGCAACACGTTCACCGAGGCGCCCGAGGGCGGCGTACCGGCGGCGTCCGTCTCGTGAGTTTCTACGGCGGCGGCCGTGTCGGCCGCCGCCCCGGACGAAGGCAGGGATGACGTGGAGATCGACCGGCCCGATGTGATCGCCGAGGTCACCGAGGCTTTCGAGGCCTACGAGCGCGCGCTGATGGCCAACGACGTCGAGGCCATGCTCGGCTTCTTCACCGGCCGGGCGCGGCGTTTCGGCATCGCCGACCAGCAGGCCGGTCGGGCCGAGCAGCGCCGGTGGCGGCAGGCTCAGCCGCCGCTGCCGGCCGGACGACATCTCAAGGACACCGAGGTACAGGCGTACGGTGCGGACGCCGCCGTGGTGACCACGCTGTTCGGATATCCCGGTTCGGAGGTGCTGGGCCGGCAGTCGCAAACGTGGATCCGCCTGCCCGAGGGATGGCGGATCGCCCACGCCCACGTCTCCGAGCCGAAGTCCTAGGCCTGGCTCGTGACCCAGTGGACGGCGTCCATCACCCACTGCACCTGCTGCAGATCGGCGATGCCGACACCGGCCAGGAACAGCGCGGTGACCAGGTGGGAGCCGCGGGCCGTACGGCGGGTGCGGCCCATCCAGCGCTCGAGCACCAGGTGTCCGACCACCCGGGCGAGGCAGAAGACGCCGACCGCGACCACCAGCGTGACCACGAAGACGATCGCCTGGGTCGACAGCGAGCCGTGGTTGGAGATCGCCATGATGCCCCAGCCGACGAAGGCGAACAGCACCGCCGCGCTGGTCCACTCGCCACCCCGGCGCAGCTCGCTCCAGCGCCAGCTCATCGCCGGCCGCGGCAGCGCCGTGGCACCCGGCCAGCCGGTGCCGGTCGGCTCGTGATCGGCGAACTGCTGTTTGGCCGGCGGCGGGCTGACCTGGGCCCGGCCCTGGCTGAAGGGTGGGGGCGGAGGCGGTGGCCCCGGCGGTTCATAGGCCTGCGGCGTGCCGCCGGGCGCTGTGGGGTGATCGGCCCACGGGTCCTGCGGCGGCATGTCGAGCGTCCGCTCCGACCACTGCGGTTGCTCCGGCATCTCGTCCCCTCCCGGCTCGGCGGGGCGTCCACCCCACCCTGTCGAGAGTAACGAGCCAACAAATAGTTCGCCGCCGCGCGTCCGGTCCGCTAGGAAGACATTCATGGACTCCTCGGTTCGCCTCCGCACGGCCACCCCCGCCGATCTCGACGCGATCTCCGATCTGCTGGAGCTGCTCTTCCACGAGACGCCGACCGAGAGTCGCCGCGCCGCTGAGCAGGCAATGACCGAGACCGACCGCTCGCTGGTCGCCGAGCACGACGGCCACGTGGTCGGCCACGCCACCACGCTGACCCGAGATCTGACCGTGCCGGGCGCGATCGTCCCGGCCGCCCATGTCACCGGCGTCGGGGTGGCGCCGACCCACCGGCGCCGCGGAATTCTCACCCAATTGATGCGCGAGCAGCTCGAAGGCCTGGCCGCCGGGCGCGAGCCGATCGCCGCGCTCTGGGCCAGCGAGTCGGCGATCTATCCGCGCTTCGGCTACGGGCCGGCCTCGGCTCGGCTCTCCCTCGAGATCACCAACCGCGAGGTGCGTCTGACCGCGCCGGCGGCCACCCTGCCGAGCGGCCGGCTAAGCCTGATCAAGCCGTCGGCCGCGGCCGAGGAGCTGACGGCGGTCTACGAGCGGGTGCGGGCCGATCGGGTCGGGTTCTCCAGCCGGGGCGAGAAGTGGTGGAAGCACCTGCTCATCGACCACCACGACGAGCGCGGTGAGCAGACCGGCCCGCGCGGGGTGCTCTACTCCGACGAGAGCGGTCCGGCCGGCTACGCGCTCTGGCGGGCCGAGGGCAAGTGGACCGAGTGGGGTCCGGACGGCGTGGTCGCGGTGCGCGAGCTGGTCGCGGCCCGCCCGGAGGCGTACGAGGCGATCTGGCGCTTCCTGCTCGGCATCGACCTGACCCGCACGGTGAAGCACGGGAACGCGGCCGTCGACGAGCCCGTGCAATACCTGGTCGACGACCCGCGGCGGCTCGGCCGGCGCTACCTCGACGGCCTCTGGATCCGCATTCTCGACCTGCCGGCCGCGCTCGAGGCCCGGCAGTACGCGACGGCGCTCGACACGGTGGTCGAGGTCACCGATCCGCTGCTCCCGGCCAATCAGGGCCGGTGGCGGCTTTCGGGCGGGCCCGACAAGGTGACGTGTACGCGGACTGACGACGCCCCCGACTTCGCCTGCTCGATCACCGAGCTGGGGGCGGCCTACCTGGGCGGCACATCGCTCGCCGCGCTGGCCGCGGCCGGGCGGGTGCACCGGCTGAGCGGCAACCTGCCGTCGGTCGCGTTCGGGTGGCATCGGCAGCCGCACGCCATCGAGGTGTTCTGAGTGTTCCCGGCGGCGGTAGCGTCACTGGCATGGCTGAGCCCGAGCGCCGCCGCCGGCGTGTGCGTCCCCCCTCGTCGGCCGCTCGCGCCGCCGCCGCGGCGTCCGTCGCCGACGAGACCGCCGAACCGCCCGCGGCTCGCCCCGGTCCCCCACCCGACCGCCCCGGAGCCGACCGGCCGTCCCAGCTCGCGGCCGGCCAGCTCCCGGCCGACCCGGCCGAGCGCCTTTCAGGCGACCACGCCGAGCATTCCCCGGCCCACAAAGCCGAGCATCGTCCCGGCGACCGGCCAGAGCGGCTTGCGGCCGACAAATCCGAGCATTCGGGCCATCTTCCCGCCGACAAACCCGAGCATCGTCCGGGCGACTGGCCAGAACGGGTTGCAGCCGACAAAGCCGAGCATCCTTCCGACAACCGGCCAGAACCGGTGGCAGCCGACAAAACCGAGCATTCGGGCCATCATCCCGCCGACAAACCCGAGCATCGTCCCGGCGACTGGCCAGAACGGGTTGCGGCCGACAAAACCGAGCGCCTTCCCCGCGACCGGCCGGAGCGGATTGCGACCGACAAGGCCGAGGATCTGCCCGGCGACCGGCCGGAGCGGATTGCGACCAACAAGGCCGAGCATCTGCCCGGCGACCGGCCGGAGCGGGCTGCGGCCGGCAAGGCCGAGCATTCGGGCCGTCTTCCGGGCGGCAAGGCTGAGCGTGTCATCGGCGAGCGGCCGGAGCGGTTCGGGGCCGGCAGTCCGGGGCAGCTGGCGCGCGACAAGCCCGATCGGGTTTCGGACGCCAGGCCGCAGCGACCCGTGGGAGACCGAGCGGAGCCGCACCCGGGCGACAAGCCGGTGAGTGCGAGCGAGCCGGTCGCCGCGACCGGGCCGGTCGCCGCGACCGGGCCGGTCGCCGACCCGGAGGGCGAGGAGGGCGCCGAGCGTCGGCCGCCGCGGGGTAGCGGTTTTCCGCGACGCTCCGGCCCGGGTGAGGAGCGAGAGAGCGAGCGCGGCCTGCGCGGCCTGGTCGGCTCGGGATCGTCGCAGGTCAGCGTCGGTGCGGCGCTGCGCGCCCGCGATGCGGCCCGCCCGTCGAACGCTCAGCTGGCCGACGCCGACGAAAACCTCGTGATCGTGCGCCGCAACTGGACGCCCCGCGAAGAACTCCCCCGGCGCTGACCTGGTCTGGGCGCAGCTCCGCCGGCCGGGGTCAGCCGGCGGGGAGGTCGGGGAGCAGCTCGGCCCGGCCGGGGTCAGCCGGTCGGGAGGTCGGGGGGCAGCTCGGCCGGCCGGGGTCAGCTGGCGGGGAGGTCGGGGAGCCGGCGGGTGCGCTCGTAGTCGGTCACCTGGCTGATGCGGCGGGCGTGGCGCGGGTTGCCGGAGAACGGGGTGGCGAGGAAGGCCTCGACGAAGGACGTCGCCTCGTCGAGGGTGTGCTCGCGGGCGCCGAGGCTGATCACGTTGGCGTCGTTGTGCTGGCGGGCCAGCTGGGCGATCTCGACCCGCCAGGCCAGGGCCGCGCGGACGCCTTCGATCTTGTTGGCGGCGATCTGCTCGCCGTTGCCCGAGCCACCGATGACGATGCCGAGCGAACCCGGGTCGGCCACCACCTGGGCGCCGGTGTGCAGGCAGAACGACGGGTAGTCGTCCTCCGGGTCGTACACGTGCGGGCCCACGTCCACGACATCGTGGCCCTGCTTCGTCAGGTGGTTGACGAGGTGCATCTTGAGCTCGTAGCCGGCGTGGTCGGAACCAAGGTAGACGCGCATGGTCGAAGTCTCCCAGAAGAAGCCACGGACGATGGTCAGAAGGTCAGCGCGGCGCGCAGCGAGGCCGCGACCTGGTCGGCCGCGACGCGGGCGTCGTCGATCGTGCCGATCTTGCGGGCGAAGCCGTGGTTGACGCCCATGTAGCGGGTGTGCACCACCGGGACGCCGGCCGCGAGCAGCGCGTCGGCGTAGTCGGCGCCCTCGTCGCGGAGCACGTCGTACTCGGCGGTCTGGATCAGCGCCGGGGGCAGCCCCTCGAGCGAGGCGGCCAGCGGGGCGGCGTCGGGGGTCATCCGGTCGGCCGCGGACGGCACGAACGTCTCCCAGGCGAGCTTCATCGACTCGCGGTCGAGGCCGTAGGAGCCGAGCGAAGCGTACGACTCGGAGGCGAGAAGCGGGTCGATGACCGGGTAGATCAGCACCTGGAAGTCGAGCGGGGTGCCGGCGTCGCGCTGGCGGCGGGCCGCGACCGCGGCCAGGTGCCCGCCCGCGCTGTCGCCGCCGATCGCGATGCGGGCCGGGTCGACGCCGAGCGCGGCGCCGGACTTACGGACGTGGTCCAGGACCGTGTCGACGTCGAGCAGCGCGGCGGGGAACGGGTGTTCGGGGGCCAGCCGGTAGTCGACCGACAGCACGGCGCAGCCGGAACGGTCGGCGACGCGGCGGCAGAACCGGTCGACGGTCTCGATGCTGCCGTAGCACCAGCCGCCGCCGTGCAGGTAGACGAGGACCGGGCCGTCGGCCTTCGTCGCGTACAGCCGGCAGGGGACGCCCCCGGCGTCAACGTCGACGACCACCGGAAGTGGCAGTGCCGGGCCGGTCTCGGCCTCGTTCGAGTCCTCCATCGCCTGGCGGATGAAGGCGAGCAGGGCCATCGGGTCGCCGGTGCGCAGTTCCGGGCCGGGGCGCCGACGGAACGCCGACGCCGCCGCTACCTGGGGATTCAGAGCCATGATCTAGTCGAGCTGGGCCAGCACGAGGCCGCCGCGGGCCTTCGGGGTGAACCACGTGCTCTTGCGGGGCAGTTTCTGCCGCTCGAGGTTGACCGCGACGAAGTCGTCGACGGTGACCGGGGCGATCAGCACCGCCAGCTCGGAACGGCCCGCGTCGACCTCGCCGCGCAGCCACTCGGCCGAGTAGTCGCCGCCGATGTACGAGATGCGCTTGTCACCGGGATCGAGGCCGATCGCGTCGCGCATGAGCACCCGCTCGACGAGAGCGTGATCCAGATTGTCGACGTCGGAGCCGTTGAGGTCGCGAGGGAGTCCTAGTGCGAATGTCCGGCCCCCGGCGGCGTACATCTCGATCGTGCCCTTGGACGGAATCCGCGCGACGCGCGGCACCTCGGTGACCGTCGCCCCGGCCGCGCGAAGGCGTGCCAGCAGCTCGTCGAGCGGCAGCGGGAGCTCCGCGACCAGGCGGTTGTAGGGCTGGATGAAGACCGACGCGGGCGTGGTGATCACGGCCAGGAAGCGCGGGAGCCCGCCGGTCTGCGCGGCGAGGCTGCGGTGGTTGCCGTCGGCGACCACCAGTTCTCCGCCGCCGGCCAGCGCGGTCAGCTCGTCCTGCAGGGCGCCGGGGCCGATCGGCCAGATCGCGTGGGTGCGCCCGGCCTGATCGACATCGGTCGCGGCGGGCTCGCCCGCCGCCTCGGCCGCCGCGGCGAGAGCCGCGTGCAGATCGTCACCCTTGGCGGTCTGCAGCAGGAGTACGGGCGAGAGAAGCGTGCTCAGCGCGCTCGCGAGGGCCACCCGTTCGCGGACCTTCTCGATGAAGACGTCCTCGTTGCGGATCACCAGGCCGGGTTCGCCGGCGTGGGTGGAGATCTGATCGGTGTCGACCATGCTCCACAGGCCGTAGGCCGGCGGTTCGCCCTCCCCGGTGATCCGGTAGAGGACGACCACCTCGTCGGACTCGCGGTAGCTGCCCTCGGCCCGCTCCAGCGCGAGCCGGGCGACCGCGTCGGGCAGCGAGTCGGCGAACGACTTGCCGACCGAATCGGGCGCCCGGTGAGGCATCTCGATCGCGAGGGCGCTGTGCGGGTTGTCGGCGATGATCTGGGTGATCTCGGAGTCGTCGGCGAACTCGTCGTAGTTTTGAGCGCCGGTGCCGCCGGTGGTGATCCAGGCTCGGCTGATCGGGTGCACGACCGTCATGGGCCGCAATCTACCGGGCGCCCGCCCGATGCCTGCGCACCGGCATGTTCCCGCGTGACCTGGCCAACTGCCCCTTGCGCCAGGCCCCGACCGGTCGTTCGAGGGGCGCGGCCGAGACCGAGACCGGCGGGGCCACAAGGGCCGCCAGTTCGGGCGGGAGATTCGTCCAGACGTCCCGGTGCACGGCGATCGTCGCTGTGGCGACCGCCTCGCTGTCGGCCATGTGCGTCTCCAATGGCTTCGTCCGTCGGATGAGGTTTGTCACCTCATCCAACGACGGGCGGAGCCGGAGGACAGCGGATTCACTCGAAGATGGGGGCCGCGTCGTCGGCGATGCACACTCGTAAGGGTTCCCGGGTCTCGTCCATAGCAGCGCGATATGACTCGGGCAGATGGTCCCGGCCCTCGCTGAGGACGGCGAGGCTCATCACGTTGAAACGGACGCCGAGGGGGCGGGCCTGCTCGACCTCGAGCAGCCGGCGCGAGGTCGTCCACGCCCCGGGGCATGGTTCGATACCGCCCCTCGCAACTATTCGGCGCCCTACAGGTCTCGCCTGCGGTAGGGGTGAGGTGCACCACCCGCGCGGCGCATAGGCTGGCTCGGGAAACAGATTTGCGCTCTTAAGGAGAGTGGTCGTGGCCGGAGTTCGTAACTTGACCCAGGTGGAGGCGGCCGAGCGGGCCCGCCTGCTCGAGGTCTCGGGGTACGACATCACCCTGGATCTGACCGACGGGCATGGGAACCCGGCCGACGGCACGTTCCGCTCGACGACGGTCATCACGTTCCTCTGCAGCGTGCCGGGCGCCGAGACGTTCATCGAGACGGCGGCCGCGTCGGTGCGCTCGGCCACGCTCAACGACCGGCCGGTCGACCTGGCCGGGTTCTCGGCCGAGAAGGGCCTGACGCTGACCGGGCTGGCGGCGGAGAACACGCTGGTCGTGGACGCCGACTTCACGTTCTCGGCCAGCGGTCAGGGTCTGCAGCGCAGCCTCGACCCGGTCGACAAGGAGATCTACCTCTACAGCCAGTTCGAGACGGCGGACGCGCAGCGGGTCTACGCCTGCTTCGACCAGCCCGACCTGAAGAGCGTCTTCACGTGGCACGCCACGGTGCCGGCGCACTGGCGGGTCATCTCGAACATGCCGGTCGCCACTGAGAACCCGGCGGGAATCGGCGCCAAGACGGTGCACTTCGAGACCTCGGTGCGGATGAGCTCCTACATCACGGCGCTGTGCGCCGGGCCCTACCACGAGGTGCGCGCCGAGCACGACGACATCTCGCTCGGCGTCTTCTGCCGGGCCTCGATGGCGCGCTACCTCGACGCCGACGACATCTTCCAGGTCACCAAGCAGGGTTTCGACTTCTTCCACGAGCAGTTCGGGGTGCGCTATCCGCTGCCCAAGTACGACCAGCTGTGGGTGCCCGACTTCAACGCCGGCGCGATGGAGAACTTCGGCTGCGTGACCCACGCCGAGGCGCACTACATCTTCCGCTCGCAGGTCACCGACTTCGAGTACGAGCAGCGCGCCAACACGATCCTCCACGAGCTGGCCCACATGTGGTTCGGCGACCTGGTGACCATGCGCTGGTGGAACGACCTGTGGCTCAACGAGTCGTTCGCCGAGTGGGCGTCGCACTGGTGCAACTCCGAGGCCACCCGCTACACCGACGCCTGGACGACGTTCCTGTCGGTGCGCAAGAGCTGGGGCTACCGGCAGGACCAGCTCAGCTCGACCCACCCGGTCTACTGCGAGATGCCCGACCTCGAGGCGGTCGAGGTCAACTTCGACGGCATCACGTACGCCAAGGGCGCCAGCGTGATCAAGCAGCTCGTGGCGTACGTCGGGCTCGATTCGTTCCTGACCGGCCTGCGGGCGTACTTCCAGCGGTACGCCTGGCAGAACGCGACCTTCGACGACCTGCTGACCGAGCTGGAGACGGCGTCCGGCCGCGAGCTGCGCAAGTTCGCCGCCCAGTGGCTCGAGACGGCCCAGGTCAACACGCTGCGCCCGATCATCGAGGTGGGCGCCGACGGCACGTACGGCAGCGTGGTCGTGCAGCAGGAGGCCCCGGCCGACTACCCGACCCTGCGCACCCACCGGATCGGGGTCGGCCTCTACGACCTGCAGGGCGACCGGCTCGTGCGGCGCGACCTGCTCGAGATCGACGTGACCGGCGAGCATACGGCGATCCCGGCCCTGGTCGGCCAGCCGGCGGCCGACGTGCTGCTGCTCAACGACGACGACCTGACGTACGCCAAGCTGCGGCTCGACGAGCGCTCGATGGCCACCGTGGTGCGGCACATCGCGGGCCTCGACTCGTCGCTGGCCCGGGCGCTGTGCTGGAACGCGGCGTGGGACATGCTGCGCGACTCCGAACTGGCCGCCCGCGACTACGTCACGCTGGTCTGCTCGGGCCTGCCCGCCGAGACCGACATCAACCTGACCACCTGGACGTTCCGGCAGGCGGCGACCGCGCTGGGCCAGTACGCCGACCCGGCCTGGGCGCCGACCGGCTGGGCTCGGCTGGCCGCGGCCGCCAAGGGCTCGCTGGAGGCCGCCGAGCCGGGCAGCGGCTGGCAGCTGAGCTGGGCCCGCTCGTTCATCATCGCCGCCCGTACGGCCGACGAGCTGGCCGTGCTGCGCGGCTGGCTGAACGGGACGAACGTGCCCGAGGGCCTGGTCGTCGACACCGAGCTGCGCTGGGCGCTGCTTCAGGCGCTGACCTCGATGGGCGCGGCCACCGAGCAGGAGATCGACGACGAGCTGTCGGGCGACCGGACGGCCAGCGGCGAGCGGGAGGCCGCGGTGGCCCACGCGCTGGTGCCGACCCCGGAGAACAAGGCGCGCGTGTGGGCGCAGCTGACCGGCGACACCGACCTGCCGAACTGGCTCAACCGGTCGCTGCTGAGCGGCTTCCAGACCAGCAAGCACGTGGAGTTGACGAGGCCCTACGCGACCAAGTACTTCGACGTGGTCGGCGACGTGTGGGCCCGCTCGGACAGCGAGCCGGCCCAGGAGTTCGCCATGATGGCGTACCCGGCGCTCCAGATCAGCGACGAGACGGTCGCGATGACCGACCGGTGGCTGGCCCGCGACGGTCAGCCGGCCTCGCTGCGGCGGCTGGTCGCCGAGGGCCGCGACGGCGTGGTGCGGGCCCTCCAGGCGCGGGCCAAGGACATCGCCGCCGGCTAGGGACCGGCGCTACCGCCAGGCGGCAGGGCTTATCCGTACGGGATAGGGGGCGTCGAGCTTGATCTGCTCGGCGCCCTCGACGCATCCCTGAAGCCGGAAGCGGCCCGCCTCGAGCTCGTAGACGTGCAGCACCGGTCCCGGCTCGACCCGCCAGTAGTCACGGATGCCGGCCTCGGCGTAGAGGGTCGGCTTGAGTACCTCGTCGTAGCGCCGGGTGGCCTCGGTCTCGACCTCGACGACCAGCGCCACGTCGGCCGGGTCGCTCCAGGTCGCCCCGGACGAGCGGGGCCGCAGCACGGTCACGTCGGGCACCAGGTTGCTGTCGCCGCCGGTGCCCTGGTTGATGGCGACGCCGAGGCGGTCGCAGACCCACCAGCCGGGCGGAGCGGCCGAGCGCAGCGTGGTGACGACCGAGCCGACCAGGTCGTCGTGCCAGCGCGGGGCGGGCGGGGCGACGTGCAGGCTGCCGTCGACGATCTCGTAGCGATGGCCGTCCTGCGGGAACAGGTGCAGGTCGGGCTCCGTCCAGTCGCCCTCCGGGGCGGTCCAGCGGACGGACGGTGTCGTCGGGGCCTGGGTCAGCGTGACCATGGGACCACCTCCGGTGCCAGGTTACTCACCAAGCGTGGTCGCCGCGTACAAAAAGCAGGCCCGCGCCTTCGCGCGGGCCCGAAAAACCCGAGTCAGTGCCGACCGAAAGCTGGGCCGACCGAAGGCTGGGCCGACCGAAAGCTGGGCCGACCGGAAAAGCTGGGCCGACCGAAAGCTGGTTTAGTGCCGACCGGCGTGGCTGGCCAGTTGGTCGATGCCGGACACGACGCCACCGGCCAGGTCGCCGCCGGCGAAGGACGCGGCCATCGAGAGGCCGGCCAGCTTGGCGTCGCGGTCGGAGATGCGCTTGCGGGCCGCGTTGCCGGTCACGATCTCCAGGCGGCGCTGGTTGGGCGACACCGCGATGAGGACCGCCCGGTCGGCGCCCTCGATCTGCTTGTGCAGCCTTTCCGCGTGCTCGCGGGTCGGCACCTCGAGCTCGCCGATGTAGACGCTGAAGGTCAGCCCGGTCTGCTGGTCGGCGATGCGCAGTGCCTCGTCGAGCCGCAGCAGCTGCCGGGTCGTGAAGGGACCGTTGGCCACCTGGGCGCCGGCCTCGGAGCGAACCTGCTCGGGCTCGCCCACAACCGTCTCGCCGCCCGGCTCCTCCAGAGCGGTCAGCGGCTGCGGTTCCTGCTCCTGCTGCACGTCACCAACTGTCACTTGCGCCTCCTACCGGACCGGGGAGGACCCGGGCGCCGGAGCTGTCCTCGAAGATGGGCGCCTCGAGCACCGGAGCCGACGAGTGGCCTCCAGGCAGGGCCGGCTGCGCGTGGACCCGCTCGGGCGCGGCCAGGAACCACATCGGCTGGAAGTCGTACGGCCGGCCGGGACGGTATCGGCGCGAGCGCCGGGACCGGTCGCTGCCGGTCAGCACGAGCGACGCCACCAGCACGATCACTCCGAGCGGAATGAGTGCGTATATACCAATGGTGCTTGCAATCGACAACCTCAACGCCCCCAGGCGCCCGTGTTCCAGTTGATCCGAACAACAATCACGGTAGCGGAGAGCGGGTCCGGGCGGACCGTCGGGTGTCGAACCGGGCTCACGCGGTCGGGATCTACGCGGATCCGGGTCCGAGATGCGAAAATCACCCTCACGCGCCGTTCGTGCCCTCGTGCACGCGAACGGCAGGAGGGGGCATTCCATGCGCACATCCGTCCCTGTCGCCCTGGCGGCGCTGGCAATGGCCTTATCTGTCCCGTTTGCCCAGGCCCCGGCCGCGCACGCCGCGGCGTCGATCTTCCTGGAGACCAACCCGAGCACCAGCCCCGCGGGGGACGAGGTAGCGCTGCGGGCCTCCTGCGACGACAACCTGAAGTCGGCCACGGTCACCTCGGGCCTCTTCGGCACGGTCACGGTCAAGCCACAGTTCGGCTTCCTGACCGCCACGGTCACCGTCCCGGGCGGCACCCGGCCGGGTGACTACCACCTCGACCTGCACTGTCCCGACGGCGGCAAGACCGCCTCGACGACGCTGCACGTGATCGCCAAGGTGGAGCCGGTTCGCGGACCGGCCACCGGCGGGGGTGGCATGGCGCCCGGGCGGCAGGCTCCGGAGCTGATCGGCGGCGGTCTCGCCGTTGTGGCGGCGGGCCTGGTGCTGGGCGGCTTCGCGCTGCGCCGACGGCGCTTCGGCTGAGGCGCGGCGCGTGTCCCGCGAAGCCAAGGCGCCGCCGCACTCCGTCACGGGTCCCCGCATGCCCGAGTCGGTCGTTCGCAAGCGGCCGGCCCAGATCGTCGCGCCCCCGCCCGGTGTGATCACCGGGCCTCTCCCGGCCCCGCCGCCGGCTCCGGGGCGCCATCCCTTTCGGGGGACGCCCCCGCCGAGGCCCAAGCAGCCGCCGCGCCCGATCCGCGGCAAGCGGCCGGGGACGATCGGGCTGATCGCGCTCGCCCTGCTCTTCCTCGGGCTGTTCGTGGTCGCGATGGGCATCGGGGCGGCCACCAGCCTGCACCTCCCGGACTGGTTCAGCGGCGCGGCGAGTACCGATCCCCCGCCGCGCTCGTTCCCGGTGCTCGACCCGAGCCGGCCCCAGCAGCTCACCATCCCGTCGATCAAGGTCGACGCGCCGATCCTCGACGTGGGGCTGGCCACGGACGGCTCGGTCGACGTGCCGCCCCTGCAGCGCCACGACGAGGCGGGCTGGTTCGACGGCGGCCCCACGCCGGGCCAGTTCGGCCCGGCCCTGATCGTCGGGCACGCCGACACCAGGACCGGCCCGTCGGTCTTCTACCACCTGTCACAACTCAAGGCCGGGCAGAAGATCGAGGTGAAGCGCTCGGACCGCTCGATCGCCATCTTCGAGGTCAACTCGGTCGAGCACTACAACAAGGGCCGGCTGCCGATCCAGCGGGTCTACGGCGACTTCAGCCGGCCCTCACTGCGCCTGATGACGTGCGGTGGCACGTGGCTGGGCGGCCGGCAGGGCTACTCCGACAACATCGTCGTCTTCGCCTCGCTCGTGGGCTCCCGCGAGGGCTAGGCAGCCTAGAAAAAGGCAGGCCTAGAAAAGGCAGGCCTAGAAAAAGATCAGGCCGCCTCGGCTTCAACCGGGGCGGCCGGAAGGTCCAGCCAATCTGCCCAACGAGGGTCGGGGGTGCGGTGTCCCAGCACCCGCCACGCCACCCCACGGGGCGCCGCCGGTATGTGGTGGAGCCGCCACCCGAGCTCGGCCGGCGTCTTGTCACCCTTGCTGTGATTGCACTTGGCGCACGCGGCCACGACGTTTTCCCAGGCGTGGAGGCCGCCGCGGCTGCGCGGGAAGACGTGGTCGATGGTCTCGGCCGAGCCACGGCAGTAGGCGCAACGGCCACCGTCGCGAGCGAAGATCGCCCGGCGGGACAGTCCCACGTGCGTACGGTAAGGGACCTTGACATAGCGGGTGAGCCGCACCACCGACGGCACCGGAAGGTTGGTGCGCGCGCTGTGGAGAATCCCGTCTCCGTCGGACACGCACTCGGCCTTGGCAGTGAGCACGAGAATGGTCGCTCGACGCACCGATACGACGCACAGCGGCTCGTAGGTGGCGTTCAAAACCAACGCGGATGAGCCCACTGTGGGTCGTATGTCAGGCATCGTGATCACCCTCCGGGTGTAGGTGCTGTATCGCTCCCGCTGCGTCGAAACTTTGTGCAAGCTCTGTGACGAGGCCCTCGTGGAAGAGAACCCCGTGCGCCAATAGTCCCTGATGGATGACCAAATTGCGAGCGCTATCCGTAGCCGGGTGGTAAACGTCTGAGGTCTACGCGCTGCGCGGTCGCTGAGAGCCGGTTCAGATCGGCCCGGTACGGTGGCTCCCTGTGTTCGCGTTAGCTCCGACCCCTGATCCGTCCTCCTCGCCCGACGTCTTCACCACGCCCAACGTCACCGCAGAATGCAAGGGCGACCAGTTCTGCCAGCAGGTCCTCAGCTGGACCCACAACCAGTGGCTGGCCAACAGCAGCTATGTCGTCATCGTCAAACCGCTGCGGATCATCGGGATCATCCTGATCGCGATGCTGATCCGCTGGATACTGCACCGGGCGATCCGGCGGCTGACCGCGAGCACCACCCGGGCCTCGATGCCCGCCCTGCTCAAGCCACTGCGGGAAAAGGCGGCCGCGGTCGCCGAGGACGGCCAGTTCATCCCCGAGCGGCGCCGCCAGCGCGCCGAGGCGATCGGCTCGGTGCTGCGCAGTTTCGTCACCGCGACCGTGTTCACGCTGGCCGGGCTGATGGTGATGAACGAGTTCGGCTTCGACCTGGGCCCGCTGCTGACCAGCGCCGGCATCGTCGGGGTGGCGCTCGGCTTCGGCGCCCAGAGCCTGGTCAAAGACCTGATAGCGGGCCTGTTCATGCTGCTCGAGGACCAGTACGGCGTCGGCGACACGGTCGACCTCGGCGAGGCGACCGGGGTCGTGGAGACGGTCGGTCTGCGGATCACCACGGTCCGGGACTCCCGCGGCGTGCTCTGGTACATCCGCAACGGCGAGATCGTCCGGGTCGGCAACAAGAGCCAGGGCTGGGCCATGGTCGTCGTCGACGTGCCGATCGGGTTCGTCAACTCCGAGACGGCCAGCGCGGTGCTGCGCCGGGCCGCCGAGCGGGTGGCGGCCGAGCCCGGGCACCAGAGCGAGTTCCTGGAGCCGCCGACCGTGGTCGGCGTCGAGCAGCTGACGGTCGACGGCGCGGTCATCCGCACGATCGCCAAGACGACCGCCGACGCCCGGGCCACCGTTCAGCGCGCGTTGCAGCAGGCGCTGACCGAGTCGCTGGAGAACACCGGGCTCTCCGAACGGATCGCCGCCTCTCGATTGGTTCCGCGGTCCGCGATTCCGCCGGAATACACCCCGACCGAACCCGGACAGTCACCCGAAGGGGGCATCTGACCTGCGGTTTAGTCATCCGGGGGATGTCCACCCTCGGCCGAACGGCCGATAACCTCTTCGGACGCCCTAGCATCGACTCGGACGATCGGGCAGAATCCGCTTGAGCATCTGCACATGCGGCATCACGTTCCCGTCAAGATTCGTCGCGGGGGCGTGCCCGGTGAAACGCCGCGACCCGGCGAGCCACCGAGATCGATGGAGGACCTGGTGTCCGATGACCCCTCTGCCCCGGCAGCAAAAGACGCTGCTGTGGTGACGGAGCGGAAGCGTACGGTGACCTTCCGCGAAGTCTTCGCCGTCGGTGAATATCGGGCGGTCTATTTCTCACTGCTGGTGAACTGGGTCGGCGACTATCTCGCCCGGGCCGCGATCGCCGTCCTCGTCTATCAGCAGACCCGGTCGGTCCTCCTCTCCGCCGCCTCCTTCGCGATCAACTTCCTCCCGTGGGTCGTCGGCGGCGCCGTGCTGTCCGCGCTGGCCGAGCGCTATCCCTACCGCACCGTGCTGATCACCTGCGACGTGTCGCGCATGGTGCTGATCGGGCTGCTGCTGATCCCGCACATGCCGATCTGGGCGATGCTGGTCATCCTCTTCGTGGCCAGCCTCGGCGCACCGCCCACCCAGGCCGCCCGGTCGGCCCTGCTGCCGCTGCTGATGAAGCGCGAGCAGATGCCGATGGCCATCGCCACCAACGCGACCACCACCCAGTCCGCCCAGGTCGTCGGATACCTGGCCGGTGCCGCGCTGGCGACCACGATCAACCCGCAGTTCGCCCTGCTGATCGACGTGGTGACGTTCGCGGTCTCGGCGTCACTGATCGCTTCCGGCGTACATCGAAGGCCGGCCGCCCGGGAGCGCAACCGGCGCACCCACCTGTTGCGGGAGTCGGCCGAGGGTTTCCGGCTGGTCTTCGGCCGCGAGACGCTGCGGTCGATCGCGCTTTTGATCTTCGTGCTGACCGTGTTCGCGATCGTTCCCGAAGGCCTGGCCGCCGCCTGGGCCGCGCAGGGCAATCCGGACGCGGCCACCCGGGGCCTCGACCAGGGTTTGATCATGGCGGCCGGCCCGATCGGCTTCGTGATCGGCGGCTTGATCTGCGGCCGGCTGACCGGTCCGGAGTGGCGCGACCGGCTGATCCGTCCGCTGGCCGTGCTCTCGACCCTGGTTCTGGTGCCCGCGCTGCTGGGGCCGCCGCCTGCCCTCGCGGCGGTGCTGGTCGCGTTCTCGGGCGTCGCCCAGGGCGGGCTTTCGCCCACCCTGAACAGCAAGTTCGTGCTGATCCTGCCGCACGGCTTCCGGGCCCGGGCGTACGGCGTGATGCAGTCCGGCATACAGCTGAGTCAATTCGTGGGCGTGATGGCGACCGGCTGGCTGGCCAACGAGTTCCGGCTGCCCCTGGTGGTCGGCCTGTGGAGCATCGGCGGAACCGCCATGATGGCGTTCCTGGCCGCCCGCTGGCCGAGCCGGGAGTCGTTCCAGGTCGCGACCGACGAGGCGACGGCCGGCGCACTCGCCGCCGGCCCGCATGTGCCCCGGCACGCCGCTCCGCCCTCGGTCGAGAGCGCTCCGGAGCACCACGGCCCGCCCCGCCATTCCGCCGAGACCCCGGGCCAGCCGGTGCCGACGAGCGTCACATCGGAACGCATCTGACGGCCTGGCAGGATGGACAGGTGACCACACCCGCCCCGGAAGAGGCCAGCTTCTACGACGCCGTCGGCGGCGAGCCGGTCTTCCGTCGTCTCGTCGACCGCTTCTACGAGGGCGTGGCCGACGATCCGCTGCTCCGCCCGATGTACCCGGAAGAGGACCTCGGGCCGGCCGCCGACCGCCTGACGCTGTTCCTCATGCAGTACTGGGGCGGTCCCAACACCTACTCGTCGAGCCGCGGCCACCCGCGCCTGCGCATGCGGCACGCGCCGTTCGTGGTCAACGAGGCGGCCCGCGACGCCTGGCTCAAGCACATGCGCGACGCCGTCGACTCGCTCGGCCTGCCCGAGCCCCACCACAGCGCCCTCTGGGACTACCTGGAGCGAGCCGCGTACTTCATGGTCAACAGTTAGAGAGTTTCCCCCGACGCGCGTCACTCGTTTGCTGGGTGACAAATCATTTCCGCCCGACATGTCGGGTATCGCGTCAGGAGCCGCCCCATGCGTCGCCGCCTGTTCGCCGCCGCCACCGCAGCCGCCGCCGTCGCCGTAGCGACCAGCGGCACGTTGCCCGCGGCGGCCGACCTCGCCCAACCCTCGGTGGTCTCGGCCGACCCGGTCGACTTCACCCCGAACGTGCTCGACGGCACGGTCTGGAGCTTGGCGCTGGTCGGCGACGAGGTGGTCGTCGGCGGCGCGTTCACCAAGGTCTCCGACAGCTCCCGCACGCAGACCTACGCCCGCAAGAACGTCTTCGCCTTCAACCTCTACACGGGCGCGGTCAGCTCGTTCGCGCCGGAGGTCGACGGCGCCGTCTACTCGCTCGCCGGCGGCTCCGACGACACGGTCTACCTGGGCGGCGCCTTCAAGACGGTCAACGGCGCCTCCTCGCGCGGCCTCGCCCGCGTCGACCTCGACGGCGAGCGGGCCGGCGCTTTCAGCGCCAAAATCAACTGGGGCGACGTCCGGGCGCTCGCGGTGCGCGGTTCCCAGCTGTACGCGGGTGGAACGTTCTCGGCGATCAACGGCGTCGACCGGGCCGGTCTGGCCCGCCTCAGCGCGACCACCGGCACCGTGGACAGCGGCTTCGACGCCAAGCTCTCGGCGCCCGGCCTGAGCCGGACCCGCGTCGAGCACTTCGACATCTCGCCGGACGGCCGCAAGCTGGTCGCGGTCGGCGCCCTGCTGAAGGCCAGCGGCTACGACCGCACCCAGGTCGTCATGTTCGACATCTCCGGCCCCACCGCGGCCCTGACCAGCTGGTACACCGACGCCTACCGGCCGGCCTGCATGAAGGGCTTCGACACCTACCTGCGGCAGGTGAAATTCTCCCCGGACGGCTCATACTTCGTGGTCGCCGCGACCGGCCGCGCCTCAGCGCCGGACCGGCTGTGCGACTCGGCGGCCCGCTTCGAGACCGCCGGCGGCGGGCGCCACAACCCGATCTGGGTGCAGCGCACCGGCGGCGACTCGCTGTACGCCGTGGCGGTCACGGGTGCCGCGGTCTACCTGGGCGGCCACCAGCGCTACTTCGACAACCCGTACGGCACCGACGCCAAGGGCCCGGGGCCCGGGGCCGTCTCCCGCCCGGGCATCGGCGCGGTCAGCCCGAGCTCCGGCCGGGCCCTGTCATGGAACCCGACCCGGACCCGTGGCGTGGGTGTGCGCGCCTTCCTGGTGACCCCGCACGGCCTGCTGGTCGGCTCCGACACCGATCAGCTGGGCCACGAGTACCACGGCCGGGTAGGCATGTTCCCTGCTTAATGGCTGCGCCGCTGCTTAATGGCTCCGCTTCACTGCTTAATGGCTCCGCTTCGCTCCGCGGGCGCTTTGCCCCTGGGGAGCTGATGAGTTGGTAGTCGATTTTCCGACGCCGCAAACCCCGCGGCGTCGGAAAATCGGCTGCCAACTCATCAGCGGGGCAAAGCGCGGTCGTTCCGTGGCATGGCCGCATCCGTGAAATACGCATCGCGAGGCCGGCGTCGCGAAGGCGCCTGGGGCAGTTTGGTTTCGGCCCGTAGGAGTTGCCCAAACCACCCCCACCCTCTTGGGTGGGGCTCAGCAAACCAGCCGACCCTGACAATCTCCTGCGGTTATCCACAGACGCTTACAGCAGGGCGCCCTCGTCGTGGAGCCAGTCGACGAACGAGGTCGCTACGGCGGCGCCGCAGTCGAGCATCTCGACGACCAGGGCGTCGTGGGCGCCGGAGGCGAGCGGCACCTGGATCTCGGCGTAGATCGGCAGTTGGCCGCGCTCGGTCGGGTCGCCCACGTACGCCTTGCAGAAGCGGCGCGTGTGGTTCCACTCGTTGACGATGCGGTAGGCGCGGTCGGCCCAGTCGGGCGGGACCGTGGCGTGGGGCCGGGCGCGCATCACGAGGATCTCGTCGTCGGGGCCCTCGAGGGTGAACAGCACCGCGTGCCGCTCCCACATCGCGAGCAGGCTGCCGCCGCCGTCGGCCAGGTATCGAATGTCGAGCAGGTCGAGCGCTTTGCCGATGCGGGCCAGGGTGACCTCGGAAACCCGCTCCGGATCCTCCGTCTTGGCCAGCTCGGTTGCCTTCGGCAGCTCGGCTGCCGGAACTGCGATCCGGCTCGGCTCGCGTTGGGCCGGGACCCCGACGCGAACGGTGCTGCGCACCGAGGAATCTTCGTCGGTATCCGATCCGTTGCCCCCGGCCGAACCCGGACGCCATGACCACCACGGCATCGTTGCGCACCTCGCTCCCCAGCGGACCTGGTCGCCGGACGTAGCGACTGGATCCGAGGCCCGACGGTACCCGTACAGGTCGCGGAGGTCATCCCCCCAACCGGAGGGCGGAACCGGTTGTCCGATCCTCCATCACCCAAACGGGTGAACACCTATAGGCACAACGGTCAATTTACCGACTTTCTGTAGCCACGCAACTCCATATGGTGCCGAAAGACCCACCCATTTTCCGGCGGTCCGGACCCGGGTCTCGAGGGCGTCCACACCGTCCGGTCCGAGGAAGCCCATGCGGGAGATCGCCTGAACGAGTCGCTGGGACACCTCGATCGGCTCACCGGAGGACGGTGTGACGGTCAACGCGACATGATCTAGGAGCGCATCGCGTACGGCTCTCTGACCGATCGCCCGATCGCCCAGCGCGCCCGCCGCGACCTCGCGAAGCGTGCCGGCCGCCGCGGCGGCCAGGCGCGCGAGCTCGGCACCCGAGATCGACTCGATCGTCGCGGCCTGGGCCGGCGGCAACGGCCAGCGCCACTGCTCATCCCGGAGACCGGGCAGCGCCGAGCCGTCCTTGGCCAGCACCGACAGCAGCTCGGCGGCCGACACGGTGGCGTCCTTCGGCCCGTCGCCGGCCACCTCGCGGGTGACCAGCACCTCCCACGGAAGCCGTGCCCACAGCGCGGTACGTCCGCCGGAAGCCCTCAGACGCACCGGCGCGGCCGGGTCGAGCCGGGTCAGCCGGACCAGGAAAGCCCCGGCGTCGGCGACCCCGGCCAGGCCGTGCGCCGTCATCCGGCGTAGTACGGCGCGAGGAAGTCCCGCTCGGCCTGGTTGAGCCGGCGCGGGTGGCCCTCGGCCAGGTTGTAGGGGACGCAGATCGACTTGGCCCGGCTGGCCAGCACGCCGGCGTCGAACAGCTCGTACGAGACGGTGAACGACGCCGCCCGCAGCTCGGAGATCCAGATCTCGACCCGCACCGGCTCGCTGTAGTTCACCGGGCGCAGGTAGTCGATCTCGTGGCGGGCGATGACGATGCCCTCCTCGAACGATCCGAGGCCGTGCTTGCGGGCACCCACGAAGAACATGGCAACGCGCGCCTCCTCGTAGAGCGTGAGGAAGCGCGCGTTGTTGACGTGCCCGTACGCGTCCATGTCGGACCAGCGCACGGGTACGTCGTGGATGAATCTCTCAGTCACGGGTCAGCTTGCGGTAGGTGACCCGGTGCGGCCGGGCCGCGTCGGCCCCGAGCCGATCGATCTTGTTCTTCTCGTACGCGTCGTAGTTGCCCTCGAACCAGAACCACTTGTCGGGGTGCTCGTCGGTGCCCTCCCACGCGAGCATGTGGGTGGCGACCCGGTCGAGGAACATCCGGTCGTGCGAGATGACCACGGCGCACCCGGGGAACTCGAGCAGCGCGTTCTCCAGGCTGGAGAGCGTCTCGACGTCGAGGTCGTTGGTCGGCTCGTCGAGCAGGATCACGTTGCCGCCGATCTTCAGCGTCATCGCGAGGTTGAGCCGGTTGCGCTCGCCGCCGGACAGCACCTTGACCGGTTTCTGCTGGTCGGGGCCCTTGAAGCCGAACGCCGCGACGTACGCCCGGGACGGCATCTCGACCTTGCCGACCATCAGGTGGTCAAGACCGTCGGAGACGACCTCCCAGACCGTCTTGGTGCCGTCCAGGCCCGACCGGTTCTGGTCGACGTAGGACAGTCGCACGGTCTCACCCACGCGCACCGCGCCCTCGTCCGGCTGCTCCAGCCCGACGATGGTCTTGAACAGCGTGGTCTTGCCGACGCCGTTCGGGCCGATGATGCCGACGATGCCGTTGCGCGGCAGCGAGAACGAGAGGTGGTCGATGAGCGTACGGCCGTCGAAGCCCTTGGTCAGATCCTTGGTCTCGATGACCGTGTTGCCCAGGCGCGGGCCCGGCGGGATCTGGATCTCCTCGAAGTCGAGCTTGCGGGTCTTCTCCGCCTCGGTGGCCATCTCCTCGTACCGCTCGAGGCGCGCCTTCGACTTGGTCTGCCGCGCCTTCGCGTTGGACCGGACCCACTCGAGCTCCTCGGTGAGGCGCTTCTGCAGCTTCTGGTCCTTGCGGCCCTGCAACTGCAGGCGGGCTGCCTTCTTGTCGAGGTACGTCGAGTAGTTGCCCTCGTACGGGTACGCGTGGCCGCGGTCCAGCTCGAGGATCCAGTTGGCCACGTTGTCGAGGAAGTACCGGTCGTGGGTGATCGCCATGACCGTGCCGGCGTACTTCGCCAGGTGCTGCTCCAGCCACTGCACGCTCTCGGCGTCCAGGTGGTTGGTGGGCTCGTCGAGCAGCAGCAGGTCGGGCGCCTCGAGCAACAGCTTGCACAGCGCGACCCGGCGGCGCTCACCACCGGAGAGCTGGGTGACATCGGCGTCCGGCGGCGGGCAGCGCAGCGCGTCCATCGCCAGCTCGAGCTGTGAGTCGACGTCCCACGCGTTGGAGTGGTCGAGCTCCTCCTGGAGCTTGCCCATCTCTTCCATCAGCTCGTCGGTGTAGTCGGTGGCCATCTGCTCGGCGATCTTGTTGAACCGCTCCAGCTTGGCCTTGGTCTCCGCGACCGCCTCCTCGATGTTGCCGAGGACGGTCTTGGCGTCGTTGAGTGGCGGCTCCTGGGCCAGCATGCCGACGGTGTAGCCGGGCATCAGCCGGGCCTCGCCGTTGCTGACCTGATCGACTCCCGCCATGATCTTCAGCAGGCTGGACTTACCGGCGCCGTTCGGACCGACCACACCGATCTTGACGCCCGGCAGGAAGCTCAGCGTCACATTGTCGAGTACGACCTTGTCGCCGTGCGCCTTGCGCGCCTTTTCCAGGACGTAGATGTATTGGGCCACGGTGTGCCCTACCTCCGTGATCGTTGATTGCGGTGCCGGCTGAGATGCCGAACGCCAGGACAATCTTTCCAGGTCGTCAACCGGCCCTTAAGACAACCCCGGTCATCGCCGCGCGATTCCCCTGATCACCCGACCTCGGTGTCGACCTTGTCCGACTCCTCGCGGCCGTCGACGAACGATATCCGCAGGCTCTTCCTGGTCACCACGAACTTGTCGCGCTTCTGGTCGAACACGACGTATCCGCTGTCCGTGCTGGTCACGTTGGGCAGAAAGAGGCCGTTGAGATTCTGGGTCAGCGGCAGATCCTCGCCGTTGACCAGGGTGTGGCTCTGGTAATAGAGGCGCCCGGCCGGGTCCTCGCAGATCCACACCGTGGCATGGTTCGACGTCTTGATCATCAGGATCTGGCTGAGGCCACCCGCGCCGAGGGCGGCGGCCGCGTCCTGGGCCGGCTGCGGGCAGGCGGTGCCGCTGATCGAGGGCGACGGCGAGGCGGCGACGGTCGTCCGGGCTGCCTGGCCGGTCTGGCCGGTCTGGCTGGACCCCTGCGCGGCCTGCTGAGACCGGTCGTTGCGGCGGTGACGCTCGCCGAGCACGTATCCGGCGGTCATTCCGATGATCGTGAGAAAAACCGTGGCAATGACCACAGGAAAGAACAGTGGGCGCCTCGGAGGGAAAAGATCAACGGACGATGTCACGCGCTCAGGATGACATCCGCCTGCTACTGAGGTCTATCGAAGCCAGGCGGTACTGAGCGCACACGGTGGGTACTACGCACAGTAGGCTCGCGGTGGGAACAGAAACGACCCGGAGGTGCACTCAGCGTGGCCGAACGAAGTTCCTTCGTAGTAGTGGCGAACCGTCTGCCCGTCGATGAAGTCACGACCGGAGACGGCGAGCGTCAATGGCGCACGAGTCCGGGTGGCCTGGTCACGGCCCTGCACCCGGTGCTGACCGAGCACGGCGGCACCTGGATCGGCTGGGCCGGCGGCACCGGTGACGCCCCCGAGCCGTTCGAGCTCGAAGGCATCCGGATCCACCCGGTGCCGCTCAGCTCGGAGGAGCTGGAGCGCTACTACGAGGGCCAGTCCAACGCCACCATCTGGCCGCTCTACCACGACGCGGTCGAGACCCCCGTCTACAAGCGGCGCTGGCGCGACTCTTATCGCCTGGTCAACCAGCGTTTCGCGCGGGCCGCGGCCGAGGTCGCCGACGAGGGCGCGACCGTCTGGGTGCAGGACTACCAGCTTCAGCTGGTTCCGGCGATGCTCCGCGAGCTGCGCCCCGACCTGCGAATCGGGTTCTTCCTGCACATCCCGTTCCCGCCGATCGAGCTGTTCATGCAGATGCCGTTCCGGGCCGAGGTGCTGCGGGGCCTGCTCGGCGCCGACCTGGTCGGCTTCCAGCAGCGCCTGGCCGCGCAGAATTTCGTACGCCTGGCGCGTCATCTGCTCGGCCTGCGCTACGAGGGCCAGTCGATCCAGGTCGACGGCCGCAAGGTCAAGGCGGGCGCCTTCCCGATCAGCATCGACACCCGCGAGATGGAGCGGATGGCGGCCGATCCCAAGGTGCAGGCCCGGGCCAAGGAGATCCGGGCCGAGCTGGGCGACCCCAAGACGGTCATCCTCGGCGTCGACCGGCTCGACTACACCAAGGGCATCGAGCTGCGGCTCAAGGCGTTCCGCGAGCTGCTGGCCGACGGCAAGCTCAAGGTCGGCGACGCGGTGATGGTGCAGGTGGCGACGCCGAGCCGGGAGCGCGTCGAGCACTACCAGGCGCTGCGGGTCAAGGTCGAGCGCGAGGTCGGACGGATCAACGGCGAGTTCGCCCGGGTGGGCGTTCCCGCGGTGCACTACCTGCACCAGTCGTACAGCAAGCAGGAGCTCGCCGCGATGTACGTGGCGGCCGACGTCATGATGGTGACCCCGCTGCGCGACGGTATGAACCTGGTCGCCAAGGAGTACGTGGCGTGCCGGGCCGACACCGGCGGCGCGCTGGTGCTGAGCGAGTTCGCCGGCGCGGCGACCGAGCTGCGCCAGGCGTTCCTGTGCAACCCGCACGACCCGGACGGGGTCAAGGACGCCCTGCTGCGCGCGGTCGCGGCCGAGCCGGCCGAGCTGAAGCGCCGCATGCGGGTCATGCAGCGGCACCTGCGCACGCACGACGTCGCCCAGTGGGCGCGCACCTTCCTCGACGAGCTCGCGAGCGAGCCCGTTCAGCCGTAGATCAGAGTCACCCCGCGGTCACGGAATCAACCACGTCGCCGATCACCACGACGGCCGGATGACCGATCGCCGCCGCCCGGACATCGGCCGCGACCGATCCGAGGGTGCTGCGCAGGGACCGCTGGCGATCGGTCGAGCCCTCCTGGATCACCGCGACCGGCGTGCCCTCGCTCCGGCCCTCGGCGATCAGGCGGGAAGCGATCGCCGGCAGGTTCTTCATGCCCATCAGCACGACCAGGGTGCCGCGCAGCCGGGCCAGCGCCGCCCAGTCGACCAGCGAGGCCGGGTTGTCCGGGGAGACGTGGCCGGACACCACGGTGAACTCGTGGGCGACGCCGCGGTGGGTGACCGGGATGCCGGCCAGCCCGGGCGCCGCGATCGAGCTGGTCACGCCGGGCACGATCAGGACCGGGACGCCGGCCTGGGCGCAGGCGATGACCTCCTCGCCGCCGCGGCCGAAGACGAACGGGTCGCCGCCCTTGAGCCGCACGACGAACTTGCCCTCCTGGGCGCGCTCGACCAGGACCCGGTTGATCTCCTCCTGGGCCTTCTGCGGCCCGTACGGGATCTTGGCCGCGTCGACGAACTCGACCTCCGGCCGCAGCTCACCCAGCAGCAGGCCGGGCGCCAGGTGGTCGGCCACGACCACGTCGGCCGCGGCGAGCAGCCGCCGGCCCTTCACCGTGATCAGCTCCGGGTCGCCGGGGCCGGCCCCCACGAGCGCCACGCCCTTGTACTCGGGCGAGGCCGAGGGCGAGCTTTCCATGAAAGAGGCGACCAGATCGCGTACGGCCATCGCGCGCCGCCGGTCGCCCCCGTCCGTCACGGCCACCGTCACCGGCCCGTGCCGGGTCACCGCCGGCGTCCAGGCGGTCGCGGCGTCACGGTCGTCCGCGCGTACGCAAAAAACGCGGCGAGCCTCCGCCGCCGCACTCACCTCGGCCGCCGCGGAAGGGTCGTCGATCGCCACCTGGACCAGCCAGGCCCCGTCGAGATCGGACGGCTCGAACCGCCGGGCGCTCCAGGTCAGCCGGCCGGCGTCGACGTAGCCCTGCAGCGCCGGCGTCAGGGCAGGCGCGACGATCTCGATCCGGGCACCGGCCTCCAGCAGCGCCGGCACCCGCCGGGTCGCGACCGCTCCGCCGCCGACCACCAGCACCCGGCGGCCCTCGAGCCGCAGAGCGAGCGGATAGAGACTCACTTCTCCGACACCCCGGCCGAGTCGAACGTGGCGACGTCGTGCAGCACGCGCACGGCCGAGGCGACGACGGGCAGCGCGAGCACCGCGCCGCTGCCCTCGCCCAGGCGCATGCCGAGGTCGAGCAGCGGCTCGAGGCCGAGGTGGGCGAGCGCGACCGAGGCGCCCGGCTCGGCCGAGAGGTGCCCGGCGATCATCGCGGCGACCGCGTCGGGGGCGAACGCGGCGGCGGCCAGCGCGGCCGACGCGGCGATCAGGCCGTCGACGATCACCGGCACGCGGTGGGCGGCGGCGCCGAGGATGAAGCCGGCCAGCGCGGCGTGCTCGAGGCCGCCGACCGCGGCCAGGACGCCGAGCGGGTCGGACCGGTCGGGAGTGTGCCGGTCGAGCGCGGCGACGATCACCGCGGTCTTGTGCCTGAGCGTCGCGTCGTCGATGCCGGTGCCGCGGCCGGTCACGGCGGCCGGGTCGGAGCCGGTGAAGACCGCGGTCAGGGCCGCCGCGGGGGTCGTGTTGGCGATCCCCATGTCGCCGGTGAGCAGGCACGTCGCGCCGGCCGCGACCAGCTGGTCGGCGACCGAGATGCCGATCTCGACCGCGGCCCGGGCCTCGCCGCGGGTCAGGGCGGGCTCGGCGGTCATGTCGCGGGTGCCGCGGCGCACGTTGGCGTCGACCAGGTTGGGGCTCCCTTCCAAGAGAGCAGAGGGCAGCGGGGCCGAAATTCCCACGTCGATCACCATGACCTCGGCGCCGGCCTGCCGGGCGAACGCGTTGACGACCGCGCCGCCCGCCACGAAGTTGGCCACCATCTGGGCGGTGACCTCCTGCGGCCAGGGGCTGACGCCCTGGGCGTGCACGCCGTGGTCGCCCGCGAAGACGGCGACAGTGGCGGGCTCGGGCATCGGCGGCGGGCAGACGCCGGCCAGCCCGGCCAGGCGCACCGACAGCTCTTCGAGGGCGCCCAGCGAACCGGCCGGCTTGGTCAGCCGGGCGTGCAGCTCGCGGGCCGCCGTCATGGCCGCCTCGTCCGCGGGCCGGATGGCCTCGATGGTCGTCTCCAGGGTCACGGTCGCTCCTCGATCTTTTTGAAGCCAGAACCGGCGATCTTCTTGAAGCCGGAACCGGCTGTCTCCTTGAAGCCGGAACCGGCTGTCTCCTCGAAGCCGGAACCGGCGATCACGGCGGTCAGGACGTCGGCGAAGGCGTCGGTGGTGGCAGTGTCGCGCACGGCCAGCCGGAGCCAGTCGACGCCCAGCCCGGGGAAGGTGTCGCCGCGGCGTACGGCGTAGCCGCGCCGGCGCAGCTCCAGGCGGATTTTGTCCGCCCCGTCCAGGCGTACCGAAAGAAAGGCACTCGCGGGAGCACCGGCGACCGTGAGTTTCGGCACGCCGGCCAGCCGTCTCACCAAATGGGCGCGATCGTCCGCCAGCCGGGCGGCGATCGCGCGCTCGGCGGCGACCGCCGTCGGCGAGGCACAGGCGATCGCGGCCGCGAGAGCCGGCGTCGACACCGGCCAGAGCGGCTGCGCGGCGGCCAGCCGGGGCAGCAGATCGGCCGGTCCGAGCAGGTAGCCGATGCGCAGACCGGCCAGCCCCCAGGTCTTGGTCAGGCTGCGCAGCACCACCAGACCGGGAAGATCGCGGCGGCCGGCCAGCGACTCGGGCTCGCTCGCGAGCCCCGGGCGATAGGTCGTGTCCGAAAATGCCTCGTCGACGACGAGCACGCGCCCGGGCCGGGCGAGCTTGGCGATCTCGTCGGCCGGGTGCAGGACCGACGTCGGGTTGGTGGGATTTCCCACGAACACCAGGTCGGATTCGTCCGGCACGAGCGACGCGTCGAGCCGGAAGCCGTCCTCCTCGCGCAGGATCACCCGGTCGACCTCGTGCCCGGCGTTGCGCAGGGCGGCTTCCGGCTCGGTGAACTGCGGATGGATCACGACCGGGCGCCGCGCTCCGCGCATCGCCTGCGCGAGCAGCACGAACGCCTGGGCGGCGCCGGCGGCCAGAAGGACCTCGCCGGGGTCGCGGCGATGCCTTTCGCTCACGGCCGCGACGGCTGGCGCACTTTCCGGGTACGCCGAAAGCCTGGTCAACGACTCGGCCAGCGGGGTGGACAGCCACTCCGGCATCGGCGCGTGCCGCACGTTGACCGCGAGATCGATCAGCCCGTCCGCCACTTCCGTGTCACCGTGGTGTCCGAGGTCGATCGTCATGCCCACAGCATGCCGGACCCGCCTCCGGCCACCTACTTCGGCCGTTTTGTCCGGTCCGAGCTGTGGGTTCTCTCATCTTCGGCCGTTCCGTCCGGGTGTGAGCCTTTTTGCCATACCTTCGAGGGGTGTCAGCCGGAAAAGTCGCACCCCTCATCCGAGCCGGGCTGATCGCGGGCCTCGTCGTCGCCGGCCTCGCCTATCCCCTCGCCGCCCTCGCCGGCATCGGGGTCAACGCCGGCACCCGCGCCCTGCAGAACATGCCGGACGAACTCACCGTGGTGCCCAGCGCTCAGACCACCTATGTGTACGCCCGGGACGGTCGCACGCTGCTGACCACGTTCTACGAGGAGTACCGCAAGCAAACCAAGATCGAGAACATGTCGCCGTACATCACCGAGGCGATCGTGGCGTCCGAGGACTCCCGGTTCTACGAGCACCACGGGGTCGACGCGAAAGGCGTGGCCCGCGCGTTCGTCGCCAACCAGCAGGCCGGCGGCGTCTCCCAGGGCGCGTCCACGCTGACCATGCAGTACGTGCGGATGGCCCTGCGCGACGCGGCCAAGACGCCGCAGGAGGCGCTCGACGCGACCGAGCAGACGACCGGGCGCAAGATCCGGGAGATGCGGCTCGCCCTCGAGATCGAGAAGCGCATGTCGAAGCAGGAGATCCTGGAGCGCTACCTGAACGCGGCGTACTTCGGGCACCGCGCGTACGGCGTCTACGCCGCCTCCCAGATCTTCTTCTCCAAGCTGCCCAAGGACCTCGACCTCGACCAGGCGGCACTGCTGGCCGGGCTGGTCAAGGCGCCGTCCGCGTTCGACCCGGCCAGTCACGACCAGACCGCGGCGGTCTCCCGCCGCAACTACGTGCTCGACCAGATGCAGAAGATGGGCTCGATCACCCCCGCGCAGGCCCTGACGGCAAAGAGAGCGAGAATCACGCTGCACCTGAGCACGCCGCCGAACGACTGCGCGTCGATCTCGGAGAAGCACAACGACTGGGGCTTCTTCTGCGACTACTTCAAGGACTGGTGGATGCGCCAGCCCGCGTTCGGCCACAACGCGGTCGAACGGGAGGAGAACCTGCGCCGCGGCGGCTACACGGTGATCACGTCGATCGACCCGACGATCCAGGCCTCGGCGCTGAAGCACATCCTCGACAAGGAGAAGAAGAGAAGCAAGTTCGCCCACGGCCAGGTCGTCATCGAGCCGGGCACCGGGCGGATCGTCAGCATGGCGGTCAACCGGACGTACTCGCTCGACCAGTCACACAACGGCAAACACAGTGATCCGTCCAAACGCAAGCACGCCAAGGGCAACTATCCGAACACGGTCAACCCGCTGCTGGGCGGCGGCACCATGGCCGGCTACCAGGCCGGATCCACGTTCAAGATCTTTACGATGCTGGCCGCGCTGCAGGCCGGGATGCCGCTGGACACGTCGTTCTACAGCCCGCCGCAGTTCGTGTCGAAGTACATCACCGCGCCCGGGCCGGCCACCTGCGGAACACACTGGTGCCCGAAGAACTCCAGCAAGTCGATGACCGGAACGCAGACCATGTGGAGCGGCTTCGGCAAGTCGGTCAACACGTACTTCGTGCAGCTCGAACAGAAGGTCGGCGCCGACAAGGCGGTGGCCATGGCGGAGAAGCTCGGACTGCAGTGGCGCACCAGTGTCGACAAGGAGCTGGCGACGCCCGAGCACGCCTCCGGCTGGGGTGCCTTCACCCTCGGCGTGAGCGACGTGACCCCGATCGAGATGGCCAATGTCTTCGCGACCGTGGCCGCCGAGGGGGCGTACTGCGAGCCGCTCCCGGTCCGCTCGATCAAGAACCGGGACGGCACCAACGCCACCTTCCAGGGCAAGCTGATCGCGGCGCCGCGGTGTCACCGGGCCTTCAGCCCGGACGTGGCCCGGGCGGCGACCGACGCCGCCAGCTGCGTCACCGGGTACGGCGCGGCCAAGGGCAGCTGCGGTGGCTGGCAGACGTCCCCGATGGTCTACGCCACGCTGCACCGCCCGGTGGCCGGCAAGAGCGGCACGACGGACAACAACCGGACGGCCTGGTTCTGCGGCTTCACCCCGCAGCTGGCGGCGGCCGCCTTCGTCGCCGACCCGGACAACTCGCAGGACTTCGTCGGCTCGGGTCGCTCGACCATCTCGAAGTACACCTTGGCCGAAACGCTGCGCGATGCCCTGAAGGGCCAGCCCAAGCTGAAGTTCACCCCGCCGTCCCACGACCTGGCCTACGGCGGCCACGACTTCGGCTCAGACTCCTATTCCGGCCGCAGTTATTCCGGCCGCAGCTATTCCGGCCGCAGCGACTCCGGCCACAGCGACTCCGGCCACAGCAACTCCGGCCACAGCAACTCCGGCCACAGCAACTCCGGTCACAGCAACTCCGGCCACAGCAACTCCGGCCACAGCAACTCCGGCAACGGAGACTCCGGCAAC
>DASWRZ010000375.1:0-6684 GCA_036402935.1 Actinoplanes sp.
GGGACGGGCGGGGTCACCAAGACCCGCACGATCAATGTCCGGTTCCCGGCCGGGGTCTCCGACGGGCAGCGCATCCGGCTTTCGGGCCGGGGCGAGCCGGGCGAGCGCAACGGTGCCGCCGGCGACCTCTATGTGCAGGTCAACGTGCGGCCCGACGAGCTGTTCGGGCGCAGCGGTGACGACCTGACCCTGACCGTGCCGGTGTCGATCGCCGAGGCGGTGCTCGGCACCGACCTGCGAGTGCCCACGCTGGACAGTCCGGTCACCCTGCGGGTGCCGCCGGGCACGCCGAGCGGCCGCAAGCTGCGGGCGCGCGGCAAGGGAGTCGTTCGCAAGGACGGCAAGTCGGGGGATCTGATCGTCACCGTCGAGGTTCAGGTGCCCGACGGTGTTACGGGGGAGGCCCGGGACGCGCTGGAGCGGTTCGCCAAGCTGACTCCGCCGATCGGGCGTGAGCGGCTCGAGGCGCGCCTGCGCCGAGCCGGCTGACCCGCAGCAGGAGGTGTGTGCCCGATGTATGAAGAGTTCAACATCTCGGTGGAGCAGTCCTCCGACGCCAAGGTGCTGATCATCTCGGTCGCCGCGCGAATGGCCGGGATGCATCCGCAGACCCTCCGGCAGTACGACCGGCTCGGGCTGGTTCAGCCGGGCCGGGCCGGTGGCGGCGGCCGGCGCTACAGCCAGCGCGACGTCCGGCTGCTGCGCGAGGTGCAGAAGCTCAGCCAGGAAGAGGGCGTCAACCTGGCCGGAATCAAGCGGATCATCGGCCTCGAGCAACTGGTCGGTGACCTCCAGCAGCGGTTGGGTGAGCTCGAGCAGCAGCTCGAGGAGGCCTACGCGCGGATCGCTCAGCTCGAGAGCCCGTACACCCGCGGAGATCTGGTGCGGCACGAACCGCGGTCGACCGCCCTGGTCGTCTGGCGCCCGCGCCGCTCGACGGACAACAGGTAGCAAGCGGCCCGCACCATGCGGGCCGCTTTTTTGTGGGCCACGAACATGTTCGTCAGGAACGCGTTCGTGTACGGTGGGATTCGGGCGAACCGCCCGCGCGTACCGGCACCCGGTGATGGGCTGGGTGCCGGGCCGAACCGAAGGAGACCCAAATGATCACGATCGTCGGCGCCGGACTCGGCGGGCTCACCCTGGCCCGCGTGCTTCAGGTGCACGGGGTCGAGACCGTCATCTACGACCTGGACGCCTCGCCGACCGCCCGCCACCAGGGCGGCATGCTCGACATGCACGAGGAGTCGGGCCAGATGGCGCTGCGCGCGGCGGGCCTGTTCGCTGAGTTCGAGCGGTCCGTCCTGCTCGGCGGCGACGCCAGCCGGGTGCTCGACAAGCACGGCGCGGTGCTGTTCGACGAGCCGGGCGACGGCCGGCGTCCCGAGATCGACCGGGGGGCCCTGCGCGACCTGCTGCTCCATTCGCTGCCCGAGGGCACGGTGCGCTGGGGTGCGCGGGTCACCGAGGTCCGCACGATCCCCGGCGGCTACGAGCTGACCTTCGCCGACGGGCGCACCGAGACGACCGAGTTGCTGGTCGGGGCCGACGGGGCGTGGTCGCGGGTGCGGCCGCTGCTCACCGCCGGCCAGCCGGTCTACGCCGGGCTCTCGTTCGTCGAGATCCGGGTGCCACGGGCCCGCGACGAGCACCCGCGGCTGGCCGAGGTGGTCGGCGACGGCATGCTCTTCGCGCTCGACGACGAGCGTGGCTTCCTGGCCCACCGCGAGGGCGAGCACGAGTTCTGCGTCTACGTCGCGATCAAGAAGCCGGCCGAATGGGCCACCGGCGGCGAGGTCAGCCGCGAGTCCCTGCTCGCTCTCTTCCCCGATTGGCACCCCGACCTGCGGGCGCTGGTCTCGGCGAGCGAGGGAGCGCTGATCCCGCGGCCGATCTACGCCCTGCCGGTCGGCCTGCGCTGGTCGCGGGTGCCCGGGGTGACCCTGGTCGGGGACGCCGCCCACCTGATGTCGCCGTTCGCCGGCGAGGGCGCCAACCTGGCGATGCAGGATGCCACCGAACTGGCGCAGGCGATCGTCGCGCACCCCGGCGACGTCGAGGCGGCACTCGGCGCCTATGAGCGAGCGATGTTCCCGCGGGCGCGTGCGGCGGCCGAGGAGTCGGGGCGCAACCTGGTCGACCTGTTCAAGCCGGGCGCGGCCCGACGGCTGGCCGACTTTTTCAGCAGCGCGATGGCCGGCTGAGGGTCAGCGGCCGAAGATGCCGAGGCGGCGGGGGTGGCGCACGAGGCCGCCCTCGATCCACTCGGCGTATTCGAAGACCTCGGGACGGTTCATCAGCACGCGGCAGTTGTGGGCCCAGATGGACATCGGCTCGTCGCCGATCTCCTCGGCGCGCTCGACGAACTTCTTGAGGCGGCGCTTGCGCTGATTGGTCGCGTTTTGTCGCACTCCGTCAGCGGCGTAGATGTACATACAGTGTTGGGCGAAACGCCGGGCCGGGCACTGCCGGTCCATCGCCAGCTCGAAGATCGTCGGCGCCAGGACGTCGCCCGCGATCAGGAGATCCCAGTCGGGGGGCATGTTGTCGAGCGGCACCGACTCGGGGTGATAGGCCCACGCCTGTAGTTCCTCCGGTCGGGGATCGACCGGATCGGTAAATCCGTAGAAAGTCGACTCACGCACTGCCACGCTGCCGCCTCCCCAAGAAGTCCCCGCTAACCCACAGTTGTCGGTCCAGAACGGTAGCGCGCCTGTGGCATGAGATGAAAGTCTCTACGGATCACATTCGGATACTGGGAAGTAACATACTGCTGTCATCGAGACTATTGATCATTAATGCTACGGAAGTGCCCCCTGAGCAGCCATTCGCCGGCGAACAAGCGTCTTGAACCAGACGTAGTCGGGCAGGCGAGCGAGCAGCGGCCCGGACACCACCGTGATCAACACGTAGGCGGTCGCCGGCGGTGCCGGTCGGGGTTGTACGCCGGAGCCGACGGCCAGTCCGGCGATCACGATCGAGAACTCGCCGCGGGGCATCAGGGCCCGACCGGGCCGAGATCGCGATGCCGACCAGGAACGCGCCGACCGCCATCGCCAGGTCCTCGATGACCAGCACCGAGAGGATCGGCGACAGGCCGACGCCGCGGCCCAGCCGCCCGAGAATGCCGAGCGCCAACAGCAGCGCTGCGATGCGAGACCACGCCGGCCGTACAGCACCAGGTCGCGGCGGCCGTTGCGATGCGAGACTACGCCGGCCGTCCGGCCGGAGGCGGTGATCAGGTCATGCCGGACACCTATCCCCGGCCGGGACGTCTGTTCCACTCCGACGTGCACGTCTCGACCGTAGCGTCGATCCACCTACGGTGGGCCGGGTCACCAGCAGCAACAGCGTGCCGAGCAGGCACAACGCGAAGTTCATCGCGTACGCCCAGCGGTAGTCGGTGTGCTGCGCGAGGCCGAGCAGCGGGCCGGCCAGGATCTGCCCGATCGGGAAGGTGTTGGTGAACAGCGTGGTCGCGCGGCCCGGCTCGGCCGGCATCATGTCCTGCACGTAGGTGATGCCCAGGCTCGACACCGAGGCGATGTAGAGCGCGTTGACGATCTGGGCCACGAGCAGCACCCAGACCGCGGGCGCGCCGAAGACGATCGCCGAATAGATCACCCCGCCGGCCGAGCCGGCCAGGATCAGGACGCGTACGGAGATGCGGCGCGTGAGCAGGCCGAGGCCGAGCATCAGCGGGATCTCGAGGGCGGCGCAGAGGCCGAGGATGAGGCCGGCGTTGCCCACCGAGCCGTGCAGGTCGTGCTCGATGAACAGGGCCAGTGCCTGCACGCCGAGCACCATCGGCGTCTGCATCAGGGTGAACGCGAGCACGGTCAGCCGGATCGTCGCCTTCGGGGCGGCCGGCGCGAGGACCGGTGGCGGCTGCTGGGGGTCGGCGACGGGCGCTTCTACTTCGGACATCCAGCCGAACGCGACGAGCGCGGCCAGGGCGTACATCGCGGCGGCGGCGCCGAAGACCGCGGTGAACCCGCCGTGGCCGAGCAGCAGCGCGGCGATCGGCGGCCCGCCGACGTACGCGAGGGAGAAAACCGTGCGCAGCCCGCTGATCCCGAGCGCGGCGCGGGCCGGGTCGTCGCGTTGCAGCAGCTCCCGCGCGTACGCGAAGGTCTGCGGAAAGAGCGCCCCGGCGATCGCGACGAACGTCACCGTGATCGCCAGCAGGATCCAGTAGTCGCGGATCACCGCGGCGAGCCCGCAGCCGATCACGCCGGCGATCGCGGCGATGATCAGCAGGAGGCGGCGCATCGGCCGGCGGTCGGAGACGCGGCCGATCGCCCAGGACGCGGCCACCCCGGCCACCGGCCCCGCGACCAGGAAAACGGTGACCTTGACCGGTCCGGCGGCGACCGAGGTGGAGAGAAACAGCGCGAGGAACGGTCCGATCAGCGCGAGCGACAGTCCGGCGGCGAGAAAGGACAGGCCGAGCGGAAGCAGCCGCCGGGTGAGGGTCACGGGCGGTGGGGGCACAGGTCCTTACCGTACGGGGATCCCCGCCGACTGTCTCTCGGATTCGTTGTCGATGCGGGAGTGTGGGCCTAGAGTTGAGTGGAATACGCTCAAGTCTGCACTGGGATTGACTGATCTTGGGTTTGACCGATCTTGGGCTGACTGATCTTGGGCTTATTGACCTTGAGCTGATTGACCTTGAGCTGAGTAATCAGGGGAGCAGATGAACGCCGAACGTCTGACCAGCAAGAGCCGCGACGTCATCACCGGGGCGGTCGCCGACGCCGGACGGCGCGGCCACGCCACGGTCGAACCGTGGCACATGTTGCTTTCCTTGCTCGACCAGGGCGGGTCCACCGCCCCCGCGCTGCTGCGGGCGGTCGGGGCCAACCCGGCCGACATCCGCCGCGCCGCGGTCCGCGCGATCGAGCAGCTGCCCTCGGCCCGCGGCTCCAGCACGGCCGAGCCCAGCCTCTCGCGCGAGTTCGTCAACGCCATCGGCGAGGCCGAACTCATCGCCAAGCCGCTCGGCGACGAGTACGTGTCGACCGAGCACCTCCTGGCCGGACTGGCCCGGGTCGGTGGCCCGGTCGGGCGGGCACTCAAGGACGTCGGCGCCACCGAGGAGGCACTCGTCGCGGCGTACCCCCAGGTGCGCGGCGGCGAACGCCGCGTGACCACCGCCGATCCCGAGCAGACCTATCAGGCTCTGGAGAAATACAGTGTCGACCTGACCGCGCTGGCCCGCGATGGCAAGATCGACCCGGTCATCGGACGCGACACCGAGATCCGCCGGGTCGTGCAGGTCCTCTCCCGGCGCACCAAGAACAACCCCGTGCTGATCGGCGAGCCCGGCGTCGGCAAGACCGCGATCGTCGAGGGCCTGGCCCAGCGCATCGTGGCCGGCGACGTGCCGGAGACCCTGCGCGACAAGCGGCTGGTCTCGCTCGACCTGGGCGCGATGGTGGCCGGCGCGCAATACCGCGGGCAGTTCGAGGAGCGCCTCAAGAGCGTGCTCGAGGAGATCCGCAACTCCGACGGGCAGGTCGTCACGTTCCTCGACGAGCTGCACACCGTGGTCGGCGCGGGCAAGGGCGAGGGCTCGATGGACGCCGGCAACATGCTCAAGCCGATGCTGGCCCGCGGCGAGCTGCGCATGGTCGGCGCGACCACGCTCGACGAATACCGTGAGCACATCGAGAAGGACCCGGCCCTCGAGCGGCGCTTCCAGCCGGTGGTGGTCGGCGAGCCGACGGTCGAGGACACGATCGGCATCCTGCGCGGACTCAAGGGCCGGTACGAGGCTCATCACCGCGTACAGATAACCGACGGCGCGCTTGTCGCGGCAGCCAGCCTGAGCGACCGCTACATCAGCGACCGATTTTTGCCGGACAAGGCGATCGACCTGATCGACGAGGCCGCGTCGCGGCTCCGCATGGAGATCGACTCCCGACCGGTCGAGCTCGACCAGCTTCAGCGGCAGGTCGACCGGATGCGCATCGAGAAGCTGGCGCTCGAGAAGGAGACCGACCCGGCCTCCCGCGACCGGCTGGACCGCCTCGAGCGTGACCTGGCCGATCGGGAGGAGGAGCTGACCGCGCTCAACGCCCGATGGGAGCGCGAGCGGGGCGGCCTCAACCGGGTCGGCGAGCTGAAGAAGAAGCTCGACGAGACCAGGGCTTCGTTGGAACGCGCCCAACGGGACGCGGAGTGGGAGACCGCTTCCCGGCTGCAATACCAGGAGATACCGGCCCTCGAGCACGAGTTGGCCAGCGCCTCCGAGGCCGAGGAGGAGAAGAGCGAGCCTCCGATGGTCAAGGAGGAGGTCGGCGCCGACGACATCGCCGAAGTGATCTCCTTGTGGACCGGCATCCCCGCCGGCCGGATGATGGAGGGCGAAACCCACAAACTCCTCCGCATGGAGGAGTCGCTGCAGGCCAAGGTGGTCGGCCAGAGCGAGGCCGTCGCGGCGGTCGCCGGAGCCGTACGCCGTTCGCGCGCCGGCATCGCCGACCCCGACCGTCCGACCGGCAGTTTCCTCTTCCTCGGCCCGACCGGCGTCGGCAAGACCGAGCTGGCGAAGGCGCTCGCCGGGTTCCTTTTCGACGACGAGCGGGCGATGGTCCGCATCGACATGAGCGAGTACGGCGAGAAGCACTCGGTCGCCCGGCTGGTCGGTGCCCCTCCCGGCTACGTCGGGTACGAGGAGGG
>DASWRZ010000376.1:0-18911 GCA_036402935.1 Actinoplanes sp.
GTGGGGCGATGCGCTGGTCGCGGCGGTGCGCTCGGGCGAGGTCGACGAGGCGGTGATCGACGATCACCTCGGGCGCCTGCTGCTGCTGGCGCAGCGCACCGGCGCCCTCGGCACCCCGCGGGTCTTTCCCGCCGACCTTCCGGCGCCGTCTTCCTCCGTACGCCGTGAGCAGTTGACCCGCATCGCCGCCCGCGGGATGACGGTCCTTCAGAACAACGATTCGGTCCTGCCGTTGGATCGCTCCACGACCGTCGCCCTGATCGGCCGGCACGCCGTGGAGACGATCGACATGGGCGGCGGTTCGGCGCAGGTCAACCCGCCCTACCAGGTGAGCGTCGCCGAAGGCCTCTCCGAGCTGCTGGTCTCCCGGGTGACGGTCGTGGACGGCGTCGACGTGCGGTCACGGCCCGTGCCCGCTCGCGAGGGATTTTTCGCGTCCCTGCAGGCGGTTCTCTACGACGCGGCCGGCAACGAGTTGGAGCGCCGGCCTCTGGTCGGGGCCCGGACGATCATCGGGATGGACGACGACTTCTCCGGAAAGGTCGCCACGGTCCGATTCACCGGCGTCGTTTCGGCCCCCGGCTCGGCCTCTTCGTCGACCTCCGGCCCGGCGTCTGGTTCGGCCCCCTCGTCGACCTCCGGCTCGGCTCCTGGGCCGGCTTCAAGATCGGTCGAACTCGGCGTGATCGGCGTCGGTGACTGGCAGCTGTCGGCCGGCGGCCACTCCTCCTCGGTGTCGCTCTCGGTCAGCGGAAACGGCTTCGGCGAGGAGATCCTGGCTCCGCCGACGCACACCTTTGTGGTGTCGGTTTCGCCCGGCGACGTCTTCGAGGCGACCGTGTCCCTGGGCGACTCCTTCGGGATCGGCGGCTTCGGCCTGATCGGGCACGCCGCCTCGCGGGAAACCGTCGACGTGATCGACGAGGCGGTGCGCGCCGCGGCCGCCGCCGACGTGGCGGTCGTCGTGGTCGGCCTGACCGAGGAGCAGGAGACCGAGTCGGTCGACAAGGCCACCCTCCATCTGCCGGGCGCCCAGAACGCCCTGGTCGAGGCCGTGGCCGGCGCCGCTCGCCGCACGGTCGTGGTCGTCAACGCCGCCACCCCGGTCATCATGCCGTGGCTGTCCCGGGTCGACGCCGTGCTGTGGGCCGGCCTGCCCGGCCAGGAGGGCGGCCACGCGGTGGCGGCGGCCCTGCTCGGCGAGATCGAACCCGCCGGTCGTCTGGTCACCACGTTCCCCACCGACGACGGCAAGACGCCGGCCTGGTCGGTCACCCCGATCGACGGCAAGCTGGTCTACGACGAGGGCCGCTTCGTCGGCTACCGAGGCCACTTCGGCGGCCACGCACCGGACCCGGTCTTCTGGCTGGGCCACGGCCTCGGCTACACGACGTGGGAATACACCGACGTCCGCCTGGTGCTGGGCGACGCGCCGGCGATCCACGCCACGGTGAAGAACACCGGCAAGCGCACCAGCCGCGAGGTCGTCCAGGTCTATCTGCGTCCGGTAGAGCCGAACGAGCCCATCCGCCTGATCGGTTGGACCGCGATAACCGTGGAGCCGGGCAAGTCGGCCCGCGTCACCGTCCACACCGACCGCCGGATGTGGCGCAAGTGGGACACCGACTCCGGCTCGTGGACCCGCATCGCCGACGGCGGCACGTTCCTGGTCGCCCGCGGCCTCGGCGACATCCGAGCCTCCGTGTCCTGACCACCGTCGTACTCGCACCGGGCGCCACACCTCGCGGCGCCCGGACCGGGCGTCAAGCCGCGCGCGCAGGATCGGCCTTGAGCCCCGCACCCCTTGGGCCCGGAACCGCGCACGCCCTTTTGAACCTTGAGCCGCGCACGCCCTCGAGCCCTGAGCGGGCACGCCCTCGAGCCCTGAGCGGGCACGCCTTACGGGGTCCAGGTGCTGCCGCGCAGGCCGTCGAGGACGATGCTGAGCAGGTGCCGGGCGCGGGTGTCGAACTCCGGGGCGTCCAGGCGCGACAGATATCCGATCAGGATGACGACGTCACGCGCGTCGACGTCGGCTCGGATCTCACCGGCCGCCTTTCCCGCATCGAGCAGCAGGGTGATGGCGTCGCCGATCGGCCCCAGACTGTGCGCCGAGAGATCTTCCCAGGTTGCGACCTCCAGGGCCGCGTACACACCTCGCTTGACCCGGGCATATTCCGCGACCCGATCGAACCAGGCTCCCAGAGCCGCAACCGGAGCGTGCTGCTCGAGCAGGGTGCCGGCCGCGGCGACAAGCTCGTCGACGTCGGCTCGATAGACCTCGGCCAGGAGGTCGGCGCGCGTCGGGAAGTGGCGGTAGAGCGTGCCCTGACCGACGCCGGCGCGCTGCGCGACCGCGTTCAGGCGGAAATCGGGATCATCGGTGAGTTCCGTCCGGGCGGCTTCGATGATGCGGGCCCGGTTCTCGGTCGCGTCGGCCCGGCGACGTGCAGATGTCACCGCTACGTCGTATCACAGCTTGATAAGTGGACACGTGTCCGTTACGTTCGAGGCAGCGGACACGTGTCCGCTTAGCGAGAGGACGGTCATGTCAGGCATCGCCGGCAAGGTTGTGGCCATCACCGGAGCGAGCAGCGGCATCGGTGAGGCGACCGCGCGGCTCCTGGCCGAGCGCGGGGCAGCCGTGGTTCTGGGCGCGCGGCGCGTCGAGCGACTGGACGCCATCGCCGGCGAGCTGCGCGGCCGGGGTTTCACGGCGACCACCTGCCGCACCGACGTGACCCGCGGCGCCGACCTCGATCAGCTGGTGAAGCGGACGGTGACCGAGTTCGGCCGCATCGACGTACTGGTCAACAACGCCGGAATCAGCCGGATCAGCCCGGTGGCCGCCCTCGACACCGAGGGGTGGTCCGCGATGATCGAGGCCAATCTGCGCGGCGTGCTCAACGGCATCGCCGCGGCGACGCCCGCCTTCCATCGGCAGGGCCGGGGACACTTCGTCACGACGGTGTCGACCGCCGGGCTCAAGGTCACGCCGACCATGGCGGTCTACGGCGGCGTCAAGAACGCCGTACGGACGATCCTCGAAGGGCTGCGCCAGGAGTCGACCGACGGCGTCATCCGTACGACGTCCGTCTCGCCGGGCTACGTCCGCACCGAGCTGGCCGAATCGATCGACGACCTCGAACTGCGGGAGCAGATCCGCCGGAACATGGCCGACTTCGCCATCGCGCCGCAGGCGGTGGCCCGCACGATCGCCTTCGCCATCGAGCAACCGGACGACGTCGAGATCAGTGACATCGTCGTACGCCCGACCCGGCAGAACTGACCCGCTCGCCGGCGATGCGCGCCGCACTGCGGCAGGTGCCCGCCGCCCGGCGGCCCGAAGCCGCCGCGCTGCCGTTCGCCGGAGAAGCGTTCGACAAGGTGGTCGCCAACCACGTGCCCTACCTGGTCACCGCCCGCCTCACACGCTGACCACGGCACCTCCGGAGGCGGCCGAGCGGTACCACGCGCGTACGGCAGCAACCGCCAGCCGCCCCTCGGCCAGGGTCGCCATCGGCGAGCCATCCAGGATCGCCCGGTATTGGCGGCGGAACGACGCCGTGTATTCGTGGTCGGCGTCGACCGTCAGCACGCGCCGGCCGTCGACGCAGAACCCTTCGGCGTCGATGACCAGAGTCCCCCGCGAGCAGACGATCGTCGTCTCGTGGAAGTACGCCGGCGAGTCGATCAGCGTGAGGTGGGCCCGCATGCCGCCGGCGAGATACAGGGTCGCGGCCGCGGACGTCTCCACCGACCAGCCCTCGGGCGTCGCGGTGGATCCGGCGACCGCGACCGGCGAGGACCCGAGCAGCCAGCAGGCCCGATCGATGCTGTGCACGCCGACCAGCATGACTGTTCCACCCCCGGCCAGCGCCGGATCGGCGAACCACGCCGGCCGGTCCGGCCGCCGATAGTCGGTCGAGCGCCGTTCGGCGTAGAGCAACGGTTCGCCGAGCCGGGCCAGCTCGCTTCGAGCCGCACGCACCTGGCCGAAGAACCGCCCCTGCTGCCCGACGACGAGATCACCCGCGGCGCGCCCGGCGGAGATCCGACCGCCGATCATCCGGTCACACTCCTCGACCGTGGTCGCCATCGGCTTCTCGACCAGCACTTTCAGTCCGGCTGCGAGCGCTCGCAGCGCCAGACCCTCATGCAGCCCGTGTGGCACCGCGAGCACAACCAGATCCACAGCGTCGAGCACCTCGTCGAAGCCGGCGACCGCGCGGCCTCCCCACTGCTCCGCAAGCCTCACGGCCCGCTCCGCCACCGGATCGAACACCGCGGTCAGCGTCAGCCCCTCCACCTCGGCCGCGGCCGCGGCATGCCGCCACGCCACTTCCCCAGCGCCGACGAGCCCCAGCCTCATGCCCCCAAAGATATGGCCGCCTCCCCGCGCCGACGAGCCCAGCCTGATGCCCCGAAGACATGGCGGCCTTCCCCACGCCGACAGGCCCCGGCCTTATGCCCCAAAGACATGGCGGCCTTCCCCACGCCGACGAGCCGCAGCCTGATGCCGCAAAGATATGGCCACATGACAGTCATCGTGGTGACCGGCGTGATGGCGGCCGGCAAGTCGACCGTCGCGCAGCGGCTCGCCGAGACACTCCCGCGAACCGCCCACGTCCGGGGCGACCTCTTCCGGCGGATGATCGTCTCAGGCCGGGCGGAGATGGCGCCCGACGATCCAGCCGGGGCCGAGGACCAGCTGTGGCTGCGCTACCGCCTTTCCGCGGCGGCCGCTGACGCGTACGCCGAAAGCGGCTTCACCACCATCGTGCAGGATGTGATCCTCGGAGCTGATGTCCCCCGCTATCTCGACCTTCTCCGCACCCGCCCACGGCACCTGGTCGTGCTCGCCCCGAGCCGAGCGGCGGTCGCCGCGCGCGAAGCCCGGCGCACCAAGAAGGGCTACGGCGACTGGACCGTCGAGGCACTCGACAAGGCACTCCGTCACGAGACTCCTCGGATCGGGCTCTGGCTCGACACCTCCGAGGATTCCCCGGCCGACACCGTGGACCGCATCCTGAGCCGCCTGCCCGAGGCCCGCATCACCGACTGAACAGAGATGACGTCGATGAGCACCTCCCACCCGGGCCGCATGAGCACTTCCCGACCGGGCCCGCATGAGCACCTCACGCCCAGGCCCGCATGAGCGCCTCACGCCCGGGCCCGCAAGAGGACCTCACACCCGGGCCTGGCAGAGACCGGACCAGTCGCCACGTCGAGAACGGGCACGACCGCCGCGCCGGCCAGTCCCTCCCGCCACGCCACCGCCGGGCCGGCTCCGAGCGGCCGAGGCCGCGCGGCCTCGGCCTGGTCGGTGGGTCACGCGTTCCAGGTGTCGATGACCGGATTGTCGTGTTCGAAACCGAGCGTGGAAAGGGTCGCCGTTCCCAGCTTGAGCAGGCCACCCCCGCTGGCCGGCAGCCCGATCCAGCGCGCACCGGCCACCCTCAGCGAATGCCCGTGCGCCACCAGCGCCACGTCCCCCTGATCGAGCAGCTCGCGCGCCTGCGCCAGGACCCGGTCGAGCCGCTCGCCGATCTCCTCCGGCGTCTCGCCGCCCGGTGCGCCGTCGGTCCACAGCGACCACGTCGGCCGCGTCTCGCGGATCGCGGCCGAGGTCAGACCCTCGTAGTCGCCGTAGTTCCACTCGACCAGATCGTCGGTCACCTCGGTCACGGTCAGCCCGGCCAGCTCGGCCGTCCGCAGCGCCCGCTTGCGCGGGCTCGAGAACACGGCGGCGAACTTGCGCCCGGCCAAGCGCTCCCCGGCTTTCCGCGCCTGGCGCTCTCCCTCCGGGGTGAGCTCCAGGTCCGTGTACGACGTGTGCCGCCCGGCTGCGCTCCACTCGGTCTCTCCGTGCCGAATCAGCACGATCTCGCCCATGGTCCCGACTCCCTCAGACATGCCTGGGCTCTCCCCCGGCGAACCTTTCGAACGGGTCCCAGCTTGCCCTTGTTCCGCGCCGCCCGCCCGCGGTCGTCCACAGGCCTCCGAGCTGTCACATCCCGTCCACAGCCCTCCCCACGATCTTCACTTCTTCGAGAGAATGCCGGAGTCAGGCCTCGGTTCCCGCCCAGCCCGACTGCTGGAGTTCGGATTCGGCCAGCTCGTTGAGCCGGTCCTCGGCTGTCGAGCTGAGCCGAGGACCAGCTTCGGACGCGGCCACGACGAGGCGCCCGACCAGCTCGCGCAGCTCGACCAGCACCCTCGGATCCGGGCGCCGGCCGGCCGTGTCGACCACTTCGGCGACCCCTTCCAGCAGGGCGGCCGCGGTCGCGACGTCGCCGAGCTGGGCCAGGGCCTGGGCCGCCAGCCAGTCGCAGTAGGGCTTGGGGGCGCCGGCCACCCGCAGCTGCTCGGTCAGCCCCAGGCAGATGTCGTCCATCCCGGCCGCGAGCACGACCCGGGCCAGGAAGTCGGTGGCCTGCAACCACTGCGACGTACGCGGAAAGAGCTGCCGCAAGCTCTCGAAGGTGTCCACCGCGTCCTGCAGCAGCCCCGCGCCGACCAGGCTGCGGCCCAGGTCGAGCATGGTTCGCGCCACCTGATCGGATGACGTCGCCTCGGTGAGCGTCCGGCGGGCCAGGTCGGCGTTGCGTACGGACTTCGCGACGCGCTGCCGCCGGTCGGCGTAGCCGCGATGGTCGAGGACGATCGCGTCCCGGGGCAGGTCGACCGCGTGCGGCCGGGACCCGGCCGGGGTGACCAGTCGCTCGTGCACCCGCCCCAGCCAGCGGACCCGTCCGGCCCGATAGATCCGGGCCTCGTTGTGGGTGTACGGCAGTTCGTCGTGCGCGTTGTCGATCTCGACCCGGCAGACGTCGGCGTCGGTCGCGGCCAGCAGCGCGCGCAGGCGGGCCGGGTCGGGGACGACGCAGCGGTGGTCGGCGTCGACCGAGAGGATCCACTCGGTGGTCCAGCCCTGTTCGGCCGCGTTGCGGGCCGCCGCGAAGTCGTCGTCCCACCGTCCGCGGGTCACCCGAGCGCCCAGCTCGGCCGCCGTCTCGACGGTCCGGTCGGCCGAGCCGGTGTCGTACACATAGGTCGCGTCGACGACCCCGGCCAGCGAAGCCAGGCATTCGGGGAGATCGGCCTCCTCGTCCCGCACGATCAGGGCGGCGGCCAGGAAAGCCGGAGGACCAGGGCGCACAAGTACCAGTTCGGCACGGACGTCACGCCCCTGAGACCGAAGGTCCCGGGTTCGTCGCCCCGGCCGTCAGCTGTTCAGTAGCTCCTCGAAGTCGACCGTGAGGGCGAAGGGGTCGGCGACCTCGACCGGGGCGCGGTGCCGCAGTTCGCGGGTCAGCTCGCCGGCGGCGCGGGTGATGCGGGCCTGCAGCAGCCCGTCGGCGGAGTCGGCGCCCCAGTCGTCGGCGGCGGCGAAGACCGAGGTCGGGACCACCATGGCCCGGAGGTAGGCGAACAGGGGGCGAAGCGCGTGCTCCAGGGCCAGTGAGTGGCGGGCCGTGCCGGCCGTGGCGGCGATCAGCACGGGCTTGCCGGCCAGGGCGTCCTTGTCGAGGACGTCGAAGAACGACTTGAACAGGCCGCTGTAGCTGCCACTGAAGATCGGGCTCACGGCGATCAGCGCGTCGGCGGCCTCGACCGCGTCCAGGGCGTCCTTCAGCGCGGCCGGCGGGAACCCGGTGAGCAGGTGGTTGGCGATGTCGTGGGCCAGGTCGCGGAGCTCGACGACGCGTACGTCCAAGGGGATGTCGCTTGCCGCGACGGCGGCCGCCGCAAGGCGGTCGGCCAGTAGGCGCGTCGAGGACGGCTGGCTCAGGCCGGCCGAGACGACGACGAGGGAACGCGGGTTCATGCGGCGACCTTCTTCGCTGCCAGCAGGGACTCATGGGTGGGAGCGTCGGGCACGTGGGCCGGCTTGAGGGCGGCGAACTCCTTGCGGAGCACCGGCACGACCTCGCCGCCGAGCAGGTCGAGCTGCTCGAGGACCGTCTTGAGGGGCAGGCCGGCGTGGTCCATCAGGAACAGCTGGCGCTGGTAGTCGCCGACGTAGTCGCGGAAGCCGAGCGTACGGTCGATGACCTGCTGCGGGCTGCCGACGGTCAGCGGGGTCTGGGCGGTGAACTCCTCGAGCGTCGGGCCGTGCCCGTAGACCGGCGCGTTGTCGAAGTAGGGCCGGAACTCGTTGACCGCGTCCTGGCTGTTCCGGCGCATGAACACCTGGCCGCCGAGGCCGACGATCGCCTGATCCGCGCTGCCGTGCCCGTAGTGCTCGAAGCGTGAACGGTAGAGCGCGATCATCTGCTGGGTGTGCGAGGCCGGCCAGAAGATGTGGTTGGCGAAGAACCCGTCACCGTAGTAGGCGGCCTGCTCGGCGATCTCGGGCGACCGGATCGAGCCGTGCCAGACGAACGGCGGCACGCCGTCGAGCGGGCGCGGGGTGGAGGTGAAGCTCTGCAGCGGGGTGCGGAACTTGCCCTGCCAGTCGACGACGTGCTCACGCCACAGCTGGTGGAGCAAGGCGTAGTTCTCGACGGCGAGCGGGATGCCGGCGCGGATGTCCTTGCCGAACCACGGGTAGACCGGGCCGGTGTTGCCACGGCCCAGCATCAGGTCGTTGCGACCGTCCGAGAGGTGCTGCAGCATCGCGTAGTCCTCGGCGATCTTCACCGGGTCGTTGGTGGTGATCAGCGTCGTAGCGGTGCTCAGGAGAAGGGACGACGTCTGCGCCGCGATGTAGGCGAGCGTGGTGGTCGGGGAAGAGGAGAAGAACGGCTCGTTGTGGTGCTCGCCGAGCGCGAAGACGTCGAGACCGACCTCCTCGGCGTGCTTGGCGATGGTTACCACGTCCTTGATCCGCTCGGCGTCGGTCGGCGTACGCCCGGTCGTCGGGTCCGTGGTGACGTCGCTGACGGTGAAGATCCCGAACTGCATGACCGCTCCTTCGATGTCGGGTGGTTCTGCCCGTCACAACGTGCCCGGTCCCGGAACTATTTCAAAACTGAAAGATGCATGCTGCGGCCCGGGTCACATACACCTGACTTCCGAGCGAGGGCGGCCGACGGTCACGCTTCTGAGGCCCGGTTGGGTGCTGGTCGTGCGGTTTCTGATCGAGACCTTTGACCGGAGTGTTCCCGGCCACCGCGGGCCGCCGCCAACCGGGAATTCTCACAGTTCACCCGAAAGGGTGCAGCGGGCATGGCCGCGTCCCCCCGGGGTGTACCGACAGCGCCGCCGGAGCGGGATCTCCGCGTGGCGGGCATCGAGATCGGGCCGGTGAGTCACACCCGTAACGCCTCGGATCTGACCTGGTAACAGTAGGTCTCCGGGGAAACGCGCGCGGTGAAAGTTTGCTCCGGGTTGATCCACGGAAACGCCGACCACGTATCGCGGGTTGGAGGACGATGGCACTATGGTGCAATCCGGCAACGGCGAAAAGATCCGATGATGCGGAGCGACAAGCCCCCGTCATACAGTCGAAGGTGCGGTAAACCCGCCAGCTTCGGGGCATTCGCTCGCCAGTGGACTGCCCGTAGTTGACGCCGGAAGGACATCCGTCTGTGCCCAGATCGAACGCAACCGTTGCGCCCTTCGCGATGACCGACATCGCGAACGAGGCGGAATACAAGGGTGCGGTAACCGGTGTCGACACCGAGTGGGACAAGGGCAACGCCGACATCGAGTGGGACAAGTTCAACTCGGAGGCGTACTTCGATCACAACTACGGCCGTCTGCGCGAGGACGACCAGAAGATCATCGAGGTCGTCGGCGACTTTTTCGCCCGGGCGACCCGGGGTGCGCTGGTCGGTGCGGCGATCGACGTCGGTGCGGGCACGAATCTCTACCCCGCGTTGACCATGTTGCCGTACAGCTCCCACCTGACGCTGCTGGAGCGGGCGCATTCCAACCGGCTGTGGCTCCAGCGCGAGCTGGCCGGGCCGCGCAAGTCCTGGCTCGACTTCTGGTACGAGGCCGCACGAGGCCGCTCGCCGTACGATCCGATCTCCGACCCGCTCGACGTGCTTCACCAGCGCGCCAAGGTGAGCCGGGGCAACGTGCTCGCGCTGGAAGAACATCGGTACGACATCGGCACGATGTTCTTCGTCGCCGAGTCGATCACGACTCGGACGGATGAGTTCCGGCGCGCCGTTCGCCGGTTCGTCCGCTCCCTCCGGCCCGGCGCGCCCTTCTCGGCCGCGTTCATGCGCAACTCGTCCGGCTACTACGTCGGTGGTCAACGCTTCCCCGCCTGCTCGATCGAGGAGAAGGACGTCGAGACGGCGCTGGCACCGGTCGCCCGGAACATGAAAGTTTCTGTCGTGGCGAGCAATGACCTTCGCGAGGGCTATTGCGGGATGATGGTGGCTACCGGCTTCAAGAGGTGACAGCCAGACCCACGGACGGGTAGGTGCGTTGCTCCTATGCAGATTCAGCCACGCCAACAGCTTCTCGACGTCTGGCAGGCCACCACACGGGTCTCCTATCGCAACGGCTCCTGGGCCACGGGCGGCCGTGGCGGCAGCAATTCGATCAGCGACGCCGAGCAGTTGCTCTGCATCATGTCGCCGGCGACCGAGGTTCCGCTGTTTCGGCTCGACCGGCCCGACGGGGTCAGTGACGACGTCGTGGCGGCACTCGACGCCCTGGGTGACAACCTGCAGATCCCGCAACGGCTGTTGCGTGCCCTGACCGAGTACATCGAGCGCTACACCGGCCCGGACGGCACGCCGATCTTCTCCGGCGATACCTACTTCGGCTCCAGTGTGGAGGATGAAGAGATCTCACCGGCGCAGCGGGAGCTGGACGTGGTCGACTCGTTCTCGATCTCGGTGACGCTGATGCTGGCGATCGTGGGCTTCACCAAGATCTTCCGGTCGGTGGTGACCCGGCAGTCGCTGCTGCAGCAGGTCGACACTCTGGAGCGACTGGCCAACCGGCGCCTGTCGGCGGCGATGGCGGGGCTGCTGCGCAGTTTCACGGTCAACGTCTTCACGGTCGACAGTGGGTTCGGCCGCGAGCTGGTCCGTACGGTCAATCAGGATCGCCGTCCGCCGCACATCGTGGTCGAGGAGTTGCGCGAGGCGCTACGGGAGATCAACGCCCGGCTCCGTGACGATGTCACCATCGGTTCCGGTGCGGCCGAGGGCAGCGAGCTCGACAACCCGAACCGGCTTTTCGAGTGTGGCTGGTCGTGGGGCATCGTTCACGACGCGCCGAAGATCGAGACGATCGCCGACATCGGCCAGCAGCGCGACGGCGTGGCGCAGAACGCGCCCTATCTGTACTTCACGACCGTCGCCCTCGACGCGATCCAGGCGCTGTCGTCCGAGCGTACGCGTCTGCTGGGTCTTCTCGATCCGGAGCAGTCCCGCCTGGCGCAGTCTCTGCAGCTGCGTTTCGAACTCACCCGGTCGTACTGGGCGGCGATCGCGACCTTCGGCTCCGGCCGGTGGCCGCTGGAGGACCTGCCGTGGCGCACCACCGACGGCATCGAGTTCGACTATTTCAGCCTGCTGGTCGGCGGGATGGTCATGCAGAACATGCAGTCCGTCCGCACCTCGAACGCGGAGCTGCTGCGCGTGGGCAACGTCCTGGAGGAGCTGGCCAACCGCAGCCGCATCACCCGCCGGTCGAGCGAGCCCGAGACCGCGGTCGCCGTGCACTATCCGGGTCTGCATTTTCCGCTCGAGGGCAGCGAGGACGCGGGCGGGCCGCGACTGGCCTGGACCGTCGCCGACATCTCGCCGGTTCTGTTCCGCCGCACGCTGGACCTGGCCGGCATGACGAGTGACGGCGCCACGCGCAGCCGGCTTCTCGATCTTTCCGACGCGGTCTGGGACCACCTGCACGACCGCATGATCCGCGAGGGCGACGACCGCGGTCTGTGGGACCGGCCGGCCGGTGTCTTCAGCCACCTGACCCGCGACCACGCCAACGTGTCCTGGTACTACACCAAGCGTGTGGTCGACTGCCTGGTCACCGCGGCCCGGGTGATCAACGAGGCGCCGGTACGCAGCGATCTGCTGGCTCAGATCGCGGCCGACCTGCTGAACGAGGCCGATCACCTCTACGACCGCGAGCTGCTCAACGGCACCACCACGCGGGGTGAGGCACTGCGGCTCGAGCTGGAGCGCCTCGGCACCGAGTTACGGCGTGCCCGCTCGGTGCGCCGCGAGCGCCCCGGTGTGGCCGTCGCCGTGACCGAGGAAGTGCTGCGCAAGCTGGACCGCCTGTCGGCGGCCCGGCGCGCGAACACCGGGAGCTGACCATGCTGATCTTCGCGACGTCCGACAAGGGCGGCACCGGCCGATCGGTGACCAGCACGAACCTGGCCTACCGGCACTCCTTGCAGGGTAAGGATTCGGCGTATCTCGACTTCGACTTCGGCTCCCCGACCGCCGGTGCGATCTTCGACCTTCCGGACGAGATCGCGTCCGGTGTCGAGGGCGGGGGCATGCACAGCTACCTGTTCGGCGATGTCTCCGAACCGCGGCGGGTCAACATCTGGGCCGAGACGCAGCGCGAGGTGCTCCGCAGTCGTCCGGCCGGCGCGGGGCGGCTCACGCTGCTGCCCGGCGACAGCGGCCAGGGCGAGTTCAACTCGACGCCCGAGATCGTCGACCGCTGCACCGAACTGCTGGTCCGGATGGACGAGGAGTTCGACCTGACCATCGTCGACCTGAGCGCCGGCCGGTCGTACGCGACCGAGATCGTGCTCGCCGCGACCGCGCGGCCCGAGTTGCGGGACGTGCCGAGCCGCTGGATCGTCTTCCACCGCTGGACCCGGCAGCACATCATCGCGGCCAGTGGGCTGGTGCACGGCTCGCAGGGCATTCTCGACACCGGCGTGAGCTTCGGCCACGATCGGGTTGCGCTGGGCGAGGCGATCGGCTTCGTGCGGACGGCCGTGCTCGACCCGGGCTCGCCCGACACCGGCCTGCGGCTGGAGCAGCTCGCGTGGCTCGACGTGTGCAACCGGAAGCTTCATGAGCTGGCCAGCACCAGTGGGGTCGGCCGGGTCAACCTGCTCGGGGAGGTGCCGCTCGACCCGGTACTGCAGTGGCAGGAGCAGCTGATCTCCAACGACGACGTGTGGCTGTACCGCACGGCCAACGAACGTACGGTCAACGCGTTCGAGGAGCTGGCGAAGAAGATCGTCGACGAGAACTCGTGGGTCGGTCTGTGACCACCGGGGAGGACGTCTTCACCGAGGAGAGCGCCAGCCCGGTGATCCGCGCGGTCGCGCTCTCCCACCTGTCGATCGAGCTCGGCCACCTCTACATGGACGACTTCCGCGAGGGCGAACAGCGCCTGCGCGCGCAGTTCCGGCGGGTGGAGCCGTGGGCCCGTACGGCGGTGGAGCAGGTGACCGCCGAGCTGGCCGGGGGCACGCCGCGGATCTCGACCTGCTTCCTGGTCGACGACTACTTCACCCGGTTCTCGTCACCGCTCGAGGTCGTGGGTGCCCTGGTCGAGGCGGCCGCCGCCGAGGGGCTGGTGGTCGACTACGTGGCCCGGGAGTCGGGCTGTGCCCGGGCCGGCGAGATCGACGTGGCGCGGCTGGTGCAGGACCATCTCGTGGACGAGCCGCCCGAGGGTACGAACGGGAACCGGCCGTCGACGGCGAAGACCGGATGGCTCACCAACGGCGTACGGTCGCCGGCGCCGAACGGCGCGGCGATGGGCCGGCGTCCGGCCGAGTGGCAGCCGCCCCGGCAGAGTGCCGTGCAAAACCATTCGATTTTCGTCGACGTCGAGCTGTGGAACGGTACCCAGAACCGCCGCTGGTCGTGCCCGTTCCTGGCCGCGGTGTGGCAGTTGCAGCGGCTCGGCCTGCTGCGTCACCTGGGCCGGCCGATCGCCGAGCCGCAGCTGATGGCGGCCGCCGACCTGCCCGGCGAGTGGGACCGGATGCCGCCGGTCGTGCAGCTCAACCCGGCCGCAGCGCCGATGCGCGCCTACCGCACGTTCAGCGCCATCGACGGTCGTTTCCTGCACATCGAGATGGCGGTGCGCACGATCCTGAGCCAGATCGCGGTCGACCCGGCGGTCGACCGGCGAGCGCTGGACCGGGCCCGCGGCGAGGGGATCGACCTGCCGGCCGAGGTCGTCGGGCGGATCGCCTACACCTTCCTGTGAAACCTAAGCGTTCCTGGGACCATCGTGCACCGGCGTCTCGACCCGCCACTCGTCGGAGATGTCCCACAGCTCGCGGAACAGCTGAGCGCACTCCTTGACCCGTGAGTCGGTCAGAACCAGGCGGGTCTCGGCCACCTGCGCCTGTTCCGGGTCGTTGGTGGTCGGCGTCGTTTCGTACGCCAGGATGTCGTCGAACAGGATCAGGTCGCGCACCTGCACCTGGAGCGGGGTCGGTACGCTGCGCCGGTCGAGCATCCGTACCTCGATCTTCATCCGGCGCTGCTCCTCGTAGGCGCGCAGCAGCATCGGATCCTTCGCCATCCCCGGCTCGTCGAGCACGAAGATGCGGCGCACCCGGCGGCCGTCGCGGGCGGCCCGGCGCTGCGCGTCGAGGTAGCGCTGGCCGATCTCGCTGTTCCACAGGCCGTGGTCGACCGCGGCCATGCTGATCGCGTCGACGCTGACGGTCGCGTTGCGGGTCAGGCCGAGCAGCCACTCGCGGTCCTCACCGTAGTAGGTGATCGTGCCGCCCTCGGCGAGCTGTTTGAGGAAGTCGGCCATCTCCCTCATCTTCGCCTGCACGAACTGATAGATGATCGGCGGCGAGGTCGGCGAGATCTGGGTCGAGTTGCGTACCAGCTGGGTGACCAGGTCGGTCTGCAGGGCGGAGGCCTCGATCAGCCCGTACAGGGCGGTGGCCTCGCTGATCTCCGAGAAGGCGTCGCCGACCAGCTTCTTCATGTCGGCCATGCCGTCCTTCTCGATCTGCTCGACGGCGGCCAGCCGCTTCTCGAAGTCGACCAGGAAGCGCACCATCAGCGCGATCCCGCCGATCAGGATCGAGAGCATGATGCAGATGCTCTGCGGCTGGTTGAGCCCGTTGGTGATCAGGAAGGTGACGCCGCCGGTCGCGACCGTGAGCACGGCCGTACGGATGACGCTGGAGCCGTCGGACTCCGTGGCCGAGTTCCGCGCCAGAGCGATCACTGCCGGACCGCCGGGTGCAGGCCCGCCACCGCGAGCTGGTCGCGGATGCGGTTCACGAGCAGGTCCCAGTGGCGGCTGAGACCGGCCCGGCTCTCCAGTGCGGCCCAGACCCGGTCGGAGAGCGCATCGCCGCGGGCGCCGGGCAGCCACAGGTGCATCAGGTAGTCGATCGCCGGAAGCAGGCGCTCGATCGCTTCCTCGCGCGGCAGCACGCCGATCGCGGCCTTGCGCATGATCTCGAGCAACGCGGTGAGCAGCCAGTCGTGCAGGGCCACGTCCTCGGCCACCGCCGCCAGCCGCCCCGGCACGGCATCCGGTCGCGCGTGGAAGCGCAGCACTCTTGCCTCGTCACCGTGTACGGCCTCGCGGCGGACGACGAACTGGACCGCAGCGGGCGTCAATGGGACCGGCGCGGCCCCGGATCCGCCCGGCTCGGGCGGGTTCGGGGATCCGCCCGGCTCCGGGAGCGTGATCTCGACGATCCAACGCAAGCGCGTCCGGGCGGCGCGCAATCGGGGCCGCACGGGATCGCGGGCGCCCGGCTGGCTCTGAATGCTCTGCTGGACCCGGACGCTCTGTTGGACCCGGACGCTCTGTTGGACCCGGACGCTCTGCTGGACCCGGTCGGCCGCCTGCCCCGCGATGCCGCCGAGGTCGAGCGCGGCGCCCGGTGGCCGGGCGGCGGCGAACGACTCGGCCAGGTCGCTCCAGCGGGTGCGCCCGATGGTCTCGACCACCCCCGGCCGGGCCAGATAATGCGACCAGGGTTGCCGCGCGCTCTGCGCGGCCTTGTCCAGCGTCACGTACGCCGAGCCCTGCAGCACGTGCCCGTCGGTGATCGCCGCCCGCTGGATGACGGTGCCGATGCCGCGCACCTGCCGGCCCGAGCCGCCCGAATCGAGGGGACAGTCCACGCCGACCGGTCGGCCCGGCGAACACACGCACGAGCGGGGCCGCTCCGAGACCAGCACGGGCTCGCCGGACACCAGGTCGACCAAGCTTCGCGCGACGTCCCCGGCGACCGGATCCCGGCCGCGGAGCAGGCCGGTATGCACCTCGCCCACGATGAGCACGTCACGTCCCCAATCCTCGACGGCAGGGAGAACCGGGGAGCGTTCATGCGGCGACGCGGCACGGTCCACCTTGACCGCCGCTCCCCAGCGGCACGTGTCCCCGTCCGCATGACGCCAGCCGTTCGATTGGAACCCAAAGGTCGGCGGATTGCAACCGTGGGTGATCGACCTTGGACGAGGAGTCGAATTGCCTACCATCCGACATGGACAACCGACAAGCGGCCGGTGCCGTAGTCTTCAGCGGCTGCCGATTTTCCCGTGCGCTGACGATCATCCATCGATTCCCGTTAGCGTCGAAAGATGCCGTCCGCACAACCCGAGGTCCTCGTCGTCGGGGCCGGCGTCTCCGGCCTGACCACCGCGGTGCGTCTCGTCGAGACCGGCGTCCGGGTGCGCATCCGGGCCGAGCGCGAGCCGGCCGACAGCACCTCGGCCGCGGCCGGCGCCATCTGGGACCCGATCTATGCCAATCACACCAGCGTGCCGGTCTGGGCCGAGCGGACGTACGACGCGTTCGTACGCATGGAGGGCGAGGGCCGTCCCGGCGTGCGGCTCATCGACGGCATCGAGGCGTCCCGGGAGGTCATCGCGACCCCCGACTGGGCGATCAACCTGCCCGGCTACCACGACTGCACACCCGACGAACTGCCGCCCGGCTTCGTCAGCGGCTGGCACTACCGGGCGCCGATCATCGACATGCCGCCCTATCTCGACTGGCTGCTGCGGCGGTTCGCGCAGGCCGGCGGCGAGGTCGTCCGGGGGCGGCTGGAGTCGCTGGAGGAGGCGTTCGCCGACGCGCCGCTCGTGGTCAACTGCAGCGGCGTCGGGGCGCGCGAGCTGGTGCCCGACATCGAGGTGCGGCCGATCAGAGGGCAGCTGGTCGCGATCCGCAATCCGGGCATCACCGAGTTCTTCGCCGAGCACACCGACGCGCTCAGCGAGATGACCTACCTGCTGCCACAGGGTCCGGTGCTGCTGCTCGGCGGCAGCGCCGACAAGGGGGTGGCCGAGATGGCACCCGACCTGGACGTCGCCCGGGCCATCGTGGCCCGCTGCGCGGAGATCTTCCCGCCGATCGCGGACGCCGAGTTCCTCGGTCACCGGGCCGGCATCCGGCCCGACCGGCCGGAGATCCGGCTCGAGCACGAGGACCTCGGCGATCGGCACATCGTGCACAACTACGGCCACAGCGGCGCCGGCGTCAGCCTCTCCTGGGGCTGCGCCGACGACGTGGCGAAGCTGGTGCTCGCCCTTCTCCGCTGACGAGCGTCCCTGTCGGGGGCCGGCACCGACTGGCGGGTCGGTGCCGGCCGGACCGGTCAGCGGCCCTCGAGCCGCTTCACGTTGTCGCCGAAGGTCCAGCTCTTGGAGCCGTCCCAGTTGATCGACCAGGTCATCAGGCCCTTGATGCCACTGACACTGGCGTAGGCCTGCGACACCAGGGACGGTGCCATGTAGCCGCCGCCGGCTCCCGACTGGGCGGGCAGGCCCGGGACCTGCTTGTCGTACGGAATCTTGACCGTCATGCCCTGGACCGTGAGGCCGTTGTTGAGGCACTGGGTCTGCACGGTGAAGCCCTGAACCGTACCCGCCGAGTAGGAGTCACCCGAGCAGCCGTACATGCTCCCGTTGTAATACTGCATGTTGAGCCACCACAACCGACCGTTGTCCAGATACTTCTTGATGATCGGCAGGTACGAGCCCCAGATGGACCCGTAGGTGACGCTGCCGCCGGTCACGTAGGCCGTCTCGGGCGCCATGGTCAGGCCGAAGTTGGACGGCATCTGCGCGAGCACCCCGTCGATGATGCGCTCGAGGTTGGCCTGCGAGGCCGAGAGCGTGTTGATGTTGCCGCTGCCGGTCAGGCCGGTCTCGATGTCGATGTCGATGCCGTCGAAGTTGTACTGCTTGAGGATCGGCACGATGGTCGAGACGAACTTGTCGGCGACCGTGGACGAGCTCAGGTCGATGCCGGCCGCCGCGCCGCCGATCGACATCAGCACGGTGGCGCCGGCCGACTTGGCCGCGCAGACGTCGGCCGGGGTGCCGACCTTCACGCCGGCGTCCATGCCGTCCTGCCAGAGCACCGTGCCGTCCGAGCGGATCACCGGGAACGCGGCCATCAGCACGTTGTACCCGTGCTGGGCGATGCGGCTGTCGTTCATCGGGATCCAGCCGAGGCCCGGGTGTACGCCGTTGGACGAGCCGTCCCAGTTCTCCCAGTAGCCCTGCAGCACCTTGCTCGCCGGGCGCCCCTTGGTCGCGCACGTCGACCCGCCGGGAGGCGCCGTGGTCGGCTGAGTGGTCGGAGGCGTCGTGGGTTTCGTGGTCGGCGGGGTGGTCGGAGGGGTCGTGGGAGCAGTGGTCGGCCGCGTCGTCGGCGGGGTGGTGCTCGTGCCGCCGCCGGTGCAGGCGCCGAGGTCGGTCCACAGGCTCGGCGTGGCGGCCGGGTTCCAGCCCGCGCCCGGCCACGCCGTGTGGGTGACCAGCGCCTGGTAGAGATGTCCCTGGTAGGTGACCTGCTGGCCGGCCGTGTAGGTGTTGCCCTCGGCCCAGACCGTGCCGGAGCACGTCACGGCCGCGATCGCGGCACCGCCCGGACCGGTCACCGCCACGGCGAACGCGCCGACGGCCACCCCCAGACCGACGGCCAGTGCTAAGAGACGACGTCGGACACCCATGGCGACTCCCTCGATGCGTACGTGACGTGCGACACCCACATAGTGGCGTTCACAT
>DASWRZ010000377.1:0-11907 GCA_036402935.1 Actinoplanes sp.
GCGATCAGCGAGGAGGAGTTCGCGACCCTCAAGGCCCGTCTGCGCTGAAGATACGTCCGTAGACCTTGATGCTGAGGATCTACTTCCGGTCGGCCTCGCCGCGGAGGCGCCACTGTCCTGAGTACTGCGGCAACCGAGTGGCCGCCCGACGGCGCCGGGCGAGCGGAGTCCGCCGGTCCTGTGATGGGATACGCCGCATGGTCGAACCGCAGGCACCGGCGCTGGCCGGGTCGCCTCCGGAAGGACGCCGCCCCCGGTCCTGCCGGCGGGCACGCGGGCCTCAGGCGGTGGGAGCGACGATGACGGTCTTGCCGTGCAGCGCCCCGGCGGCGGCCTGGGCGTGCACGGACGGCAGCTCGGCCAGCGGGACCCGCTGGGCGACGTCGACGTGCAACTCGCCGGAGTCGATCAGCGCGACCAGGCGCTTCAGCTGCTCGGCGTCGCTGCGGACGAACAGGTCGATGCCGCGTACGCCGCGTTGCTCGTCGGAGGGCGCGGGCATCCAGACCGTGGTGTTGACCAGCACGCCGCCCGCACGGACCAGGTTGAGCAGCCCGGCCAGCTGTGCCGGTTCGATCGGGGCCAGGTTGAGCACCACGTCGACCGAGGCGGTCACCGCCGCGGCCACGTCGGTGGTGGTGTGGTCGATGACCTCATCGGCGCCGGCCGCTTTGACGTGTTCGCTGCTGCGCGGGCCGGCCGTGGCGATCACGTACGCCCCGGCGTTCTCGGCCAGCTGTACGGCGTAGCCGCCGACCGCCCCGCCCGCCCCGTTGATCAGCACCCGCTGGCCGCTCGCCAGCTTCGCGTGGTCGAAGAGCGCCTGCCACGCGGTGAGGCCCACCGCCGGCAGCGCGGCGGCATCGATCAGCGGAATGCTCGTGGGCGCCGGTGCGAGAACCTCGGCCGGAGCCACGACGTACTCCGCGGCCGCGCCATCGCCCGCCATCGACAGGAATCCGACGACCCGGTCCCCGACCTCGAACCCACCCACGCCCTCGCCCAGCGCGGCAACCGTGCCGGAGACGTCGAGGCCCGGCGTGTGCGGCAGCGTCACCGGGATCGGACCCTGCATGAAACCCGCACGGATGTTGCCGTCCACTCCGTTGAACGACGTCGCGGCGACCCGGATCAGCACCTCCCCGGGGCCGGGAACGGGACGCTCGACGTCCTCCTGGCGCAGGACGCCCGGGTCGCCGTACTCGTGGAAACGTACTGCCTTCATGACGAGCCTCGTCTTTCTGTTGATGTGCTTCGTTTTCGAAGCACACAGCGACCATAGCAAGCTTCGAATTCGAAGCAAGGAAATTCCGGTGTGAGCCGGCCGACAGCCGTCGGGTCCTGGTCGGCCGCCGGGTCGGTGAACGCCTTCAGTCGGTCCGGCCGCGTCCGGCGCGGGGTTTGGCGGACCGTGGCGGGGTGGCGCGCATATGGTCGCGAACACGGCCGAGAACGGTGCTCAGGGCGGCGAGGTCCTTGCCGGTCATCGGTTCGAACAGCAGCTGCCGGACGCGGTCGACATGCCCGTCCACCGCGTACCGAAGAAGGCGGCTGACCTCCATCAGAGTGAAGTACGCACCGAGTTGCTCGGAGTTCAGGCCGGGTGTCGGGTCGGTCCTCCCGATGATCCTACTTGCTTTGAATTCGAAGTGTGCCTCCCGACGTATCGCCCACGCCCGACGGCGGGACGGGGTCATACGAACAGTGGCTCCACCTGCCGCCGCGCCGCCAGGTCGGTCATCGCCTCGTCCGACGGACGCTGTTCGTAACGCTCCGCCGCGTCGAGCAGCCGCGGCAGGATCTCCACGTCACCGGTGGTCAGCAGGAACGCCTCCGGACGGCCGAGCACCCAGTGCACCGCCAGGTCGATGTCGGCCTGGTCGCGCAGCGGCTCGTACCAGGTGGCAGCCGACTTCGGGCGGCCTTCCCAGCGGCGCAGCGCCAGACTTTTGATCGTCTGCAGGGCGACCCGCCGCTCGGCGCACACCGCGGCGAGCGCCTCGAACGTCTGCGCGTACCGCGGGTCGCGCATCTGCACGAAGTTGTACGGTGCGAGCACGGAGTCGAACGGGAACCGCTCCAGACTCCGGCGGTGCATCTCGGGCACCGGCAGTCCGTGCCCGGTCACGCCGATGAAGCGCACCAGGCCCTCCTCACGCGCTTCGATCGCCGCCTCGAGAGCGCCGTTCGGCCCCAGCGCGGTTTCCCACTCGATGACGTCGACGAGATTGTGCAGCTGAATGGAGTCGATCCGGTCGACGCCGAGGCGGTCCAGCGAGCGGCGGATCTCCTCGCGCGCGCCGCGGTAGGTCCGCTCACCGGTCTTGGTCGCAAGGAAGAACATGCCGGGATGGCGCCGTAGCCAAGTGGCCACCCGCAGCTCGGCGTCGCCGTAACTCGCGGCGACGTCGATGTGGTTGACCCCGTGCCGCACCACCAGATCAAAAGCCCGGTCGGCGTCCGTCTTGCTGACGCTGCCGAGGGCCGCGGCACCGAAGACCACACGGCTCGATTCGTGCCCGGTCGCTCCGAACGGCATCCGAAGAATCATTCCGCGAGCCTAACCCCGTCTGATCGGGATGCACCGGGCTCAGACAATCCGCGAACGCGCCACCAAGCGCTCGCGGGGAGCCGAGGGCCTCACGAGGAAACTGACCGCATGACGAGCGTTGCGCCATCGGCAACCGCTCGCTCCGGTTCTGATCTACCCGCGCGAAAAGCGACCCGCCGATCAGGGCGGGTCGCTCTCGCTTCCGGGTGGTCAGGCGATGGTGGCCAACGTGCGGTCCGGCGTGGGTGTGGCGACGGGCCCGGGCAGGATCGGGGAGGGGCGGAAGCCCTTGACGGTCAGGTAGAGGCCGACGGCCAGTTCCCAGGCGGCGACCGGCAGGGTCAGGAAGAACGACGCGGTGGACGTCTGGGTGTTGTGGCCGAACAGGGTGGCCAGGTCGGCGACCAGCAGCAGCGGGGCGCCGATCAGGCCGATCAGCGGGATCAAGCGGGGCACCAGGCGGGAGCGGTACATCAGGGTGCCGAGCAGCAGGGCGTTGAAGGCGGGCATCAGGCCCGGGCCGAGCAGGAACGTCCAGTCGCGGACGGCGACCAGGGTATGGCCGGTGGCAAGCAGCGTGGCCGGGTCGGCGCCGGACGGGTTCTGCCGCAGGGTGACGATCGCCAGGAGACTGACGACGCCGATCAGGACGACGGCGCCCTCGAGCATGCGGGACATCACGAAGCCGAGTGCCAGGCCCTCGTTCTGCCGTTTCACCACCGGGAACAGGGCGACGGCGGTGCCGATCGCGGACAGCGCGTTGACCACGTCGAGCAGGCAGCCCCAGACGACCCGGGTGTCGGCGCCGGAGCCGATGATGTAGTCGGCGTGGTGCAGGACGGGCGACAGCAGGAAGAGGGCGGGGATCGAGGAGACGAAGGTGATCAGGTAGAGGAGACCCGCGACGAGCGCGGTCTTGCGGATGCCGGTCATTGCTGACTCCGATGCACTGAGATCAAGGGGAGGCCGAGGTCGCGCAGGGCGCCCAGCAGTCCGTGCAGGGCGGCCTGGTCGACGACCGGGCCTTCGAGGCGGGTGCTGCCGTCGGCCAGGCGGGTGAGGGTCATCGGTGCGAACCGGGCCGCCCATCGGGAGCCGAGATGCCCCTGGAGGCGGATCTCGTATCGATCGCTCATGACGCTCCTCCCCGGCCGGCCCGGGTGGTTCCGGGATGGCTGAAAGGTAGGAGCGGATGTGGTGACCGCACATCACCACATGTGGTGAGCGGCCTAGTGAAAGAGAGCCAGCTCGGCGGCCCGGCGGACGGCGCCGCGGCGGCTGTTGACGCCGAGCTTGGCGTAGATGTTCTTGGTGTGGGTGCGCAGCGTGTTCAGCGAGACCGTGAGCTCGCGCGCGATCGCCGGCCCGTCGAGGTCGGAGCGGAGCAGCCGGAGCACATCCAGTTCACGCTCACTCAGCGGATCGACGAGCTTGACCGCGCCGCTGCCCGACCCGTCGAGCAGGCGCCGCACGTACCCCCAGGTGGGTTGTTGTCGCGCGAGCCGGCGCAGCAAGGCCGGTTCGACGCCGGCGAAGGCCCGAACGTAGCCCTGCGGCTCGGCCAGGGTGAGCGCCCGTTCGAGGGCGACCAGATCGCCGCGGCGGCCCGCCTGCAGCACCAGGATCTCGATGACGCTCCCGGTCCGGCCGCCGGCTACGGCCGCCGCGAGCAGCCGGGCGAGGAGCCGGTCGGCATCCGGCGACGCCGACGAGGCCAGCAGGACCTTCGCGAGGGTGATGTGCTCGAACTCGCGGCGGTAGGAGAGCTCGTCGCCGGCCGTCAGGCCCTGCTCGCGGGCCCAGGCGAGGGCTTCACCGACCCGGCCCTGCGCGGCCAGCACCCGGGCGATCATGGCCGGGACCGGGCGTACGTTCGGGGAGAAGTCACCCACGTACACCCGCTGGGCTTCGTGAAGCAGTTCCCGGGCACCGTCCAGATCACCGTGCGCCTGACGGAGCGCCGCCGACGCGACCCGCCACCGGTACGGATTCTGCGGCAGCCACGTGTGCTCCCCCAGCTCCTCCGCCCGCCGCAGGTGCTCGGCGGCGGCGGTCAGGTCGTTGCGCTCGACCGCGATCCCGCTGATCCCGACGTGCATGTCGGCGTTCCCGCGCAGCTCCGGGCCGAGGAGCAACGCCTGCTCGTAGGTGCGTAGCGCCTCGTCCAGCCGGCCCTGGGTGATCCGGATGTCGGCCAGGGTGATCGAGCAGCCGAGCACGTCCGAGAGATGGCCGGCCCGCCGCAGCCCGTCGACGCTGGCCGAGTAGGCCCGGTGCGCGGCCTCGAGGTCGCCGCCGCCCCAGAGGGAGAGGCCGAGCAGCGCCGATGCCGCCGCCCGGATGACGTGGTCGCCGGGCGCCGCGCGGTCGATCGCCTGCCGGGCGTGGCCGGCGACGGCCGCCGCGTCGCCCCGCATCAGCGCGAACGCGGCGTAGTACATCTCGATGGCCGCGGGCAGGCGCGCAAGCTCGTTCTCGTCGACGACCACCATCGAGGCCCGGTCGCCGGCCAGCACCCGCGACACCTCGCCCAGCCGGCGCTCGACGTCGGCGAACTCGTTGCCGGCCATCAACGCACCGATGAAGCCGATCGCCAGCACCGGCCGCACCCGGACGACCTCGTCCGGAATGGCGTCGAGCCAGCCCCGGATGGTGGCCTCCTGCCGGTCCTGGCGCAGCGCCGGGATGGCCAGCTCGACCAGGCCGGCCGCCCGCTCGACGTCGCCGGCGGCGAGGGCGTGGCGGATCGCCGGGGCCGGTTCGCCGTTCCGCTCGTACCAGCCGGCGGCCCGGCGGTGCAGCTCCGGTATCTCCTCGGGTTGCTCGTCGGCGAGCCGGGTCAGCAGCACGTCGGCGAAGAGGTGGTGGTAGCGGTACCACCGGCGGTTGCCGTCGAGCGACACCACGAACAGGTTCCCGCGGTCCAGCACCTCGAGCATCGCCTTGCCCTCGGGCCGCCCGGTCACCTCGTCGCAGAGCGGGCCGGTCAGCCGGTCGAGGACGCAGGTGGCGATCAGGAACTCGCGGACGTCGGCCGGCTGCCGGTCGAGGACCTCGCCGACCAGATAGTCGACGATGTACCGGTCGTCACCGGCGAAGCCCGCGATGAAGCCGGCCACATCCTCCCGGCCGCGCATCGAGAGCGCGACCAGCTGCAGCGCGGCGATCCACCCTTCGGTCCGGCTCTCCAGCACGGCGATGTCGCTCACGGCCAGATCAAGACCTTGGAGGTACGCCGTCACCTCGCCCCGCGTGAAGCGCAGGTCGGCCGCCCGGATCTCGACCAGCTCGCCGCGCGCCCGCAGCCGGGCCAGCGGCAGGGCCGGGTCGGCCCGGGTGCTGATCACCAGGTGCACCTGCGGCGGGAGGTGGGCCAGCAGAAACGCCATGCCGGCCTCGATGTCGGGACCGTCGGCGAGGTGGTAGTCGTCGAGAACCAGGTGCACGTCGTCCGGCCCGGCGCCGAGCTCGTTGATCACGGTGGTGAGCAGCGCCTCGATGGGCGGCCGGGCCGCCTGCAGCAGCGGGAGCGCGCCCGCCCCGACGCCCGGCACCACCCGTTGAAGGGCCGAGATCAGGTAGGTCCAGAACGACGCCGGCTGCCGCTCGGTCTCCTCGAGCGACACCCACGCGACCCGCTTGTCTGCCGGGGCCAGCCAGCCCGCCAGCATTGTCGTCTTGCCGAACCCGGCCGGTGCCGAGACGAGCGTCAGCGGTGACTCGGCGCCGCGGTCGAGCCGCTCGGCCAACCTTTCCCGGGCGATCAGGCCGCGCCGGACCCGGGGGAGGTAGAACTTGGTCTCCACCAAGGAGCCGGCCATGACAGCGCCCTTCATGCGCCGTCGACGGGCGCACCCCGAGCGTAGGGCACAACCGGTCGGCGGAGCGCCGGGAGAACGGCCGAGACACCGCCGCTGTGATGCGTTGACGCGGCGGGCCGGAAACGTACGGTCCGGCAGTGGGCAACGTGATCATCGACGGATCGCTACGCGGAAGTACGGGTAGCGGCGGGCGCCTTCTTCGTAGCCGTGGTGGGCGGCGGCCTGGTCCGGGATCTCGTGGGGGCCGTCGGGGGTGCCGATGCCGAAGAAGGCTCGAGTGGCGGCATTTGATGCTTGCGCCAGGCCGGCGGCCCGGGATCGCATCGTCGGCTCGTAGCGGCGCACTGCGGCGTCAAGGGTGGGTTCGCCGGCGATGGCGTGTGCGAGTTCCACCGCGTCGAGCAGGGCGAGGTTGACGCCGTGGCCGCCGAACGGTCCCATGCCGTGCGCAGCGTCGCCGAGCAGGGTCACACCGGGGTTCTGCTCCCAGGTCAGGGGGGCGGGCAGGACCCAGATGGCACGCTCGACGTACTCGTCGCTGGTGGTGAGGAAGGCGAGGAGCTTCGGTGACCAGCCGGCGAACCGGTCGCGCAGGTAGGCGCGCAGTGCCGGCCGGTCGGCGGCGCCGACCCCGGCCCGGGCGGCCCAGTCCACGTCGGCGCGCATCGCGACGTAGCCGCGGATGACGCCGTTGCTGTTGCGCTGAAGGATGATGGCGTTGCCGTCGTCACCGCGGGCGAACAGGTGACCGCGGCCGACGAGTCCGGCCAGGGCGGGGTGCCGGCGGTCGGCATCGTCGTAGCGCACGTCGAGGAACGACACGCCCGAGTACTGCGGCAGCGCGTCGGTGAGCAGCGTGCGTACCCGCGACCAGATCCCGTCGGCTCCGATCACCAGGTCAGCCTCGGTGGTGACGCCGTTGGCGAAGTCGAGCCGGTGCCGGCCGCCGCTGACCGGAGTGGCTCGGGTGAGCCGGTGGCTCCATCGGATCGCCTCCGGGCGGACGTGCGCGGCGATGAGGGCCCGTAACTGGCCGCGGTCGATCTCCGGCGCGGCCGTGTCGCCGTCGTCCGGCACGAAGGTACCGCGTACGTTCGCGTGCCGGTCCATGGCGCGTTTCGCCTGATCCTCCCGGCGGGCCACGGCCATGAAGGCGTCGAGCAGGCCGGCGTCGGCCAGGGCGATCTGCCCCGCGTCGGCGTGCAGGTCGAGCGAGCCGCCCGCGTCACGCGCGGTGGCCGAGTCGTCCGCGTCGTAGACGGTCACGTCGATGCCGTGCTGCTGCAGCACGCGCGAGCACAGCAGGCCGCCGGGGCCCGCACCGATGATGGCGACGGTGTTCATCGCTTCCCCTCCCGGGTTACCAATCAATCGTTTGATTGGTAACCCACCGTAGCCAATCACTTGATTGGTGGGCAAGTAGGATGTGACCCATGCCGCAGAAGAGCCGCCGAAACGCCGCCGCGACCCGGGCGGAGATCCGCCGGGTCGCCCTCGAGCTGTTCACCGAGAAAGGCTTCGACGCCACCACCACCCGCGACATCGCGGCGGCGCTGGGCATGAACCAGTCGTCGCTCTACTACCACTTCGCCGGCAAGGACGAGATCGTCCGCAGTCTCATGGAGACCCGGCAACGTGACGTCGAGGAGTTCCTCGCCTGGCTGCGGGCTCAGCCGCGCACGCCTGACCTGCTGCGCACCGCGGCACTGCGCTGGCTGGACACCACGACCGAGGAACACGTGCACGGACAACGGCTGGCCCTGGCCAACCCGGCCGCCCAGCGGCGCCTGACCGACGACGGCCGCGGCATGGCCGACACGTTCGACCGCATCGTCGCCGTCGTCGCCGGCCCGGACGCTCCCCCGACCGAGGCGCTCTTCATCCGCACGGTCTTCAACGCCGTCGGCTCCGTGCTCACGGCGATGCCCGGCCGACCGGTCCAGCCGGCCGACATCATCGCGACGGCCCGCCGCATCGTGCTCGCCATGACGCAGAGCTGATGCGACCGCCAGAACCCCGGTGCGCTCAAGCCTGTTCCGACAACGCACGCCACTTCTGCCACGTCGCCAGGCGTTTCCGGTAAGCCGTTTCCGCGACAGCGAAGGGATACTCGCCGAGGAAGAGGCGCAGCGGCGGGTCGTCCAGATCGACCAGCGTGCCCCCGATCGTCGACACCTGCAGCAGGTGTCCATGTCCCTGTTCGCGCATGACCGGCAGCGCGGCCTGGGAAACCCAGAGCGGGCCGAGCAGGTTGGTGTTGATCTGTTCCCGGGCCTGTTCCTCGCTGATCTCCTCGATCATGCCGAACAGCCCGTAGCCGGCGTTGTTGACGACCACATCCAGGCGGCCCAGGCGGTCGGCGGCATGCGAGACGGCGGTGAAAGCCTGAGCTCGATCGGTAACGTCGAGCTCGATCGGGACGAATTCCTCCTGGCCCGCCGCGCCCGGGTGACCCCGGACGCGGCGGGTGTCGTGGCGCACGGCCGGCGCCGGGTCGAGGGGCTGCGGCGCGACGAGCTGGCCGGTCTGGCCGGTGTCTCGGCTCAGTACCTGACCCGGCTGGAGCAGGGCGTCGACCGGCACCCGTCCCCGCAAGTGCTGGACGCACTCGCCACGGCCCTACGCCTGGACGCGGATGCCAGGGCCCACTTGCACGCGCTGGCCGGACCCGCGGCCCCGCGGCACGGCACCAGCGGTGCCCGGAGCGATCTGCAGCCGCTGCTCGACGCGTGGGGCGGCACACCGGCGTACGCCCGGGACCGGTTCTTCGATGTGCTCGCCGCCAACAAGCCCGCAATGCTGCTGGCGCCGTTCTACCACCCCGATCGCAACCTGGTACGCGACATGTTCCTCGAGCCGGCCGCCCGAGCCCTTTTCCCGCACTGGCCGGACATCGCCGCGCAGACCGTCGCCGCGTTCGATGCGTCTACGGACGATCGCTTCGACCACGTCCGGCGTTGCCGTACCCGGGGTCAGGAACCGAAACGGTGGGCGTTGCGGGTGCACCAGTCGGCGAAGGTACGTGGAGTCCGGCCGAGGAGTTGTCGAACCGTGTCGGTGCGGAAGCCGGTCGTGTCGGCGCGCATGAGGGCGAAGCCCTCGATGAGAGCCTCGGCGAGCGCCGGGGGCGCCCCGTGCGGGAAGCGGGATCGGACGGTTTCCTCGGGCGAGGCGACCGGGCGGACCTCGAGATCGCGGCCGATGGCGGTGGAGAGGATCCGAACCTGCTCGGCGACGGTGAATGTCTGCTCGCCGGTGAGTACGTACGCCTTGCCGTCGTGACCGTCCTCGGTGAGGGCGACGGCGGCCACCGCGGCGATGTCGGCGGGGTCGATCGGCGCGTACCGGCCGGCGCCGATCGGGTCGAGGACGAAGCCGCCCTCCCGGATGGAGGGTAGCCAGTCCAGCGCGTTGGTCATGAAGCCACCAGGTCGCAGGACGGTGGCCGCGATGCCTGAGGCGCGGACCAGTTCCTCGCGGTCGTGGTGCCATCGGCCCATGGCCGGCATGGGATCGCCGAGCACGTTGGAGGAGGAAAGCTGCACGATGTGCCGTACTCCCGCGGCCCGCGCCGCCGCGATGGCATGTCGTGTCTGGGTGAGACCGATGCCCGGGGTGAGCAGGAACAGCCGGTCGATGCCGTCGAAAGCGGCCGCGAGGGTGGCCGGATCGTCCAGGTCGGCGACGACGCACTCGGGCCGGCCGACGGCCCGGGCAGGGTCGCGGACCAGGAGGCGAACCTCGGCCCCCTTCTCCTTGAGCGCCGCGATGAGCTCGCGGCCGATGTTTCCGGTGGCACCGGTGACAAGTAGCATCAGCACTCCTGATTCGCTAACCGGTTAACTAATTTCGGGAGAACGTTAACCGGTTAGCGACTGATGGTCAACAAGGAGGCTCGGTGCCCGAATTCCTGGACCTGCACGGCAAGACGAACAAGGTGCTGCGGGCCGCCGCCGAGGCCGCGGTGCAGCGCCACGGCCTGCATCTCGGCCAGGACCACCTGCTGGCGGTGCTGTGGAGCGAAGACGGCCGCACTCCGGGCGAGATTGCCGCCGCGGTGAACGTCTCGACTCCCGCGGTGGTGAAAATGTCCGGCCGCATGATCGACGCCGGCCTGATCACCCGGCGCCGGGACGACCGGGACAACCGTCTGGTCCGCCTCTGGCTGACCGGCGCGGGTCGTGCCCTCCAGGAGCCGATCGAGCTTGAACGACGCCGCCTGGAGGAGAAGGTCACGCAAGACCTCACCGAAGCCGAGCGCAGCGTCCTGATGTCGGCGATGACCAAGGTCCACCGCTCGGCGACCGCGCTGATGGCGGAATCCGGCTGAGATCGGGACAGCAGGGTCTCAGTCTCGCCGGTCGAGGTCGGCCACGATCATCTGGAGTTGGCGAAACGCCCGCTGCAGGTGCGCGTCGAGACCGGCCCCGGGGTCCAGATGCCAGCGCCGCATGGCCTGGGCGAGTGTCCCCCAGCCCGTACGGGCGGCAATAGTGGCACTTTCCTCGTCCACGCCGCGGTCGCGCAGGGCCCTTGCCAGCAGGTCGACGAGGTGGGCCTCCTTGGCCGCGGCCCGTTCCCGCAACGCCGGGGTGGCCGCGATGACCTGGGCCAGCGGCTGAGCCTTCGCCCTGTTCCCCTCGAGCATGGGCACGATCGCCCGGAAGGCCACGAGCAGGGTCTTCAGCGGCGGCTCGGTGGCGGAAATGCCCTCGAGGGCGGCGGTGAGCTGCTCCCTGAGCTGGTTCTCCCCCTCGAAGAGCACCTCCCGCTTGTCGGCGAAGTGCCGGAAGTAGGTGCGCTCGGTGACGCCGGCACGCTCCGCGATCTCCGCCGCGGTCACGGCGTCGAAGCCGCGCTCGAGGCAGAGGTCGATCGCGGCCTGCAGCAAGCGGGCCCGCGCCTCCTTTCCGCTGCGTGGCATGGATCGACCCTATCAGGTAGTGACAGTCGCTGTCGCTATATGTAGTGTCAACGACTGTCACTACGGCGGAGGGAACGCCCATGCAACGAATCCAGTACGACCGCTACGGCGGTCCGGGCGAGATGCGCCTGGAGCAGGTCGACCTTCCCGTCCCCGGCCCCGGCCAGATCCGCGTGCGGGTGCGGGCGGCCGGGGCCAACCCGGCGGACTGGACCATCCGCTCCGGACGGCTGCGGCTGATCTCCGGGTACCGCTTCCCGCGCGGACTGGGCCACGACTTCGCCGGCGTCGTCGACGCCGTCGGCCCGGAAGCGCACAACCACCGCGTCGGCGACGAGGTGTACGGCATCCGCAGCATCCGCGAGGCCGGCGCCTTCTCCGAGTACCTGGTCGTCAACGAGGAGAAGGCCTTCCCCAAGCCGTCGGCACTGTCGTTCGAACTGGCCGCCGCGCTGCCCATGCCCGGTGTGACGGCCTGGTCGGCGCTGCACGACAAGGCACGGCTACGAGCCGGCCAGTCGATCTTCATCACCGGCTGCCTCGGCGGTGTCGGGCGCGCGGCATCCCAGTTGGCGCTGATGCGCGGTGCCGAGGTGGCCGGCAACTGCAGC
>DASWRZ010000378.1:0-3459 GCA_036402935.1 Actinoplanes sp.
CCCGGCGTGAGCGCGGTGCCGCTGGCCAACCGGGCCACCATCGGCAACATGTCGCCGGAGTACGGCTCGACCGCCGCGATCTTTCCGATCGACGACGAGACGATCAAATACCTTCGTCTGACCGGGCGCAGCGACGAGCAGGTCGCGCTGGTCGAGGCGTACGCGAAGCGGCAAGGCCTCTGGCTCGACCCGGACGCCGAGCCCAGCTTCTCGGAGCGGCTCGAGCTCGACCTGTCGACGATCGTGCCGTCGCTGGCCGGCCCGAAGCGCCCGCAGGACCGGGTCCCGCTCAACCACGCCAAGTCGATGTTCCGCGACGCGCTCGGCAACTACGTGCAGGCCAACGGGCATGCCGACGAGGCGAGCGAGGAGTCGTTCCCGGCGTCCGACTCGCCCGCCAACGACGTTCAGGATGATTCCGACAAACCGCACAAGTTCGAGTCGGCGGCGGCCGGCGCGATCGGCCGGGTCTCCAAGCCGACCCGGGTGGCCGGCGAGGACGGGGTCGAGTTCGAGCTCGACCACGGCTTCGTCGGCATCGCCGCGATCACGTCCTGCACCAACACGTCCAACCCGCAGGTCATGATCGGCGCGGCGCTGCTGGCCCGCAACGCGGTCGACCGCGGCCTGACCCGCAAGCCGTGGGTCAAGACCACGCTGGCGCCCGGCTCCAAGGTCGTCATGGACTACTACGACCGGGCCGGCCTGACGCCCTACCTCGACAAGCTCGGCTTCAACCTGGTCGGCTACGGCTGCACCACCTGCATCGGCAACTCCGGCCCGCTGCCCGAGGCGATCTCGGCCGCGGTCAACGAGGCCGACCTGACGGCGGTCAGCGTGCTCTCCGGCAACCGCAACTTCGAGGGCCGGATCAACCCCGACATCAAGATGAACTACCTGGCGTCGCCGCCGCTGGTGGTGGCGTACGCGCTGGCCGGCACGATGGACCTCGACATCACGACCGAGCCGCTGGGCACCGGAAGCGACGGCAAGCCGGTCTACCTCAACGACATCTGGCCCAGTGCCAAGGAGATCGACGACGTCATCGCGTCGGCCATCGGCGCGACCGGGTTCAGCACCGCGTACTCGGACGTCTTCGCCGGTGACGAGCAGTGGCAGTCGCTGCCGACCCCGGAGGGCGACACGTTCGAGTGGGCGGCCGAGTCGACGTACGTTCGTAAGCCTCCCTACTTCGAGGGGATGTCTTCCACGCCTTCGCCGGTGCCCGACATTTCGGGCGCCCGGGTGTTGGCCAAGCTGGGTGACTCGGTGACCACCGACCACATCTCGCCGGCCAGCTCGATCAAGCCCGACTCCCCCGCGGGCAAATACCTGGCCGAGCACGGCGTGCCGCGGCACGAGTTCAACTCGTACGGGTCCCGCCGCGGTAACCACGAGGTGATGATCCGCGGCACCTTCGCCAACATCCGGCTGCGCAACCAGCTGGTGCCGGGCGTCGAGGGCGGCTTCACGGTCAACCACCTGACCGGTGAGCAGACCACGATCTACGACGCGAGCGTGGCCTACCAGGAGGCCGGCGTCCCGCTGGTCATCCTGGCCGGCAAGGAGTACGGCTCCGGATCGTCGCGCGACTGGGCGGCCAAGGGCACCATGCTGCTGGGCGTGCGCGCGGTCATCGCCGAGAGCTACGAGCGCATCCACCGCTCCAACCTGATCGGCATGGGCGTGCTGCCGCTGCAGTTCCCGCCCAAGACCAACGCCGAGTCGCTCGGCCTGACCGGCACCGAGACCTTCACCATCACCGGCGTCGAGGCGCTCAACGACGGCGACATCCCGGGCACGGTCAAGGTGCGCACCGACACCGGCGTCGAGTTCGACGCCGACGTGCGCATCGACACGCCCGGCGAGGCCGACTACTACCGGCACGGCGGCATCCTGCAGTACGTGCTCCGCAAGATGCTGGCCAGCTGAGATTCTTCTCCAGGACGGGGCCCGGCGCTGATCTCAGCGCCGGGCCCCGTCCCGTACGAGGTCCATGCGCGAGGTGTAGCCGAGCTTGCGCAGAATGCGCGACACGTGGGTCTGCACCGTCCGTGGCGAGAGGAACAACTCGCTGGCGACCTCGGGGTTGGACTTGCCCGTGGCGACCAGCTCGGCAACCCGGCGTTCGGCGTCGGTGAGGGCGGCCCACCCGGACTCCGGCCGCTGGTCGAGGGTGCGGCTTCCGCGCCGGATGCCCAGCGGGCGCAGTCGCGCGTCCACCCGGCGTACGTCCCAGGTCGCGCCCAGGCCGGCATAGCCCCGCACCGCGTCGTTGAACGCGGCCCGGGCCCGCTCGATCTGCCCGGCCGCGGCCAGCCGCACCGCGGTCTCCTCGGTCGCGAAGGCCCGCATGAGAGCCCACCCGTGCAGCTCGTAGACCCGGGCGACCACCTGCAACGTTTCAGCGTCGTCGTCGAACTGGGCCCGGCACAGTCGCGCGGCGGCCAGTTGCATGGCCAGGGCGTCGGACCGCTGAGCATCCCGCGTGGTGGCCTCGACGATCCGCTCCTCGAGGCCGCGGTCCTGCAGTTCGCGGGCGACCCGCATCAGCGCCGGCAACCACATGTAGCGTTCGCGGTTCTCGAACTCGGCGTCCGAACCGAGCCAGGTGGTGAGGAGGTCGGCGGCCCGCCGCAGGTCCCGATCGGTGACCGCGCGCATGGCGTCGGCCGCGACCAGATAGCCGGACCAGATGCGGATGTCGCCCGAGCCGATCGGGATGCGCAGGCCCTCGGCCAGGTGCCGCTCGGCCGGCGTCCATTCCTCGCGGTGAGCGTGCAGCATCGCGGCCAGCCCGTGACGGCCGACGTTCAGCGCGTTCGGCAGTTCCTCGGGCATCCGGGCCAGGTAGTCGAGCGCGGTGTCCCAGCGGCCGAAGTCGTAGCAGCCCATCGCCGCGGCCAGCAGCAGCGACGCGCCCCGGGCCACGCCGACCCGGGCGACGTGGTCGGGCACCTGCCGGGCGGCCGCCTCGAACTCGTCGGCCCGGCCCAGGTTGTTGAGCGCGGCCAGCCGGTTGTTGAGCAGCCGCAGCCGCAGGTCGGGCGCCTCGTCGGGGGCCAGCCCGGCGAGCGCCGCGTCGAGGTGGACGAGCGCCCGGACCGGCTCCCGGTCGAGGTGGGCGAGCACGTGCCGGGCGTAGCCGACCGCCACCGCGTCACCGACCGCTTCGGCCTCGCGCAGCGCCTGGTCGGCCTGCTCGCGGCTGCGCTCGGGGTCGCCCCGGCGCAGCAGGATCTGTGCATTCCGGGCCCGCAGTTGAGCCCGGAACCCGGGCCGCAGCGCCGGATCGGCCAGCCCCTCGACGACCAGACCACCGGCCCGGTCGAGCTCGTTGTTCCGGGCCGCGATCGCGATCCGCGTGATCCAGGCGGTGCCGCGGTGATCCGGGTCGGTGCTGTCCCGCAGCAGCGACTGGGCCAGATCGTCGGCGCGTTCCTCCCGGCCGAGCGCGGT
>DASWRZ010000379.1:0-6814 GCA_036402935.1 Actinoplanes sp.
AGGTACATGTCGATGGTCAGCGGGCCGAGGGCGGCGAGCAGCCCGAGCACCAGCACCAGCACGAGGCGGCGCCGGGCGGTCAGAACCTCGCCGGAATGTTGTTCGGTCACACCCGCGACAAGTCCGTTGCCGCGGGTGTTCTTCCCGATGATTCGATGTTCGTTGCGGTACTCACACCCGGCCTTCCGGCCGACCGCATGGCGGTAATTCGTTTGCTTATTTCTCCACGAACTTCTTGAGTGCGGCGACGTACGCGCGGTCGCTGATGCTCGTGTAGAGGTTGTGGTCATTTCCGAGGAGTACGACCGTCGGGCAGGACCGGTCGTCACCGGTGATCTTCTTCGAGAACAGCTGCTTGCGCGTCGCCGTCTCGAAGAGCGTGAGCTGGTAGATGCCCACCTTGAGCGGCAGCGAGTCGGGCTTCGGGTCGTCGAACTTGCAGGTCTTGACCTTGGCGCCGCTGGTGACCAGGTCGACGCAGGCGGTCAGCTGCACCTTGGCCGGGTGGAAGTAGGTGTTCCAGGCGTCCGCGCGGGACTTCGACGAGGAGTAGTCGACGTCGTAGACCGTGTCGGAGATCCGGGTGTCCATGTCCTTCCGGTCCCTGGTCATGATCGCGATCGGGTGCGGGGCCTTGCCCTGGTACTTCGGCGACTGCGGGAAGTACATCTGCTGGTCGCAGACGTTGCCGAGGTCCTCGATGTCCTTGACCGCGGCCGGGCTGGCCTGCGGGCCCGCCGTCGTCGAGCCGCTGTCGTCGTCGAGGCCGGGGACGGTCGGCTCGTCGGTCGGGAACGTCGGGAAGGTCGGGTGCAGGGGGTCCGCGCTGTTCGACGAGTCGCTCGAGCGGAGGACGCTCACGCCGACCGCGCCGATGCAGCCGAGCAGCACGACGGCGAAGACCGCGATGGCGGCGATCAGGCCGCCGGAGACGCCACGCTTCTTCGGCGGCTGCGGCCACGCCGTGCCGGGCGGAGGCGGCGGGAACCCGCCGGGCGGGACCGGGCCCTGGTAAGAGGTGGGGAACGGCCCGGTCGCCGGGGCACCCGGCGCCTGCCAGGGGTTGAGCGGCGGCACGATCGGCGGCGGCCCGGCCGGCGCCCCGCTCGAGGGAGGCGGCGGGAACGGCGACGGCCAAGCGGGCGCGCCATCGGCGGGCGGCGCCACGGCTGGAGGCGGGCCGGCCGGAGGCGGCCCGGCCGGAGGCGGCAGCGGGATCGCGGCAGTCGGATCGGCGGCCGGCGTCTCCGCGGCCGGGGCGGCGGTCGGATCGGCCGGCGGCGGGGTGGCCTCGGGAGACGTGGCAGCGTCGGAGGGGTGGGCTCCGACTGCGGCGTGGGTTCGGTCGGCATGGCTGGCGGTTCCCCCGGTTACGAGCGAGATTCGTGAACCGGCACTGTATCGAAGACCGAGGATGCGCGGTGACCCGATTTCCCGCCCGGAAAGCGGGTCACCGCGCCGCCCCTCAGAAGGCGGTCATGGTGATCCCGGCGCTGGTCGGCGAGGCGTCGTGCACCAGCGATTCCTGGTTCTGCACGTCGTCGAACGCGAACGCGTACGCCTTCCCGTCGGCCATGTTCTCGTGGATGGCCTTCGCGTAGACGTTGGGTGTGCTGTTGCGGTAGAAGTCCGCCGCCGTCCCGCTCGGCTGGGTGTCGAGGGTGCCCAGGGTGCCCCGCTGCAGCGCGGCGCAGAGCGTACGCGCGATCGGCCCGACCACCTGGTCGTTGGGCGCCGCGAGAGCACCGTCACAACCCCAGACGTTGGCGGTCGAGGGCTTGGTGAAGGTCGCCACCGTCGCCCCGGTCGCGTCGGTGAAGGTCATCGTGTTGCCGTCGGAGTGTCCGATGAACCGGACATCGGGTTGATCGGCAAACGGCACGACGGTCACCGGCGCCGCCCACGCCGACGAGATGTACGAGTCGTAGTAGGTCGGACTCATCAGACCCGCGTCGGCCGCCTTGCCCGGCGAGAGGATCCGCAGCACGGTCCCGTCCGAGCCGGTCACGACGCTGCGCGCGAAGTCGCCCGACGCCTTGACCTGGTCGATGATCTTCTGTCGCCCGCCGGCGACCGGCGTGCCCGTGGACGAAGTGCCGCCACTACTGGTCACGCTCACCGTCTGGGGCACCGCGAACATGTCGACCTGGGTGCTGTTCAGGAAGATCCCGCCGTCGTTGAGCGTGAACTCGCTCCAGTCGAACAGGATGTTCTGGTTGGGGTCGCCGCCCGCCCACGGCGCCGGTTGCACCAGGCCGTCGGTCGTCAGCTTGAAGACGAGCTTCTGGCCGAACGACTCGTAGATGCGGCCCGACATGTTCCGCGGGATCTGGATCGTCGTGGCGGCACCGTTCGCCGGACCGGGGATCGAGACGTCCGGCGCGGGCACCGGCGTGGACGCGCCCCCGGTCCAGTCGGTGAACTGGCCCGAAGCGTTCGCGTACCCGAGCTTTCCGGTCGTCAGGTTCGTGCCCAGCACGTACAGGAAGACGGCGTCGCCGCGGCCGGTGTCGTTGGTGACGGTGAACGGCAGCGGGGTCTCGTCGGCCGAGGCCGGTAGCGCGAACCACGCGGCCGTGGCCGCTCCGAGAACGGCCAGGCCAGTCAGGATCTTCGATTGCTTACGGCGCATCGTCGAACTGCCTCCAACAATTGGGGATGTCACCCCATCGTTCGAAGCAGCCCGGCGATGCGACGGGTGCGCGTTGATCTTTAAGGTCCCTTTAAGGCTAAGTTGCCCGAAAAGCGCGGGTGTTTTACCCGCGGTGCCACTTCTGGTTGGCGCCCCCGGTGCAGGTCCAGGTTTCCAGCAGAGCGCCGCTGTTCCCGTTCCAGCCGGTGATGTCCAGACACTTGTTGGCCTGCGGGTTCACCAGGTCACCGGCGGCCGAGAGCACCCATTGCTGGGCCGCGTTGCCCGAGCAGGTGGCGATCTGCACGACCGCGCCGTCGGCGGTCGAGCCCCAGGCCACGTCCATGCACTTGTTGTTCGAGGTCTGCAGGGTCCCGTTCACGAACGTCCACTTCTGGGCGCCGGTGTTGTTGCAGTCCCACATCTGCAGCTGGACGCCGTCCGAGAAGTTCGAGTTCGGCACGTCGACGCACCTGCCGTTCCAGTTGCTGATCAGCGACGACGTGGACCCGCCACCGGATGTCGTCAGCGAAAGGCCGTAGGCGGACAGGATCGGGTTGACCGGCTGGAACCACATCGTGCCGCCGGAGGTGCAGTTGCCGGTGCCGCCCGAGGTGACGCCCTGGGCCTGGTTGCCGCTGATCCAGGAGCCGCCGGAGTCGCCCGGCTCGGCGCACGCGTCACTGCGGGAGAGCCCGGAGACCGAGCCCTGGCTGTAGACGATCGTCTCGTTGCGGCCCAGGATGGTGCCGCAGTGCCAGCCCGAGGTGCGGCCGGAGCGGCAGACCGAACTGCCGATCGCGGCGTCCTGCGAGCCCGCGACCAGCACGTTCCCACCCGAGTAGTTGTTGACCCACGGCTGCGGGGTCCAGTTGCCGTTGGTCTGGATCCAGGAGTAGTCGTGCCCGGGGAACACCGACGCCGCGAAGGTGCCCTGGGCCACGTTGTTGTAGCCGAGGGTGGGGCTGCCGGCCCCGCCGCAATGCCCGGCGCTGACGAAGCCGCCCGCCACCGCGAAGCCGATCGAGCAGAGCGTGTTCCCGTTGATCACGTACTGGTCGCCGCCGCGGATGTCGTACATCGGGCGGGGCTGCTCGGCCAACGTCTGCACAGTCACCGCGCCGGCACCGCTGGCCCGGGCGAACGCCTGCGCCTGGGCGGCCGCGCCGGGCGCGGCGAGCACGACGACCCGGTTCCCGGGCACGTCGACATACCAACCCCGGACCTTGGCGGCGGCCGCGTGCGAGGAGTTGCGGTCCAATTTCGTACGCGCGGAGGACAGGTCTCCGGCGTTTCGGGCGACGAATTTCGGGTCGGCGCCGGCGGCGCGTACGGTTGCCCCGGACTTCTTGTCGGTGACCGCGACCGTCAGTCGCGTCGCCCCGTCCGCAATCCACGCGCCGGCGAAGGCGGAGCCGAGCCGGGCGCGCAGCGTTTTCTCGACCACCGGCGCGGCGGCCTCGGTGCGCAGCCGCACCGCGATCTGGGCGTCGTCGAGTTTGAGGTCGCGGCGCATCGCGGCGAGCATTCCCGGCGCGATGTCGGGTCCGCCGGCCGATGGATCATTCACGTGGGCGGCCGATGGGTTGTTCGCGTGAGCGGCCGATGGGTTGTTCGCGTCGGCGGCCTTTGGGTTGTTCGCGTGGGCGGCCGTGGGGATGAAGGTAGCCGCGGTGAGGATCGCCAAGGCGATCGCGAATGGTCGTCGCATGGGGGATTCCTTTCCTGGGGGAAACCGGGGTCGACCAGGGAAGGAGAGCGCTCTCCAGATCGGAGTCTGTCGATGCCTGACAACGCTGTCAAGAAACCTGCCGGAAACCTGCCCGAGGACACTTGGTGTGGTGGTCCGCACGCCCTCGCCGGCCCGCGGCTCGCGCCCTCGCTCGGCCACGCTCCGCGGCCTCGCCGACCGAGGGGCAGACGTGCAAGGCTGAACGCGCAATGACCGGACGACTGATGAGGTGTGACAGGGCATGGGAATGATCAAGGTGGTCGGCCTCGTGCTGCATCCGCGGCGCGACTGCGGCGCCGCGATCAACGCGATCGTCGCGTGGGCGCAGCGGCACGACGTGACCGTGCTCGGCCTGCACGACGAGATCAGCCGCATCGACTGCGCCGCCGAGGCGGTCACCAGCGAGGAGATGGTCGAGCGGGCGGGCCTGCTGGTCAGTCTGGGCGGCGACGGCACGATGCTGCGCACCATGCGGCTGGTCGAGGGCCGCAAGACGGTGGTGCTCGGGGTCAACGTCGGCCGGCTCGGCTTCCTGGCCGAGGTCGACCTGCCCGACCTGGCCGACGCGCTCTCCGCGATCGACGAGCACCGGTTCACGGTCGAGGCGCGCACGGCGGTCCGCACCACCCTGCCCGACGGCAAGGACGTGTCGGCGTTCAACGACATCGCGCTGGTGCGGGTGCCCGGCGACGGCCTGGCCGCGGTCGGCATCACGGTCGAGGACAAGAACTTCGTCAACTACGCGGCCGACGCGGTGATCGTGTCGACGCCGACCGGCTCCACGGCGTACTCGTTCTCGGCCGGCGGCCCGATCGTGTCGCCCAACGTCGAGGGACTGATCGTGACCGCCTCGGCCGCGCACTCCTCGTTCAACCGCCCGCTGATGCTGGCCCTCCAGGAGCGCCTGCAGCTCGACGTGCTGCCGCCCAGCGGGCGGCTGGCGATCGAGGTCGACGGCATCATCGAGGGCTACGCCGACGGGGGCGACTGCCTGGTGATCGAGCCGATCCCGGCCGCCGCGCAGGTGATCCGCCTCGGCCGCACCTCGTTCTACGAGCGGGCCCGGCGCAAGCTGCGGGTCGAGGGCAGCGCCCAGGTCGGCCTGCCCGACGGCGGCAACTCCCGGGTCGTCGACAACTTCGAGGAGCAGCGCTACGAGATCCTGCTCGGCGGCGAGACGGCCGGCACGCTCGACTATCGCCGCCGCGGCACCTACATCGAACTGCTCGACACCGAGATCGAGCAGAGCGTCTCCGGCCGTGGCCTGGCCGGCAAGCTCGCCGCCGCCGCCTTCGAGGACGCCCGCGCCCGGGCCATGCCGGTCAAGGTCACCTGTCCCTTCGTCGCCGGCTACCTGGAACGCCACCCGGAATACTCCGACCTGCTAGCAGATGGGGAATGACACATGGGCCATCCCGCCATCCTGACCGTCGATGACGACCCGTCGGTCTCCCGGGCCATCGCCCGTGACCTGCGTCGCCGGTACGGCGAGCAGTACCGCATCGTCCGCGCGTCCTCGGCCGCCGAGGCCCTCGACGCCCTCAAGGAGCTGAAGCTGCGTGGCGGCCGGGTCGCCGTCATGCTGGCCGACTACCGGATGCCCCAGATGAACGGCATCGAGTTCCTCGAACAGGGCATGGACCTGTTCCCGAACGCCCGGCGCGCGCTGCTCACCGCGTACGCCGACACCGACGCCGCGATCCAGGCGATCAACCTGGTCGACGTCGACCACTACCTGCTCAAGCCGTGGGACCCGCCCGAGGAGAAGCTGTACCCGGTGCTCGACGCGCTGCTGGAGGCCTGGCAGGGGACCGGCGACCGCGAGGTCGAGGACATCCGCGTCGTCGGGCACCGCTGGAGCGAGCCGTCGTACGAGCTCCGCGACTTCCTGGCCCGCAACCTGGTGCCGTACAAATGGCTCGGCGCCGACGAGCCGGAGGGCCGCCGGCTGCTCGAGGCGGCCGGGGTCGGCCCCGAGGCGGTGCCGCTGGTGGTCACCGCGGACGGCCGCGCGATGGCCCAGCCGACCACGACCGAGGTCGCCGAGGCGGCCGGCCTCTCCACCGCCCCGGGCCGCGACTTCTACGACCTGATCATCGTGGGCGGCGGCCCGGCCGGGCTCGGCGCCGCGGTGTACGGCGCCTCCGAGGGCCTCAAGACCCTGCTGGTGGAGCGGTCCGCGGTCGGCGGCCAGGCCGGGCAGAGCTCGCGCATCGAGAACTACCTGGGCTTTCCCGACGGAGTGTCAGGTGCACAGCTGACCGACCGCGCACGCCGGCAGGCGGTCAAGTTCGGAGCGGAACTGATCACGACGCGCGACGCCGTCGCGCTGGAGGTGAACGGCCCCGCGCGCACCGTCCAGTTCGCGGACGGCGGCTCGGTCGACGCGCACACGGTCATCCTGGCGACGGGCGTGTCCTACCAGCAGCTGGCGGCGCCGGGCTGCGCCG
>DASWRZ010000380.1:0-8410 GCA_036402935.1 Actinoplanes sp.
GGGAGGCGTTCGCGTCGGCGGTCTTCGACGTGGCCGTGCTCGACGTGCTGCTGCCCGACGCCGACGGCCTCGAACTGCTCACCGAGCTGCGCGGCATGCCGTCCCGCAAGGACGTGGTGACCGTGCTGCTGTCGAGCGAGGACGAGGTGCACGACCGGCTGGCCGGGCTGCGGACCGGCGCGCACGAGTACGTGGGCAAGCCGTACGACGCCGGCTACGTGGTCGCCCGCTGCCGCCAGCTGCTCGGCGAGGGCCCGCACCGGCGTACCGACCGCACCACGATCCTCGTCGTCGACGACAGCATGACCTTCCGTGAGCAACTGCGGGAGCTTCTGGAGGGCGAGGGCTACGCGGTGCTGACCGCACCGAGCGGCGAGGAGGGCCTGCGGATGGCGGCCGATCGCCGCCCGGCCGCGGTCATCGTCGACGGCGTGATGCCGGGCATCGACGGCGCCACCGTGATCCGCCGGATCCGGCTCGACCCGGCCCTGCGCGACACCCCGTGCATCCTGATGACCGCGGCCGACGACTACGCCACCGAGCTGCAGATGCTCGACGCGGGCGCCGACGCGTTCGTCCGCAAACAGCAGAACCTGGCGATCGTGCCGGCCAAGCTGAACGCCGTGCTGCGCCAGAGCGCCGAGCAGCTGCCGATCGAGGTCACCGGCAGCCTGCACGGACCGAGCAAGGTCCTGGCCCTCACCCCGGACCGGGAACGGCTGTCCGGGCTCGCCACCGCCCTGCGCAGCGAGGGGTACGACGTGGTCCCGGTCGCCGACTCCAACGACGCCCTCGACCTGCTGGCCGAGCAGCCGGTCGACTGCATCGTGCTCGGGCAGGGACTGGACGGCGACATCGGGCGCGACGCGTGCCGCCGCATCAAAGAGGTGCCGGTGATCGGCGAGACACCGGTCGTGATGACCGGCGAGGCCGACGACGACATGCTGGCCTGCCTGGCCGCCGGGGCCGACGACTACGTACGGGCCAGCTCGGGGGCGGAGGCGCTGCGGGCCCACGTACGCACCCAGATCCGGCGCAAGCAGTCGCACGACGAGAGCCGCCGGATCCGCGAGGAGCTGATGCGCCGCGAGCTCGACGCGGCCGAGGAGCGCGCGGCCCGGCAGCTGGCCGAGACCCGGGCGGCGCTGGTCGAGGAGCTGGAGTGGCGCAACCGGGAGCTGGAGGCATTCTCCGGGTCGGTCTCCCACGACCTGCGCGGCCCGCTGCAGGTGATCAGCAGCTTCGCCGAGCACATGATGGACGACGACGAGGACCCGCTGAGCGCCGAGGCGAAACGCCGGCTCGGCCGGATCAAGAACGCCGCCTCCCGGATGGCCGACCTGGTCGAGTCGCTGCTGATCCTGGCCCGGGCCAGCCGGGGCGAGCTGCGCCGGACCGTGTTCGACCTCTCCGCCACCACGCTTCAGGTGATCGGCGAGGTCGAGGCACGCTACCCGGACCGGGCGGTGGCGTTCACGGTCGCCGACGGGATGACCGCCGACGCCGACGAGGGCCTGGTCCGGGTGATCCTGGAAAACCTGATCAACAACGCGGTCAAGTTCACCGGCAAGATCACCGACCCGGCGATCAGCATCGGTTTTGACGCGGGCAGGTACTTTGTGCGCGACAACGGGGCCGGCTTCCCGGCGGGCAAGGCGGGCGAGCTGTTCCGGCCGTTCGCCCGGCTGCACAGCGCCGACGAGTTCCCGGGCACCGGGATCGGGCTGACCACCGTGCACCGGGCGGTCGAGCGGCACGGCGGCGAGATCTGGGCCGAGGGCGAGGACGGCCGGGGCGCCACCTTCTGGTTCACGCTGCCCCCGGCCACGCCGGTCGCCACCGACCGGCGCACCCAGGCCCGCCGCGACGGCTAGACCCCCTTCCCCAGCCTCAGACCGCGTATCAGGTCACCTCGGCCAGACTGCCCGTACGTACCGGCCAATCCTGACGAGGCGGCCTACCTGATCGACAAAGCCCGGCCCCACCTCCGGACCGCGCGAGGCCTGGCCGAGGCGGACCCCGAGATCGCCTACGACGCGCTTTACGGCGCTGCGCGCAAGAGTTCCGTGGGGATGCTCCCTACCGGATCGCTCAGACCTGTTGCAGCCAATCCTCAATAATCGGTGGTTCGGGCGGCCCTTTCGTCAGCCACTCGTCGAGCGCGTGGACGAGAGGACCGACCTGCTGCCGAGAACGCGGGAAGCTTCGGCTGCTCGTAAACAGCAACCCGGCGATCGGCGCCTTCACCTGCAAGGCGCGTAATTTGATCGGTTGGAAGTCCTTCACATTCTCGGTGAGCAGCCAGCATCGCTGCGCAGCCGCCCAAGCGAAGACCTCCTCGTCCGGCATGGCACGCATTTCCGGGCTCTCGACCAAGGCAACGACTCCATGCCCTTGCGCACGCAACGCCTCGGCGGTCTTCTGCGAGAACATCTCATCCAGCAGCAACTGAACCGGTTCCACCGGCTCAGTCACGCGATCAGCTTGCTCTGGACAGCCCAAGCGCGCTCGGCGCGCATCGATGCTTCCTCGGCTGCCTCGACTTCTCCTTCGACCTCTGCGCTGTAATCGCCGTAGTAGCTGACAGCTGAGGTAATACGGCCGACATCAACTGCGAACGTCTCGGCAGCGGCGACGAGAGCAGCCGGCCCTCGCTCATCGATCTCTCGGAGAAACTTGACGACTTCCCAGACATCTGGCCCATAGGCAAGAGCTGCACGACGGCCGGACGGGCCAGGTTTGAAGATGATGCCGGGATGTTCAGCCATCCGCAGACCCTCATCGACGAGCCGGTGGGCCAGCGCGGACACGTTGTTGCCAACCTCGGCGGACGCCTGATGCCGAAGCCTGGCCAGCACCGCGTCGTCGAACCGTATGGACCGAGGCGTAGTCGTCATGGCTACATCGTAGCGACCCCGCTACGCAGGTAGCCAAAATTCATAGCGACCGTCCCTGACCGCCTTGTGCGAAAGGCATGATTCGCTGGCTCGCGCCACGCTCGGCCGGTTTGCACTCCCTGTGTGGCCTTCGGTTCGTTGTCCACACAGTCACAGGACAGTGTCGCCGTCGCTGGCCTAGGCTCGCGCTGTCAGGAACTTGTCGTACCCCGCACGTACGGTGGGTTCCTGTCCGATCACGGACATGGAACGATGCCTGCAGGAAGGAGGGGAAGCGTGACGACAAGAGCAGACGGGGACGTTGTTCCTGAGGTTCACGAGCTCAACGCCGAAGAAGGCCGCGCCTTGTTCGACCGGACCGCTCGCAGACTGCTAAATATCTCCGGCGAAGAGTTTCTCGCCCGATGGGATCGTGGCGACTACGAGGACGAGCAAGAGAACATGGCTATCACCAAGGTCGCCATGCTCATCCCGTTTGCCCGGTAGATCGCCATCCGACGCTGTCGGCAACTTTCTGGCGCCGATCCAACGAGCGCTATCTTGCGTGACACGGACGCCACTCGTCATCAGCCCTGGCGGGCGGCAGATATTGGGCAGGGTGCACACCCTTGCCTGGAGCGAGGCTGAGCCTGTTCGAGTACGTGGGCCAGAAGACGACATCTTGACGCTCGATCTGAGCATCCAGTACGAGATCGTGCACATCCCTGATGACAGGGACCGCGGGCCGTACAAGGTCTCCACGCGCGGCTACATGCATGCATTGCAGACTATCGACGGCGCCGAAGTCATTGCCTTCCACTGGCACCCGAACGGCAAAGGCGACGGCGATACGGTTCGGACGCCGCACACTCATATCGGCTCCACACAGCTGAACCCGGCCGGGGTGCTGAGCAAAAAACATCACATTCCCGGCCGACGGATGTCGGTAGAAGAAGTGCTGCGCTACTGCATCACGGAGATCGGCGTGGCGCCGCTTCGCACAGACTGGCAGCCGGTGCTGGCTGACAGCGAAGACCTGTTCCGCATGTGGGCCACCTGGGGTGCCGACAAAAACCCCGGCGCATGATCGCAAGACGGGCCAGCGGAACCACCGCAACGCGGGGTATCCGGGGGCTCGGCCCCCGGAGCAGATATGACGAGAGGCCCCGGCCTGCGCCTTCCGCAGACAGGGGCCTCTGCCTCTCGTGGAGGCAACGGGAAATCGAACTCGGGCTTCCCGCGTACGTCTGTAGAGCTGACGCCGACGCGCCCGGGAGGGACCGACGACGAGGATTTGGCGGCGACCACGAGGGGCTGGGCCATTTGTGCCGGCTGACCCCGTTCGCCGATGCCGCGCTGGTGGCCGGGCACGAGGTGCTGGTCGCGTCGCCGGAGTTGTTCGGGGCCAATGTGGAAGCGGCCGGATCCCGAGTGTCGGCCTTCGGCGACATTCCGCCGGAGGAGTTCGCGGCGGTGCTGCGGGAGGCTCGCGCCGGCGTGCCGCTGATGGTCGTTCCGCAGGTCGAGGACCAGCCGGCGATCGGCGAGGCGGTCGATCAGAGCGGCACCGCGATCAGCCTCGGCGACGTCGACCCGCCGGACGTGGAGAAGGCGCTGACCCGGGTCCTCTCCGCGCCCGCCTTCGCCGAGCGGGCGCGGGAGCCCGCCCGGGACATCGCCGGACTGCCTCCCGCGAGCGCCGCGGTCGAGCTCTTCGAAAGCCCGGTCGAGCTCTTCGAAAGCCCGGTCTAGGAAATGTAGGCCAGGCCGTCGGAAACGACGGTCGGGCGGCCGCTCGTGCCGGCGACCACGACCGCGATCGTGTGCTTCTTGGCGGTCAGCGTCTTCACGTAGAGCGCCTGCCGATAGAGGGCCTTGGTCGACCTGGTGTCGATCGTCGCGACCTTCTTGCCGTCGACGTAGACGTACGCCTGGCCGGTCTTGGTGCCCCGGCTGAACAGCAGCGCCGCCGAGCGCCCGGTGAAGGTGTAGGTCAGCTTGGCGTTCTTCTTGGTCGCCGACAGCGCTTTGCCGCTCAGGTAGGAACCGTACGACTTCGTCGTCCAAGATCCGCTGCGACTGGCCTTGCTCTCGGCGAGCAGGTTCGCTTTGCGAACCACCGAGACCGTACGCGTGTTGCCCGGCACGTCCCGCGACGTGAGCGAGAAGGTCGTGTTGGCACCGGGCTTCATCGTGGCGTACCAGGAGGTCGCGGTGGTCGCCAGGTGGACGGTGGCGGGCTTGGTCGCGGTGACCGTGTAGAGCTTGACGTTGTCGCTCGTCTTGTAGGTGACGGTGACCGGGGCCGAGGTCGTCGAGTAGGTGCCGGTGCGCAGGGCGGGCGCCGGCGCGGTCGAGATCGCCGGGGCGGTGGCGTCGGCGATCACCTGGTAGCTCGGGGTCACCGCGGTCGCGCCGGAGACGTGCACCGCCCGTACCTGCACGGTGTGGCTGCCGGCGGGCAGCGCGATGTCGCCGCTGCGGGCCGTACCGGTCACTGTGGACGCGACCTTGCCGTCGCGCAGCAGCTCGAAGCGGGCGATCGAGGCCGACGGGGTGTCCACCGCCCACGTGATCGTGACCGAGCTGCGGACGTAGAAGGTGCCGCTCACCGAGAGGCCGCCGGCCAGGGACTTGGCGGCCAGTCCGGTGATCATCTGGACCGAGCGGGCGCGGATCGAGGGCAGGTCGTCGTAGAGGTAGGTGCCGGGGCACTCGGTCAGGTAGCCGGCGGTGGTCTGCTCGGCGTCCTTGTGGCCGGAGATACGCGGGAACGTGACGAGCGAGTTGACCGGCCACTTGCGGCCGTCGACACCCTCGGTCATCTCGCCGGTCGAGGTCGGGCTGAAGCCGTACGCCCCCAGCCGCGCCGCCGCGACCTGCGCGATCGTCGTCTCGGCGGCCGCCGTCGGGTTAGCCGAGGTGTAGTCGCCGAGCAGCGCGACGCCGACCGAGCCGGTGTTGAAGCCGACCGTGTGCGCGCCGATCACCGCGTTGGTGACGCCGCCCTTGCGGCCCTCGAAGAGCGTGCCGCACTGGTCGACCAGGAGGTTGTAGCCCATGTCGTCCAGGCCCTTGACCGTGACGTCGTTGGCCTGGATGCCGCGGACGACCGAGGCGGAGTCGGCGCAGGTGTACTGGTTGCCGAACCCGGTGTGGTGCACCCAGATCACCTTGACCGCGGGCGCGACATAGATCGGGTTCACGACCAGGGTCTCGTCGGCCTGCCAGCCGGCCCGCGAGACGTAGGGCGGCAGCTGCGCGTTGACCGGCACGGTCGACGACGGCACCGGCACCGCGCTCGACGGCGTCGCGGCCGGCGAGGTGGTGGCGCTGGTCGTCGTGGGCGGCGCCTGAGTGTCCGGTGCCGTCGTCGCGGGCGTCTCGACCGTCGTGGTCGGCACCGGCTCGGTCGTCGGATCGGTCGGCACCGTCGTCACCGGCGGGTTGGTCGGCTCGCTCGGGTCGTCGGCCGGGGTCGTCTCGTCGGTCGGGGTGGCGGGGGGATCGGACTCCTCACCGCCGCCGCCCTGCCCGCCGGTGAAGCCCGCCGCGCCACCGCCCGGCCCGCCGGTGAAGCCCGCCGCGCCACCGCCCGGCCCGCTGGTGAGGCTCGCCGCGCCACCGCCCTGCCCGCTGGTGTTGTTCTTCTTCGCGGTGGCCGTCTTCACGTCGGTGTCGATCAGGTTGAGCTTGAGACCGGCCGGAAGCACGCCACCACCGGCGATCCGCGCCGCGACCCCGTCGGCCCGGCCGGCCCAGAACGGGTCGGTCGCGCCGTGCGTGCGGGCCACCTCGGCCGGCCGGTCGGCGGCCGCCTCGGCGACCTCGAGCCGCTGCCACCCGGTCCACTTGCCGGTGCGGGCACTGCGCGTACGAACCTCGATGGCGCCCTTCGGCGCCGCCGCCGGATCGGTCCAGCTGACGCTGAGCATCCGGAAAGGCTTGGTGGCACGCTGCCTCAGGTCGATGCCACCGGCCGCCGTCACGGCCCCGGCGAGATCGAGCGGGTCGACCACCGCGCGCACCGCGGGCGGCTTGGCGTGCGAGTCGGGCGGGATCGAGGTGATCCTCTCCGCCGCGGCCGGAGCCGCCCCGCCCGGCCACACCAGAACAGCGACGCCGCCGCCCGCCGCGAGCACGGCCACGGCCGATCCGATCCCGATCACCAACCGACGATTCACTGAGGCCCCCGCCTACCAAGAACATGAATGAGAAGGCGGAAGAATAGCGGATCTTCGATCCACCGGTTGCCCCGGAGTTTTTCGCCTGATTCGGGCGCCCGCAGGCGATTCGCGCGGCGAGTTCGGTCGCGCGGGCCGCCTGGTCGCGGTGGAGGCCGGTGTCGTCGAACTCCTCGACCGAGACGACCGTCAGCAGCAGCGCGGTGTCGAGCTCGTAGATGTCCAGAAGCGCCGGGCCGAGTTCCGGGCTGCCGTAGCCGGCCAGGAACTCGCCGGTCAGCAGCCCGTAGCCGCGGATCCGCCGCTGTTCCATCAGCGGGTCGCCGACGATGCAGTTGGCGACGTCGATGAGCGCGGCGATCCCGCCGTCCGCGACGCAGACGTTGGCCGGTCGCAGATCCATGTGCAGCAGGCTGGTCGCGTGCTCCTCGCGGGTCTCCAGCCGAGCGGTCACCCAGCGTTCGAGCGAGCCGGGCAGGTCGCAGTAGCGGCGGGCGGCCTCCAGCCGCTGCCCGAGCCGGTCCCGGATGAAGCCGGTCCACGACTGAAACGGCCGCAGACCGGGCACCGACGGCCGGACGGGCCGGACGGGACGGCCCAGCGAACGCGCGAGCTGATCGAGTCGGTCTCCCACGGCCGCCGACAATAGGCAGGGCACTCAGCGCACGTGCCCGGCCGGACCCCGGCCGGGCACGCGCGTCCTCACGGTGGCTAGTCGGTCGCGAGAGCCGCCACCGGGCTCACCCTGGCCGCCCGGCGGGCGGGCAGGACGCCGGCCACCGCGGTCAGCAGCACCAGCACCACGAACACCGCCAGGAGCTGCCAGATCGGCAGCGTGAGCGGGGCGTTCACGCCGAGTGCCGCGACGGCCAGCCAGGCGTACGGCACCCCGAGCACCAGCCCGAGCAGGGCCCCGATCACGCCGTACAGGGCCGCCTCGGTCGTGAGCATCGCCCGCAGGCCGCCGCGGGACAGGCCGACCGCCCGCAGCAGTCCGGCCTCCCGGATCCGCTCGACCACCGACAGGGCGGTCGTGGTGCCGACGCCGACCACCGCGATCAGCACGGTCAGGCCCATCAGCCCGACCGCGATCGCCAGGAGGATGTTGAGCTCACTGTTGATCTGGTCGCGCTGGTCGGCCAGCACGTCGATCGCGTAGCCGTCGGACGCCGAGCCGGTGAGGTCGGCCAGCGCCTTGCGGCCGTCGGCCCGGCCCTGCTCGCCCGCGGTCGCCTGGTCGGCCAGCAGCCCGCTGTACCCCTCGGCCGGCGCCCCGAGCGCGGTCAGGTCGGACGGGTCGAGCACCAGCGCCGAGCCGAGCGGTGCCGAGCCGGCGAACAGGGCGGCGAC
>DASWRZ010000381.1:0-2980 GCA_036402935.1 Actinoplanes sp.
GCCCGCCGGCACTCGACCCGCTTGTGGCCTCCCCGACGCCGCTCGGCCCGCCGGCACTCGACCCGCTTGTGGGCTCGTGCGCTTGTGGGCTGCCCGCACTCGGCCCAGCGGCAGTCGGCGGGACCGGCTCGGTCGAGATTCCTCTTGGTGACATTTGCCATGTCGAGGCTTGTCTGGCAGGAACGGATCCGGCCCTGACCTGCCCGGCCGAGACTCGCTCCGGTGAGGAGGGCGAGGACGCGACGGCCGGGGGCGGGGACGGCACTCGTGGCTGGCATCGCTCGCTCACGACCTGCATCCGCGAGTTGCCTTCCCCATCACGCAGTCGCCGCAACTTCTCGGCGTGCCGACGCTTCAGTCCCCACGCGCGACGCTTCTCGTGCTCACGGCGAAATTCTTCAGCCTCTGCCGAATAGTTACGACGCGCGGTCCTATCACGCATCACAGCCAATTGTGCCGGCGTGAACAACTGCAGCTGCCCCATGCATCAATTCTTCCGGACCCGCGTACGGCGATGTAAGCGCTCAAGTATGCCAGAATTCGCAGAAACCGAAACACCGAGACCGGCCAGATCAGCACGCTTATCGACATGACGGCCTGCCGTCCAGGGACCGTCTATTTGCTATCTGGGGATTCGGACAACAGCGGATCGTCTCTCCGTTTCGGTGGGCTCCCCGCGGTGAAGTGATGCTTGTCCTGCCAGCTGCTCCCACGGTCGGGACCCGCGGTGGCGGACACAGCATTTCGGGGCGTTGCCAGGAGAGCCGGCCGACGGTGATGTCCACCGGACGAACCCGACCGCCTTGCAGCGGCACGGTGCCCGGCAGCGCCGGCCGGGGCTCCCTGGACCGGCGCCCCAAAATGTCGTGCGGCACCTACCCCGGTCGGCTGGACCCGGCGCTGGGTCTGTCGGAGGCGCGGCCTACCGGCTCAGCGAGGTGCGGCCTACCGGCTCAGCGAGTACGTCCACGGGGTCCAGGTCCGCTCACGATGGACAGTTGCGGTTCGCCTCCGGCCGAATCCCCGTCCGGGCGGCGGCCGCGGTGTCGGCATGGCGACACCGCGTGCCCTTCCGCGCGGGCCTTCTGGGCGTCCCTGGCAGGGGATCTGCCGTGTGAGCGGCGCCGGCGGCAGGTGGAAATTCGGTTGGCGGGAGCGTGAACCTGGTCGATGGTTTTCAGCGTGTGAGAAGCATGTTTTCGCCGGATTGCCGGGGGGCTGGTGGCCATGCGAAAGAACCGGAAGCCGACCGCCGAGGAGGTGGTCCGCATTCTTGCCGCAGTGGCGCGGGAGACGAAGTCGTACACCGATCCGCGAGCGGAATACCCGCTTGCCGAGAAGGCGCGAGAGGCGCGCCTCGCCGGGGCCGACCGGCGACGGCGGCGCTTTCGCTAGCCGCATTCGTCGATCGGACGACACGACACGCCGCGTAACAGCATGGGTGCTGCCGCTGCTCGGGCTTGGCGCCCGTACCGGCAGTCGGCCGAAGCCCTGCCTTTCGCGGTCTATCGCGACCTTATCGCCGCCAGCGCCGCCCGGGTCTGACCGTCGGGATCCGGTCCGAGCGGCCGCAGTACGACCGTCGACGCGCCGGCGGCCTCCAGCTCGGCCAGCCGAGCGGGCAGCGAGGAAGCCGGCCCAGTCAGAGTGAAGACCTCGGACGGCGGCACGCCGAGCCAAGCGGCCTGGCCCTCGATCGCCTCCTGGGTCACGGAAGCCGCGTGCGACGGATCGTCGTCCACGCGCAGGAAGGCGAAGACGATCAGCTCGTGGGCCGGGCGGGATCCGGCCTCGGCCCCGCGGGCGATGTGAGTACGAGCGTCCACGATGGAGGACGGCCCGTGCCCCTCGGCGATGATCGTACCGTCGGCGACCCGGCCCGAAAGCTCCAGCGACCGGGGCTGGACGACGCCGGTGACGATCGGCGGGACCGCGAGCGGCGGGTGCACGAGCTTCACGCCGTCGACCGTCACCTCTTTGCCGTGCAGCGTCACCTGCGAACCCTCCAGCAGGCCCCGGACGGCGACGATCGTCTCCTCCAGCAGCGCCAGCTTGCGCAGCGTCGAGGCGCCGACCCGGGCCATCCACTCCGGCACGCCGTGCCCGACCCCGGCGACCAGCCGGCCGGGCGCGGACCGCTCCAACATGGCGAGCTCCATCGCCAGCACCGCCGGGTTGCGCAGCGCGACCGGCGCGATCCCGATGCCGACCCGCAGCCGCTCGGTGGCGGCCAGCGCGAACGCGGTCGACGCGATCGAACCCGCCCAGCCGAGGTCCTCGACGACCCAGAGGTCGTCGGCGCCGAGCGATTCGAGCAGGGTCGCATAGCCCGTGAGCTCGGAGGGCGGCCGGTCGCGGTCGAACATGAAGCCGATCCTGATCATGCCGCGCAGCGTACCGCCGCGACCGCGCGATCCACGCCCTCTTCGTTGTTGCCGACCGCGACGCCCAGCCGTCATTGCCGACCGCAACGCCCAGCCGTCATTGCCGACCGCACCGCCCAGCCATCGTCACCGACCGCGACACCGAGCCGAAGCGCGTAATACGACCGTCGCCGTCAGGAAGGCCCAGGGTCGTGCCTCCACGCCCGCCGATCGGGTCGGTGCCGGCCCACGCCCGACCGGCGCGGCCGGTCGAGGAGACCGACACATCGTCGAGCCAGGCGGCCGCCGGACCCTGGTTGGCCAGATGGGCGAGCATCGGATGGCCCAGCCCGGGACGAACCGGCCGGCCACAGCGGCGCGACACCCCCACGACGGCGCAACGGCCTCACAGCGGCGCAACGGCCTCACAGCGGCGCAACGGGGCCCCGCGGCGGCGCGACACCCCCGCGGCGGGGCACGAGCGCTCCCACCGCTGCAATCGCACCGCCGGGCTCGAGCCCGCGGAGTAGCGGCCTCCGCTCACGCCATCGGCGTCGCCCTGGACGACAGGAAGCCATCGGCGTACATCATCGCCTCGGCGATCAGGGCGATCGTCT
>DASWRZ010000382.1:0-10132 GCA_036402935.1 Actinoplanes sp.
AGGCTGCTCGACGAGTGCAGGACGTCGTCCTGCGTGATGCAGGGCTTCGTCGGCGGCGTGCAGCCCTGGTCGAGGTTGACCGTCGCGGTGACGTTGTCCTGGTGGTAGTTGTCGTCGGTCCAGCGTGCGGTGAACGAGATCGTCGCGCTGTCGGCCTTGTCGACCACCTGGGTGTACTGCGTGACACTCGGGTCGTCCTGGCCGTTGCCGGCCAGCAGCACGGTGCCATTCTGCAGCGTCAGGTTCTTGGTCGGGGTGTCGGCGGCCGGGTTGACCAGGGTGGCGTCCTTACCGGGCGGCAGCTGGAGGTTCTCGACCGTGGCGCCGCTGGTGTCCTGGTAGTCGTTGTTGAGCGTCCACGTGACGACGTTGTCGCCGTTCACGCATTTCGACTCGCCGGTGACCTTGGCGGTGTGGGCGCTCGCGGGGCCTGCGATCGCCACGACACCGGTCAGGCCGATGACCGCACCGGCGAGGACGGCCGCCGTGCGGTGCAGTGAGGACTTCAATTTCACGCCTTCTCCTGCGGAGGGGGGACAAGGGACCGGAGGAAGGCAGGCGGAGACCGCCGGCGTATAAGCCGGCCGGGCCTGCGACGACGCCTCCCCACGTCGTCGACACGGGGCCGTAACCACGTGCAACAGGGGCTGACCCTAGCCACTCCGGACGGGTTCGGGAATTCCTCATGGATGGCTAAGGATCTTGATGCGAACCCGTGATGTTAGTTCGACCTAGAGCGATGTCACGCGTGCGGCGAGTGGCGATCGGCATTCACGAACCTCACACAATCGGATGAATCGTTACGTGGCCGACGACGGTGTTTCGGCGGCGATAGTCGCCTGTCCGGATGGTGAAGTAACGTCGCCTCGTGCGGTACGACGTCGACGGTGGGGCACATTGACCAGGATCATCGCCGGTGCGCACGGCGGGCGGCGGTTGGCCGCCCCGGCCGGTGCGACCACCCGGCCCACTTCGGACCGTGTCCGGGAGGCGTTTTTCAGTGCCCTGGAGTCGATGACCGACCTGTCCGAGGCGCGATTCGCCGACCTTTTCGCCGGGTCGGGGGCGATCGGCCTGGAGGCGATCTCACGCGGCGCGGCGTACGCGCTCCTGGTCGAGTCCGACGCCCGGGCCGCCCGGGTCATCCGCGACAACATCGTCGCCCTGCGGGTCGGCGCCGCCGCCCGCTTGGTGACCGGCAAGGTCGCGCAGGTGGTGGCCGCCCCGCCGGACGCCGGCCCGTACGACATCGTCTTCGCCGACCCGCCCTACGCGGTGACCGACGCGGAACTGAGCGAGATGCAGGAAATGCTGCTCGCCAACGGCTGGCTGGCCCCCGACGCCGTGGTGATCGTCGAGCGGGCGACCCGCGGCGGCGCCCTGACCTGGGTGGACGGCATCACTGCCGAGCGCAGCCGCCGGTACGGGGAAACCACTCTTTGGTACGGTCGCCGATCATGAGACGAGCGGTGTGTCCCGGCTCCTTCGATCCGGTCACCAACGGCCACCTCGACATCGTCGGGCGGGCCAGCCGGCTCTTCGATGAGGTGATCATCGGAGTGCTGATCAATCAGTCGAAATCCGGTCTGTTCACCATCGAGGAACGTCTCGAGATGCTGAGCGAGGCGACCGCCGGTTACGAGAATGTGCGGGTGGCGGCCTTTCACGGGCTGCTGGTCGACTTCTGCCGGTCGCAGGGCGCCGCGGTGGTCATCAAGGGACTCCGCGCGGTCAGCGATTTCGACTACGAGTTGCAGATGGCGCAGATGAACATCGGGCTGTCCGGTGTGGAGACGTTGTTCATGCCCACGAATCCGCTCTATTCCTTCCTCTCCTCCAGCCTGGTCAAAGACGTGGTCAAGTGGGGTGGCGACGCGTCCGCCTACGTGCCCGACTTCGTGGGCGAGCGGCTGGTCACCCGGCTGCGGCAGAACTAGCGTTTCCGGCGCGCCGGACCGCGCCCGGCTGCGAAGGCCGCGAGGCAGTAACGTGATCGCACCACGCAGCGTGGGCGCAACATGACGTGGGTGCAAGACGACAGGAGTGTGGCACCGGTGGATCCGCTCGACCGCATCGACGAGATCATCGAACTCGTCCAGGAAGCGCGCTCCGTCCCGATGTCGCGGACGAACTTCATGTTCGATCGGGCCGACATGATCGAGCATCTCGACGTTCTGCGCTCCGAGCTTCCGTCGGAGCTGCGCAAGGCGGCCGCGGTGCTCGACGAGCGCGACCGCATCATCGAGGCGGGCCGTCGCGAGGCCGACCGCATCATCAGCGAGGGTGAGACCGAACACGCCCGGCTGGTGTCGGTGAACGAGATCACCGTGAGCGCCGAGCACGAGGGTGCCCGTGTCATCGCCGAGGCCCGCACCGAGGCCCAGCGGCTGCGCGAGGAGGTCGACGACTACGTCGACACCGCCCTGGCCAACTTCGAACAGTTCCTCACCCGGGCGCTCGCCTCGATCGAGCGCGGCCGCGACAAGATGCACGCCCTGCGCGAGATCGGCACCTTCCAGGGCGAGGACGAGCGACCGCTCCCCTTCTGAGGCCTCTACGCTGGGCCGCCCTTAAGGCTGGGCCGATTCGACGGTGACAGGACAGCTCAGGTAGCCTTGCCTGTCGGCCAACCCGAGGCTGAGAGTTCAGGATGCCCAAAACACCGCAACAGAATCACTTGGATCCCAGGCAGCCACTGGTCGTCGATACGACGAAACTCCCGCGGCAGCCTGGTGCGACGCGTGCGCTGACGCGGACGGTGCCGGCACCGGAAAATCTCGGCCTCGAGCTGATCAAGGTCCCCGAGAAGTCGGAGCTCGAGCTCGATCTCGTGCTCACGTCCGTCTCCGAGGGGGTCTACGTCAGTGGTCACGTCCGCGGTTCACTCACCGGTGAGTGCGGGCGCTGCCTCGGCGAGATCAGCGAGTCCTTCGAGGTTCCGATCGCGGAGCTGTTCGCCTACGCGGACAGCACCACCGAGGAGACGACCGACGAGGACGAGGTGGGCCGGATGCAGGGCGAACTGATCGACCTGGAGCCGGTGGTCCGGGACGCGGTGGTGCTCACACTGCCGACGACCCCGCTCTGCCGGCCGGATTGCCCAGGCCTGTGCCCCGAGTGCGGGGTGCATTTCGACGACCTTCCGGCCGATCACAGCCACGAGGACGTCGATCCCCGCTGGGCCGCTTTGCGTAATCTCACGAACAACGAGGAGTAAGAACCGTGGCCGTCCCCAAGCGCAAGATGTCGCGCAGCAACACCCGGTCCCGCCGGGCGAACTGGAAGGCGACCGCGGTCGTGACCCAGGCCTGCCCGCAGTGCAAGTCGCCGAAGCTGCCGCACACCGCCTGCTCGGTCTGCGGCACTTACAACGGCCGTCAGGTCCTTGAGGTCTGAGCGTCGCCTAAGTGACGCGCCCGGCTTTCGGCCGGGTCGCACCTGAGCATTGGCGAACCAGCGGTGCATCGGCTCCCGATCGGGAGCCGGTCACCGCGCGGATCGCCGTCGACCTCCTCGGCGGGGACCACGCTCCCGCCGTCGTGGTTGACGGCGCTCTGCGCGCCTGCCAGGCCGATCCGGCCCTACACCTCCTGCTCGTCGGCCCGACGGATGCGGCCGGCGCGCTTCTCGCTGCCCTCGATCCGGCCGATCGCGCCCGCGTCACCACGCTGGCGCTGAGCAAAGAGCCGGATGCGGAAAGCGGTGTGAGAGCGGCCGTGCTGGCGGTCGCCCAGGGTGCCGCCGACGCCGTCGTCTCGGCCGGCAACACCGGCGCCACGGTCACCTCGGCCGCGTTGAGCCTGGGCCGCTGGCCGGGCGTACGCCGTCCGCCGCTCGCCGCCGTCCTACCCACCGGGTCGGGCCGCCTCATCCTGCTCGACGTCGGCTCCTCGGTCGACCCGGACGCCCCGACCCTGGCCACCCACGCCCGCCTCGGTGCCGCGTACGCCGCGGTCGTCCACGAGATCGTCGAGCCGCGGGTCGGCCTGCTCACCATCGGCACCGAGCCCGGCAAGGGCGACCGCCTGCGCCGCGAGCTGCCCCGCATCCTCAGCCGCCTCGCCCTGCCCGCCGGCGCCCGCTACGCCGGCCTGGTCGAGGGCAACGACGTCGTGCTGGGCGCGGCCGCCGACGTCGTGGTGACGGATGGATTCACCGGAAACGTCCTGCTCAAGGGCCTCGAGACGGCGTACGCCCGAATCGGCCCGCCAGGGCCGCCGGAGCTGGCGCCGCCGCGCGCGGCGATTCTTCTCGGCGTCGACGGCATCGTCGTCGTCTGTCATGGCGCCGCCGCAAGTCCCGACGTGGCGGCGGGCATCGCGCTCGCCGCCGTCCTGCACCGCCGGGCCGCCGTGGCGGCCATCGAAGAGATGATCAACGAGGTGTCCCATGATGAGTGACAAGCGCCGCCGGCCGCCGACCGCTCCGCTGGAGGAGGCGTTCGGGGTGCCCTTCGAACCCGGCCTTCTCGAACGGGCGCTCACCCACCGCTCGTACGCCTACGAGAACGGTGGACTGCCGACCAACGAGCGGCTGGAGTTCCTGGGCGACTCGGTGCTCGGCGTCGTGATCACCTCGGCGCTCTTCCACAACCATCCCGACCTGCCCGAGGGGCAGCTGGCCAAGCTGCGGGCGAGCGTGGTCAACATGCACGCGCTGGCCGACGTCGCGCGCGGTCTCGGCCCGCTGGGTCTCGGCCCGCACCTGCTGCTCGGCAAGGGCGAGGAGACCACCGGCGGCCGCGACAAGGCGAGCATCCTGGCCGACACGCTGGAGGCGCTGCTCGGCGCGATCTATCTCGAGCACGGGCTGGACATCGCCGGCCAGGTGGTCCACCGGCTGTTCGACCCGCTGATGGCCGAGTCGGCCGGGCGCGGCGCGGCGCTCGACTGGAAGACCAGCCTTCAGGAGCTGACGGCGGCGCTCGGGCTGGGTGTTCCCGACTACGTGATCGAGGACTCCGGGCCCGATCACGCCAAGACCTTCACGGCCTGGGTCGTGGTGGCGGGCGAGCGTTACGGGGGCTCCGAGGGCCGCAGCAAGAAGCAGGCCGAGCAGCGGGCGGCGGCGGCCGCGTGGCGCACGCTCAGCGAGCGGCAGACCTCGGCCAACGGCAACAAGGCCACCGAGGAGAAGCGGGCCACCGAGCAGAAGCAGGCCACCGAGCAGAAGCAGGCCACCGAGCAGAAGCAGGCCACCGAGCAGAAGCAGGCCATCGAGGAGAAGCCGGCCCACGAGGAACCGGTGTGACCCTGTCCGAGGAGGAAAAGACCGTCGAGAAGGCGCCGGCCGCGGGCTCCGACAGCCTTTGGCGTACGGCCGGGGGCTGGCGCGGAGTCGGCATCGCGTTCGGCGTCTATGTCCTGACGAGGGTCGCCCAGCTGGTGATCCTGGCCTGGCTGAACCATGGCGCGGGCCACGAGGGCGGCCTGCGCGGCCGGTTGCTGGTGTGGGACGCCGGCTGGTTCCTCAAGGTCGCGACCACCGGTTATCCGCACGGCTACACCACCGACATGGCCGGCCAGCTCCAGGGCAACGAGCTGGCCTTCTTTCCGCTCTATCCGATGCTCATCCGGTTGTTCCACTTCTTCGGGTTCGACGCGCAGACCGCGGCGATCGGGGTCAGCTGGGTCGCCTCGGCCGGCGCCGCGATCGGGCTCTATCTGCTCGGCACGAGCCTCTACAACCGTCGTACGGGTTATGCCCTGGCCGCGATCTGCATGACCGCCCCGGTGTCGATCGTCTTCTCGATGGCGTACTCGGAAGGGGTTTTCCTGGCCCTCGTGGCCGGGATGCTGGTCGCCGCGCACCGCCGGGTGTGGTGGGCGGCCGGCCTGCTCGGGCTGGCCGCCGCGCTGACCCGCCCGACCGGCGCCGCCGCCGCGGTCGCCCTGGCGGTGGCCGCGCTCATGGAGGTCGGCCGCATCCGCCGGGCGCGCGACGCGAGCATCTGGCCCCCGATCGCGGCCGCGGTCGTCGCGCTGGCCGGCGCGCCCTTGTTCCTGATCTGGGTCGGTAATCGGGTCGGCGACCCGAGCGCGTGGTTCCGGATCCAGGCCGCCGGCTGGGGCACCTCGTTCGACTACGGGACCAGCACGATCAACTTCGTGTCCGGGACGCTGTCCACCGGCGACGGCTGGGTCCCGGTCAGCGTCGCCCTGATCCTGATCGTCGCCCTGGTGGCGGGCATCATCGCGCTGACCGGGAAGCCCTGGCTGCCGCTCGCGGTTTACGGGGTCGTGGCCATGGTGCTGGTCTACGGCCAGGCCGGCTTTTATCACTCGAAGCCGCGCTTGCTCGTCCCCGTACTGTTGACGTTGCTGCCGGCCGCGATCGCCGCCGGCCGCGCCCGCCCGAGGGTCGCGGTGCTGTCGATCGCCGCCTGGGCGGCGTTCGGCCTTTGGTACGGCGCCTACCTGGTCGCTGTCTGGCCCTACACCATCTGAGCATCCAAGAGGGATGGCCTGAGCCATCTAAATAGGAGACCGCGGTGCCCGAGCTGCCCGAGGTGGAGACCGTCCGGCAGGGCCTGGCCAAGTGGGTGGCCGCCCGCACGATCAAGACCGTCGAGGTCCACCACCCCCGAGCGATCCGCCGGCACCTGCCCGGTGACGCGCACTTCATCGCCATGCTGACCGGACGCACCATTCTGGACGCGTCCCGGCGTGGCAAATACCTCTGGCTGCCGCTCGACTCCGGCGACGCGATCATCGGCCACCTCGGGATGAGCGGCCAGCTGCTGATGCAGCCGGCCGGCGCGCCGGACGAGAAGCACCTGCGGGTCCGTTTCACGTTCACCGACGGCGGCCCCGAGCTGCGCTTCGTCGACCAGCGCACGTTCGGCGGCCTGTCGGTCAGCGAGGACGGCGCCGAGCTGCCGCACGAGATCTCGCACATCGCCCGCGACCCGATGGACCCGCTCTTCGACGACGACGCGTTCGTCGACCGGTGGCGCGGCCGGCACACCGAGGCGAAGCGGGCCCTCCTCGATCAGACGCTGATCTCCGGCGTCGGCAACATTTACGCCGACGAGGCCCTGTGGCGGGCGAGCCTGCACGGCGCGCGCCCGACCGACCAGATGACCCGGCCGGCCGTCCACCGCCTGCTCGGTCACGTCCGCGAGGTGCTGCGGGAGGCCATCGTGGCCGGCGGCACCAGCTTCGACGAGCTGTACGTCAACGTGAACGGCGAGAGCGGCTACTTCGAGCGCTCGCTCAACGCGTACGGCCGGGAGGGTGAGCCGTGCCGGCGCTGCGGCACCGTGATGCGCCGGGAGCAGTTCATGAACCGCTCGTCCTTCAGCTGTCCGCGCTGCCAGCCCCGGCCGCGTGTGCGGCACTGAGGTGGGGCGAGGCATCGGTGGCCAGGCCGAAGCCGGCCCCCCGGCGTCCCATCAGCCGGCGGGCGGCGGTCAGTAGCGCGGTCGGTACGCCGTGCACGATGTGCCCGTCGCCCGGCCGTACGCCGTCCCCGGCCCAGCTCTGATAGGCCGACCACGGCCCCTCGAAGGTGCAGATCCGCATGCCGAGGTCGCGATAGAGCGGGTGGGTCGGGACGCCCGGGTTGAGGACCACCCGGTGCAGGCCGCGCCGGGCGGCGAGCCGGATGGTCAGCGCGACCGGGCCGACCCCGCCCGAGCCGGCCGGCGCCCGGTCGAGGAAGAGTCCCTCGGCGCCGTCCTCCCGCCAGGCTTCGACGTCGGCCAGCACGTCGGCCAGCGAGCGGCTGCCCCAGTCGAGGTCGACGCGGCCCAGCGACTGGTGCAGGCTGCGGCGCTCGCCGGGCACCTCCCGCACGATCCAGGTCTCGGCGTCCAGTTCCAGATCGGGGGACGGATGGGCGTACGGGGGGAACAGGGTCTTCACGATGTTCTCTCCTCCTCGGCGTGGTTCTTCAGCGGTGGCGGTGAGTGGCGGTGAACGCGACGACCAGAAGGCCGACGGCGTGGGTCGCGGCGAGCACGGTGACCGTGTCGGGCAGGGCGCCGGCCGACGGCACCGGCAGCAGGGGCAGCGCGACCACGGCGAGCGGCGGCGTCGCCGCCACGGCCGCGGCGACCCCGGTCCGGGTACGCGCGGCGAGCAGGAACGTGACCGCGAAGACGCCGCCGAGCAGCGTCCCGCCGGCCAGCTCCAGCACCCCGGCCCGGGTGCCCTGGAGCGCGGCCAGCTCGATCGGCATCCGATAGGCGGCGACCGCCAGCGCACAGCCCACCACGAGCGGCGGCAGCAGCCCGGCCAGGGTGATCAGCGTGACCCCGCGCACCCGCCGGCCGTAGTCGGCGCCGTTCTCGGTCGCGTCCAGCGCGGCCTCGACCTGGTCGCTGTGCCAGCCGATCAGCGCCTCCAGGATCGGCACCGCGAGCAGCAACGGCAGCCAGAACGGCATGGTCGATCCGGACGGACCGGCCCGCCAGAGCAGCCCCACGCAGATCGCCTGGGACGCGCCGATGATCAGGTAGCCGCCGCCGCGGCCGAGCTCGGCCCGCGTCGGCCGGACGGGACGGCCCGGCTGGCCGGGCAGCAGCAGCGGACGGAAGGCCCGGACGGCGGCGACCACGATCGCGGCCGGCAGCAGGGTGTCGATCGGCAGCGGGATCGGAAGGGTGACCCCGGACATCCCGGCCAGGGCGAGGCCGGCCAGCAGCCAGCAGGGCAGGCTCCACCGTACGATCGCCGCCGCGGCCCGGGTGACCACCGCGGCCGTGACCGTGGCCAGTGAGGTCAGGCCACCCAGCCCGATCACCAGCGCGAGCACCCGGTGCGGCCCGAGCACCGCCGCCGGGGCGACCCAGACGAGCGCCGACCAGAGACCGGCCACCGCGGCGAACCCGCCGCCGATCAGCCGGGCCGCCGCGGCCGGGCCACCCCGCCGGGCGACCGCGACACCGACGCTGGTCAGGGCCTGCGCCGCGGTCCAGCCGAGCAGCAGGGTGAGCAGCGGGACCGGCCAGGCGACCTGGCTCAGCGGCCCGGCGGCGGCCACCGCGACGCCGAGCGGTCCCAGGTAGAGGCCGCAGCGCAGCAGGGCGGCGCCCAGGTAGTAGCGGCTCACCGGGGCCCGGCGGCTCCCCTTGCCGGGCGCGGCGTGCCGGAACCGCAGGGTGGTCGGTTCCTCGGTCAGCCGGTCGGTCTCGGTCAGCCGGTCGGTCTGGGGCGGCTGGTCGGTCTGGGGTGGCTGGTCGGTCTGCGGTGGCTGGTCGGTCTGGGGTCGCTGGGCCTGGCGGGGCGGTGCGACCGGGACCGGCGGGTCGGAGAGGGAGTGCCGCGGCTCGGTGACGGCCCGCCGGCGCCGCGAGCCGGTCGTCGAGGTCGGCCGGCGTGGCCGGAACGGCGTGATCGTCATGTGGAGTCTCCTTCGACAGGGCCGCCGACCAGGCTCTTCACGGCCGCCGCCGCGTCGGCCCGTGCCAGCCAGCGCATCGTGGCCGGCGGTACGGCTCGCGGGGCGGGCACGGCGAGCGCCAGCTCGAAGACCGGCGGCAGGGGCGGCGAGGCCAGGTCGGCGTAGAGCGCGCCGTAGACGCGTACCACCCGGTCGTTGGTGAAATGGGTGAGCGCGCGCCGCCGGGCGGCGTCGCCGAGCGTGCGGCGACGGTTCGGTGTCCGCAGCAGGTCGGCGATGGCGATCGCGAGCTCGGCCGGGTCGCCCGGCTGGACGAGCACCCCGGCGTCGCCGAGCGTCTCGGCGGCCGGCCCGACGTCGACCCCGACGATCGCGCGGCCGGACATCATGGCCTCGATCAGCCGGTACGGCGGATCACCGGGCCCCGGCACGTGCGCGACGACATGCCCGAGGGTGTAGCGGTCGCGCGGGTCGGCGGGCAGCGGGTGCAGCCGGACCGCCCGGCCCAGCCCGGTGCGTTCGATCTGCTCGGCGCAGTGGTCCTCGTGCGCCGCGGTGACGCCGACCAGGTGCAGGACGGTCCCCGGGACCGCGGCCGCGACCTGCTCGAAGGCGGCCAGCAGCGGGGTGAGGCCGCTGTCCGGGCCGCCGCTGCCGGCCCAGACCACCGCCGGCTCGGTCTCCGGCTCGGCCGCGCCCGGGTACTCCGACGGATCCACCCCGGCCGGCACCTGCACCAGCCGGTCGGCCTGGGCACCGTGCTCGAGCGCCCAGCCGTGGTGGTAGG
>DASWRZ010000383.1:0-15322 GCA_036402935.1 Actinoplanes sp.
CGGAATCCGACTTCGGATGCCGGTCGCAGGGCTACACCTTCAGCGGCGGCGCCATGCTGCCGTTGCACACGGCCCGGACCGGGGTGGCCGACTTCACCGCGGCCGGCACCGCCACCGGGTCGATCGGGTACTGCACCACCGAGTGGTCGCTGATCTTCGACATTCCGGGGTGCAACCTCTGGGGGCTGGACCTGCCCACGGTCCAGGTGCGAACCGCGAGGCGGCGTGCGGGGACGCGCCCAGCATCGCCGGTCTGAGCTGCGACGAATATCCACCGGCGAGCAGTCAGCAGGGGCTCGCGTTCGAGGAAGGTGCCGACCGGCCCTACGAGTCGATGCTCTCCGGACTGAGGAACTCGTCGATCTGCTCGGTCCACGTGCGTACGTCCGCAACCGTTCCCGAAACGCGCAGCGTCGCGTGCGGCATGGTTTTCGCCAGGTACTCCGCCGACGAGATCGGATGCACCGGGTCGCTCTCCCAGGCCAGGATCAGCGTCGGGTGGGTGAGCGCCGCCAGCGCCTCGGCCGGTGGCATGTCGGTCGTCGCCGCCCCGCGCAGCACCCACGGCAACAGCTCCTCGGTGATGTCCGCATCGATCCGATAGCTGTCCACGGTCTCGAAAATCGCCGGCTTCGCGAACTGGGCCATGCCCGCCGCCCAGGGCGCCTTGCCGTCCGCCTCGATCATTTTGGCCCACGTCTCGTACATGCCCGCGGCCCCGGCCCGCTTTTCCCCGGTCGTCGGCGGGATCGTCAACACCAGCCGCCGGAACTTCGCCGGCCTGCGCACCGCCGCCCACAGCAGCGTGCCGGTCCCCATCGAGCCGCCGGCCCAGTCCACCGGCCCGGCGGCGGCGACGTCCGCCATCGCCAGCAGGTCGTCGGCGAGGCTCGGCCAGGTGTAGTCCTGCGCCAGCTTCCGCCCGCTCGACCGCCCGTGCCCTCGCGCGTCATAGCGCAACAGCCGCCGCTTCGCCGCGAGCGAATCCAGATCGAGCAACCCCAGCGAGTCCTCGGCCGCCCGGCTCAGCAGCACCCCGTGCGAATAGCCGAGGAGGGGCCCGTCCCCCTCAACCTGATAAGCAAGCTCAGCCCCGGCCCGAGACAAAACCAGATCAGTCATTCCCCAACGCTAGCCGGGCCGGTTCCGCTTTTTTTCGTACGGCGTCCCCCTCCCCGTCCGCACGTCTCTGCTCGTCTCCGCGCAGTCCCCTGGTTCGGGGGTTCGCCTCGCGCGTACCCACCCACCCCGGGGAACCGTCCTCAGGGGAGGGTCAGGCGCCGCACCGCGTCGACGATCAGATCGCGGCGGCGGGTGGGGCCGGCCAGGTCGAGGAAGTCGGGTTCGCGCAGCTGCCACATGTTGGCCAGGGTGAGCACCAGGGCCAGCACCTCGCCGGCGCTGAACCGGTCGGTGACCGTGCCCCGGGCCTGGGCGCCGGCGATCGCCTCGATCTTGTCGGCCATCGCGGCCGAGGTGGACGCGCGGCGGGCCGCCGTCTGGCCGCGTTCGAGCTGATACCACGCCACGAAGCGCAGCACCTCGGGGTGGGCGGTGCTCCCGTCGTGCAGGCGGCCGGCATATTCCCCGAGGTCGTCGGCGTCGATCGGGATGGTGCTGACGGTCTGCTCGACGATCAGGTCGAAGACCGCCTCGAACAGGCCGTCCTTGTTCTCGTGGAACGAGTAGACCAGCCCGGCGCTGATCCCGGCCCGCTTGGCCAGCCGGTCGACGCGCGCCCCGGCCACCCCGTAGGCGGCGAACTCCTCCAGCGCCGCCTCGAGCAGCTGCCGGCGTTTGGCCTCGGGATCACGGGTCCGCATGTGTCCATCCTTACTGAATGAAGGTTCATTTGACAACTCGTCAGGTGGAGCCCTACCCTCGAGCTACTAAATGAATGTTCATTAACGAGGAGCGCCTCATGACGACGACCCACTGGAGCCCGGCCACCATCCCCGACCAGGCCGGCCGCACCGCCCTGATCACCGGCGCCAACAGCGGCATCGGCCTCCGGACCGCCCGCGTGCTGGCCGAACACGGCGCCCGGGTGCTCCTGGCCGGCCGCGACCGCACCCGCCTCGAGGCGGCCGCCGAACAGATCCGCGCCACGGCCCCGGCCGCCGCCCTCGACACGATCGTGCTCGACCTGGGCGACCTGGCCTCGATCCGCACCGCCGCTGCCGAGGCCGCCGCCCGCGGCCCGATCGACCTGCTGATCAACAACGCCGGCGTCATGAACGTCCCCGACCGCCGCACCACCGCCGACGGCTTCGAGCTCACCGTCGGCACCAACCATCTCGGCCACTTCGCCCTGACCGCCCAGCTGATGCCGGCCCTGCGCCGCGCCCCGGCCGCCCGGGTGGTCACCGTCAGCGCGCTGGCCGCCCGCTGGCGCTCCGGCGAACTGACCGACCTGATGAGCGAGCAGCGCTACCGCCCGATGGCCGCCTACGCCAAGTCGAAGCGCGCCAACGTGGTCTTCACCCTGGAGCTGGCCCGCCGTTTGTCCGGCACCCCCATGACCGCCGTCGCCGTGCACCCCGGCGCCGCCATGACCAACCTCCAGCAGCACACCGACGGCGTGGCCCGCCTGCTGGTCCCGCTCCTGGCCCGAGTGGCCATGGGCTCCCCGGAGGGCGCCGCCTGGCCGTCCCTCTACGCCGCGACCACCCCGGCCCTGCCCAACGGCACCTTCCTGGGCCCGGCCGGCCGGCATCAGGACTCCGGGACGCCCCGCCCCACCCACCTGCCCAAGGGCGCCGACAACCCTACCGAGGGCGCCACCCTCTGGACCGAGAGCGAACGCCTGACCGGCGTCCCTTTCGTCTGGTGACCTGACCGGAGGCCAGTGCCGTCTCGTGACCTGGCCGGGGACGGCGCCGTCTGGTGACTGGCTGGCGGGCGGCGCCGTCTGGTGACCTGCCGGGGACGGCGATCAGCCGGAGAGGCGGCCCAGGTCGGCGGCCAACCGCGCCAGTTCATCGGGGGAGAGGTCGGCCAGGGCGGCCGGGGGCTCGTCCATGATGTCGCGGGCGGTGAGCGCCGCGGAGCGGCCGGACGCGGTCAGGGTGACGACCTTGCGGCGGCGGTCGTCGGGGTCGGAGGTGCGCGTGGCCAAGCCGAGTTGTTCGAGCTGGTCGACGATGGCGGTGGCGTACGGCTTGTCGATGCTCTGGGCCTCGGCGATGTCGCTCAGGGAGTGCGGGCCCTCGCCGAGCATCAGCAGCACCTGCACCTTGCTGCGGCCCTTCGCGAGGCTGTCGCCGAGGGCCTGGCGAAGGCGGTGGCGGGGGGACTGGCGCTCGACGAAGTCGCGCATCAGCGCCCACACCTGGGCGGCGTCGTCGGTGGTCATCGTCGGGTGTCGTCCTTGGCTGGTCGCGGCCGGTCGGAGCAGACTATCGCTACTGTTCGCGGCCGCGGTTGCTCCCGGCCGAACACGTTCGGTCGAACACCGCCGGCATCAGGGCGCGCTGCCAAGGCGGCAGCTCGCCCCGGCCCGCGGCGAACTCCTCGTCGGTCAGGTCGGGGCAGAGGACCGGGATGCCCAGCGCGTCGTAGTCGATGTCCTGCTCGACCAGGCCGAGACGGTCGAAGCGGGCGGCCAGGCGGTAGCTCGCGGTCAGCGCGGACAGCGCTCCCCACCGGGGTTTCGCCATCGATGGATGTTGCTCGATGAGCGGTACCGGGCTTACCTTCTGGGAGCGCTCCCAATCGCCTCCGTCCCCCTGGAAGGAACGCCATGAAGAAATGGTTCAGCGCGGCGATCGCCGCCGCGGCCGGATTCGCGCTGCTCGCCCTGCAGCTTCCGGCCGGCGCGCAGACGACCGCCGACCCGACCACGCCGGTCACCGGCAACGCGACCTACTTCGACGGCCTCGGCTCCCCGTACGGCGGGTGCGGCCTGCCGCAAGGACAGCTGGATTCGCAGAACTTCGTGGCCCTGAACGTCTATGACACCCCGGGGGACTACTCGTTCTATCCCCGCCCGTTGACCGGGGCCGATCTGAGCAAGATGGGCATGTGGAACAACGGCCTGAACTGCGGCCGGTGGGTGCAGGTCAGCATCGCCGACTACTGCACCGGGGTGAACGACGGCGCGCCCGGCCAGGCGTTCTGCCGTAACGGCGGGTGGACCGCCGACCAGTACAACGGGGCCACGCTCAACATGCTGGTCGCCGACAGCTGCGGCGACTCCAACGGCTGGTGCCGTGACGACCCCTACCATCTCGACCTGTCCAAGGGTTCGCTCAACCAGTTCGTGAAGAGCGGCGCCCCGGTCGGCGACATGTACCCGGACCACTGGAACAACCGCCACATCACCTGGAAGTTCATCCCGGCGCCGGGCTACACCGGCGACATCGGAATCGGGTTCCTCCAAGGTGCCCAGGCCTACTGGCCGGCGATCGCGGTCAACCATCTGGCCAACGGCATCCACAGCGTCGAGTACCTCAACGGCGGCACCTGGCACACGGCCAAGATGAACAGCGACATGGGCCAGTCGTACATCATCGACGGGACGACCTCCGGGTCGACGCAGTTCCAGATTCGCGTACGCGACGTCAGCGACCAACTGCTCAACGGCGGCCGGGTCTACTCGTTCTCCCTGCCTTCCAGCTGTTCTTCGACGTGTTCGCAGGCCTACACCGCGACCGGCTACACGACCAGCGACGGGAGCAGCGGCCCGACCACCCCGCCGACGACCGGACCGACCACTGCGCCCACGACGGGTCCCACCATGCCGCCCACGACGGGTCCCACCACGCCGCCGGCCGGTGGCGGGTGCAGCGCCGCGGTCTCGGTCGCCGGCCAGTGGAACGGCGGCTTCCAGGACAACGTGACCGTCACCGCGGGCAGCGCGGCGATCAAGGGCTGGTCGGTAAAGTGGACCTTCGCCAACGGCGAGACGGTCGGTCAGATGTGGAGTGCGACCTATTCGGCCGGCGGCTCCACGGTCACCGCCACCAACGTCTCGTGGAACGGCGCCCTCGCGGCCAAGGCCTCGACGAGTTTCGGCTTCACCGGCTCGGGCACGCCGGCCGCCGTAGCCGCGAGCTGCACCGCATCGTAAGAAGCTGCACCGCAAGGCGGCTCCGTGAAGCGGCGGCCCGAGTTGCTACCGGCACTTGACAACGATGTCGGAAGGACGGAATCTGGGAGCGCTCCCACACTCATCCCCGTCGATTGGTTACCGATGAGACTACGTACGTTATCGCTGGCCGTGGCTGGTCTGCTGGTCACCGCCGGAACGCTGGCCGCGACGTTGTCACCGGCGTCCGCGGCCGCCGCCGGCTGCTCTGTCACCTACAAAGTCACCGGCAGCTGGCAGGGTGGCTTCCAGGGTGACATCGCGATCACCAACCTCGGTGACCCGCTCACCTCCTGGTCGCTCGGCTTCGACTTCCCCACCTCGGCGCAGAAGGTCACCCAGGGCTGGGGCGCCACCTTCACCCAGTCCGGCGCGCACGTCACCGCCGCCAACGTGAGCTGGAACGGAGCGCTCGCCACCGGCGCCTCCGCCTCGGTCGGCTTCCTCGGCTCGTGGTCGGGCAGCAACCCGGTGCCGACGGCGTTCACGGTCAACGGCGTCGCGTGCAACGGATCGACCACCACGACCCCGCCGACCACCCCGCCGACGACACCACCGACCACACCGCCGACCACGCCGCCGCCGACCAACGGCGCCGCTCCGGCTCTGCACGTGAGCGGCAACAAGCTCGTCGATGCGAGTGGAGCCCAGCACAAGCTGTACGGCGTGAACCGTTCCGGCGGTGAGTTCGCCTGCATCCAGGGCAACGGGTTCTGGGACGGCCCGATGGACCAGTCGTCCATCACGGCCATGCGCAGCTGGAAGATCCGTGCGGTCCGCGTGCCGCTCAACGAGGAGTGCTGGCTCGGCACCGCCGACGTCCCGGCGGCCTACGGCGGCACCGCGTACCAGGACCAGGTCAAGACCTACGTGAACCTGCTGGTGCAGAACGGCATCACGCCGATCGTCGAGATGCACTGGAACTACGGCCTCTACACCGGCAACTCGGCCGGCTGCAGCGACGTCAAGGCGACCTGCCAGAAGCCGATGCCCGACGCCCAGTACGCCCCGAGCTTCTGGACCGGCGTGGCCAACGCGTTCAAGGGCAACGACGCGGTCGTCTTCGACCTGTTCAACGAGCCCTACCCGGAGCGGGCCACCGGCGACGAGACCTCCGGCTGGAAGTGCTGGCGCGACGGCGGCACCTGTAACGGGATCGGCTACCAGGTGGCCGGCTTCCAGACGCTGGTCAACTCGGTCCGCGCGACCGGCGCCACCAACGTCATCTTCATCGGCGGCCTGGCCTATTCGAACGACCTGACGCAGTGGCTGACCTACAAGCCGACCGATCCGAAGAACAACATCGCGGCGTTCGCGCACATCTACAACTTCAACACCTGCTCGAACACGTCGTGCTACGACAGCCAGCTGGCCCCGGTCGCGCAGCAGGTCCCGCTGACGCTCACCGAGATCGGCGAGAACGACTGCGCCCACGGATTCGTCGACACCCTGATGAACTGGGCCGATCAGCACGGCGTCGGTTATCTGGGATGGACCTGGAACACCTGGGACTGCAGCACCGGCCCGTCGCTCATCTCCAACTTCGACGGGACTGCCACGGCGTACGGTCAAGGCCTGAAGACGCACCTGGCGTCGGTTTCGAATTAACTCCTCGCGGGGGCGGGCTTCGGCTCGCCCCCGAACGCGGGAATGGTCTCCGGGTATTTCAACCCGGCGCCCGTATTGAGCACCACGACCTCTTCCGTGCCGTCCAGGAAACGAGTACGACATGGCGATCATCCTGGCAGATCGCCAGATGTGAATGCTTATGTCTCGGTGTTCCGCATTCGAGGTATTTAGGTTCAGCAATTTCTAAACAGGTATTTCCCGCTCACGTGACGCATCGGTCCAAGCTGGACCAGCCAGTGGCGGAACGATATCGATCTGTGATCATCCATGGATTCATGTCCTGTAAAGATGCTCGTTACCGCCATGATCGGTCTCTACGGGGGAGCCGGGCGGAAAACTTCACAGGAGTGCCGATGAAACGGGGAAACGGCCGCCGGAGGATGCGCGTCTGGCATCTGCCTTTCGTGGTATTCGCCATCGCTTCGATCGTCCCGGCCGGGTCGGGATCCGCGGCCGCGTCCCCGGCGAGCGCGCCGTCGACGCATCCGGCGCCGAAGCCGCACGCGGCGCCCGCGGTGAAGAACGTCGAGGCGGTGCCGTCGCACTTCGCCCGGCCGCCCGCGGATCCCGCGCCCTACCGGGCGACTCATGTTTCCTGGCCGGCACCCGCTTCGGCGACCATCGTCGCGGGCCGGACCGAGCGCACCCGGGCCAAGTCGGCCCCGGTATGGGCACAGGCGGTCGACAAGGGCCCGGCCTCGGTGCGGGTCAAGGTGCTCGACCACGCGGCGGCGGACGCGGCCCACATCGACGGCGTCCTCCTGTCGGTCTCGAGCGAGCACAGTGGCCCGGTCCGGATCGGCGTCGACTACGGGTCCTTCGCGCAGGCGTACGGGGGCAACTACGGCTCCCGGCTGAAGCTGGTGTCCTATCCGTCCTGTGTGGTGACGACGCCGGACGTCGCGGCCTGCCGGCAGCCAACGCCTCTGGCCTCGTCGAACGACACGGCGGCGAGCACGGTGTCAGCGAAACTGGCGGTGGCGCCGGCGGCAACCGTGCTGGCGGCGCAGAGTGCGGCCGCCGACGGCGACGGCGGTGGCAAGGCCGGCAGCTACGCGGCGACCACGCTGAAGCCGTCGGGGTCGTGGGTGGCGGGCGGAAGCACCGGCAGCTTCACGTACTCGTACCCGATCACGGCGCCCGACGCGCCGTCGGATCTCACTCCGGAGATCGGCCTCTCCTACGACTCGGCCGCCACCGACGGGCAGACCTCGGCCACCCAGGCCCAGGCGTCCTGGCTCGGTGAGGGTTGGAGCACGCCCGAGGCGTACATCGAGCAGTCGTTCCAGACCTGCTCGGAGAGCCCGGAGGGCTCGGCCGCGCCGACCAAGACCGGCGACCAGTGCTACGACGGGCCGATCTACACGCTCTCGCTCAACGGCGCCAGCACCTCGCTGGTGTGGGACGCCTCGAAGAAGCTGTTCGCCAGCGAGTCGGCCGACGGTGCGGTGGTCAAGCACTTCTGCACGAAGACGACCGACGCGACCTGCACGAGCGGGACCGGCAACGGGTCGATCGCGTACGACCAGGACTGGTGGCAGGTCGTCGAGCGGGACGGCAGCACGTACTCGTTCGGCATGAACCACCTGCCGGGCTGGGCGTCGGGCAAGGCGGAGACGAACTCGGTGGCGACCGAGCCGGTGTACTCGGCGCACTCGGGCGACCCCTGCTACGACTCGGCCGGCATGTCGTCGTCCGCCTGCACGATGGCCTGGCGGTGGAACCTCGACTACGTGGTCGACCCGCACGACAACGCGATGGCCTACTACTACAAGCAGGACACCAACTACTACGGCAAGTACAACGGCGCGAGCAACGTCTCCTACGTGCGGGACACCTATCTCGACCACATCGACTACGGATTCCGGGCCGGTGGGGCCTTCGGGACAGCGCCTGACAAGATCGTCTACACCACGAGCGAGCGGTGTGTGACCGACGGCTGCGGCCCGCTGAAGTCGGCGAACGCGTCGAAGTGGCCGGACGTACCGTTCGATCTGGTCTGCGCGTCGGGAGCGACCTGCACGTCGCAGCAGCCGTCCTACTACTCGACCGTGCGGCTGACCGGAATCCAGGCTCAGCAATATTCCGTGAGCGCGGCGAAGTACACGACGGTCGACTCGTACGCGTTGACCCAGACCGAGCCGGCGACCGGTGACGGGACCGCGGCGACGCTGTGGCTGTCGCAGATCGTGCACACCGGCTCGGATCTGGCCGGTGGCGGTGCGTCCGCGGCGATCGCCCTGCCGGCGGTGAAGTTCACGCCGATCCAGTTGGAGAACCGCGTCGACACGACCCACGACGGGCTGCCGGCGTTCTACAAGTACCGCATCGGCACGATCACCACCGAGACCGGTTCGCAGATCAACGTGACCTATGGTCGGCCCGATCCGTGCACGGCTCCGGTGAAGATCACGCCGGCGTCGAACACGTCGTCGTGTTACCCGGTGTCGTGGACGCCGGACGGGTACACCGATCCGATCACCGACTGGTTCAACAAGTGGGTCGTGACGAGGGTGGTGCAGACCGACCCGACCGGTGGCGCCTCGGCGCAGTCGACGTCGTATCAGTACAACGGTGGGGCGGCCTGGCACTTCGACGACAACGAGCTGGTCAAGGCGAAGTACCGGATGTACGGCCAGTTCCGCGGTTACGGCGACGTGGTGACGTTGCTCGGTGACGGCGTCAACGACCGGCAGGCCAAGACGGAGACCACCTTCTACCGGGGCATGGGTACCAACCTCACCGACTCGCAGGGCGGGGTGCACGCCGACGCCGATCAGCTCGCCGGCGAGACGCTGGAGCTGAGTTCGCTTCTCGGGGACTCGGTCGACCACTCGACGATCACCTCGTACTGGGTCTCCGGCGCCGCGGCGACGCGGACCCGCACCGGTCTGCCCGCGCTGACCTCGAACTGGGTGGCTCCTGTGGAGTCCTTCACCCGGCAGGCGGTGACCTCCGGCACGTCGGCGACCTGGCGCTACACCGCCACCGACACGAGCTACGTTACCGATACGAGCAGCGCGAACGCCGGGCTGAAGACCTACCAATACGCGCACACCGCGCCGGCGAACGCCGCCTACGACTCCTGCACGACGACGACCTACGCCCCGGTGAACACCTCGAAGAACCTGGCCGGGCTGGTCGCCTCCGAGGAGACCGACTCGGTGGCGTGCGGGGGCTACACCGCCGGGTCGAAGCCGTCGACGCCGGGCAGCGTCAACACCCTCACCGCGCCGTCGGCGGTCTCCCGGCCGGCGCAGGTGATCTCGGCGACCCGCAACTACTACGACGACCCCGCGTTCGACACCACGTTCCCGCAGACGAAGACGCCGACCGCGGGCGACGTGACGATGGTCCGCAAGGCCGATGACTACACGAGTGGGGCGTTCGCCTGGCAGACCACGTCGCGGTCGAAGTTCGACTCGCTCGGCCGTCCGACCGACAGCTACGACGCCGACGGCAACGACTCGGTGACCAGCTACAGCGCCAACTCGGCCGGCCTGGTGGTCGGACAGACGATCACCAACGCGCTCGGCCAGGCGACGTCCTCGGTGATCGATCCGGAGCGCGGGCTCACGCTGAGCGCGACCGACCCCAACGGGGTGGTCACCCTTTCCCAGTACGACGCACTCGGCCGGATCTTGTCGACGTGGCTGAACAGCCGCACCACCGACCTGCCGGCCAACTACAAGTACACGTACGCGATCTCGGCGACCGGGCCGACCGCGGTGACCACCCAGGAGCTCAACGACGAGTCGGGTTACCAGACCTCGGCCGTGATCTACGACGGTCTGCTGCGGCCCCGGCAGACCCAGGACATGACCCCGCAGGGCGGGCGCCTTGTCACCGACACCTTCTACGACAGCCGCGGCTGGACACAGGCCGAGTACGACGGCTGGTGGGACTCGGCGACCCTGCCGAACACGACGCTCGCGTCGGCCGCCGATCTGCACGATCAGGTGCCGGTGCAGCACTTCTACACGTACAACTCGCTGGGCGCCAAGGTGCTCGACCAGAACGAGAAGAACGGCGTCGAGGTATCCCGTACCTACACGGTCGGCAACGGCGACCGGACCACGACGTACCCGCCCGCCGGAGGCACCGTCAGCACGACCGTGACCGACCCGGTCGGCCGGACCACCGAGGTCGACAACTACGTCACGGTGCCGTCCCTGACCCCGCCCAGCGATCTGTTCACCGGCACGTTCAAGGTCAGCGGCGGTACGACCCGCGCGCTCACCTACGGCTACGACGGGCACGGCAACCAGAACACGATCACCCAGGGCAGCGGCGGCCCGGTCTGGACCAAGACCTACGACCTGCTCGGCCGGGTGACCGCGCAGACCGACCCGGACGCCGGCTCGGACAGCGGCCAGGTCTACGACGCCGACGGCAACCTGTTGCAGACCACCGACGCCCGCGGCAAGACGGTTTCCTACACCTACGACGCGCTGTCGCGCAAAACCGCGGAGTACGCCTCGACGGTCGCCGCCCAGAAGCCGGGTGCGGCCGGCAACCAGGTCGCCGGGTGGGTCTACGACAACTCGACCGGCGTCGCCGGGGTGACCCACGCGATCGGGCAGCTCACCGGGTCGACGGCGTACAGCGGTGGCAACACCTACACCACCCAGGAGCTGAACTTCGACGTCTTCGGCAACTCGCAGGGGACCTCGGTGACGATTCCGGGCAGCGAGAACTCGCTCGCCGGGACGTACACGGTGAAGCACAAATACAGCACCACGACCGGGCTGCTGCTCAAGGACGGTTACGACGCGGTGGGCGGACTGCCGGCGGAGACCGTCAACCACGGCTATCAGGGCGTGCTCGACCTGCCCGACCGGATCGGCGGGCTGACCGGCTACGCCGACTCGACGACCTACGACGCGTTCGGGCGGGTCAACCAGGCCGCCCTCGGTGCGGCACCGAACCTCTCGTACGTCACCGACACGTACGACGACAACAGCGGACGGCTCACCAACCAGCTGCTCACCCGGCAGACCGGCGCGACGTCGAACGTCGACCAGCAGGCGTACTCGTACGACCTGGCCGGCAATCTGACCCAGCAGACCAGCACCCGGCTCGGATCCTCGACCGCCGTCGAGACGCAGTGCTTCCGGTACGACGGTCTCGTGCAGTTGCTGGCCGCGTGGACGGCGAACGACAACTGTGCGGCCACGCCGGGCAGCGGGAGCTCGAGCATGGTGTCGGACGGGCTCGGCGCGTCGTCGGCGTACTGGACGACCTGGACGATCGACGCGCTCGGCGATCGCTCGCAGCAGGTCCAGCACGGCTTCGCCGGCGGCCCGTCGGCCGACGCGACGACCACCTACCACTACGGGACGTCCCAGCCGCACACCCTGACCTCGACCAGTACGACCGGCGGGGCGAGCACGTCGTACGGCTACGACGCGGCCGGCAACATGACCACGCGCAACGCCGGGCCGGGCAACCAGACGCTCGGCTACGACGACGCCGGACGCCTCGCCACGGTCACCGGGTCAACGGCCGGGTCGTCGAGCTTCGTCTACGACGCCGACGGCGGCATCCTGGTCCAGCACGACCCGGGCAGCACCACGCTCTACCTCGATGACGAGCAGTTCGTGCTGAACACGGCCACCGGCAGCGTCACCGGCACGCGCTACTACGGCCTGCCCGGCGGTGGCCAGGCCGTGCGCACCGGCACCGCGACCACGGCGGTCAGCTTCGCCCTGACCGACGAGCACGACACCCCGGCGCTCTACCTCGACTACACGGGCGCCACGCCGACGTGGCGGCAGTTCACCCCGTACGGGGAGGCGCGCGGCCCGGCGGCCGCCGCGCCGGACAACCACGGCTTCCTCGGCAAGCCGGCCGACACCTCGACCGGCCTGACGCTCCTCGGCGCCCGCGAGTACGACCCGTCGGCCGGCCGGTTCACCACCGCCGACCCGGTGTTGGAACAGACCGATCCGACACAGCTCAACGGCTATGCGTACGCCGGCAACGACCCGGTCAACAAGGCCGACCCGACCGGCCTGATGTACATGCCCGAGCCCAGCGGAACCGGCTCGTCCTGCTGGGACGCCTGCCAGGCCCAGATCACGGCGCTCTACAACCAGAACAACGGTGGCTCCGGCAGCCGCAACTCCGGCAGCGGGGGCGGAAGCCACGCCTCGTCGGACGCCGGACCGCACAGATCCTGCACGAGCTGGATCTGCCGGCACGTGAAGAGCGCGGCCAAGGCAGCCTGGCACGGCACGGAGGCGGTCGGGTCGTTCGCGAACCGCAACCTCGGGACGATCGTGGGTGCGGGTGTGGGCATTCTCTGCACCGTCGCCACCGGTGGGGCCGGCGCTCTGGTCTGCGGTGCGCTGGGTGGACTGGTCGGTAGTGCCATCACCAACGGTCGTCAACTCGCCCGAGGCAAGGAGTCCTGGGGACAGGCCGGCCTGAATATGCTCATCGACACCGGCCTGGGCGCCGCCGGCGGCGCCTTGGCCAGCGGAGGCGGCAACGCGGTCGGCAAGGTGGTGGAATCGGGCATGGAAGATGCCGGGCCGGCTGCCTGGGCGGGCTTCAAGGAGGGAATCAAGAAGGTGGCATCGACCGGCACCAAGGACGAGATCAGCTCGAACATGGGCCGCAACCCGGCAAAATTCCTCGCCGGCTCGGTGCGGAGCTTCCTGCGGGACCGCCGCGACCTGGGGGGTACCCGCGAGGCGGCCAAGGCCTTCCGCAAGGATTTCTTCGACTGGAACAAGGCCGACAGATTCAACGCCGCGACTCAGGGCGCGGTAGTGGGCGCGACCCCGGTGGCGGCCCGCCGCGGGAAGTTCGACGGGATCAGCGCGCTGGCGATGACGTCGACGTTCGGATTCTGATGGCACAGCAGGACGGCGGAACTTCGAGGATCCGGTCCAAACGCCTGGCGGCGTTGCGTGGCGGACTGGTCTTTCTCCTCGGCGCCGCCGTCCTCTGGGCCGTCGTGAGCACCGCCGGCAGCATCTACGGCGGCACCGGCGGCAGCACGGCCGCGGGGCGGCAGGAGCGCGACGTGACCGCGGTCGTGCAGAGCTGCCGGCGGCAAGGGCCGATCGGTGGGAACGGCCTCGGATACTGGTGGTCCTGCCGGGCCGTGGTCGGCGCCACGTCCATCGACCTCAGGCACTCGGTGGCCACCCCGGCCGACGTCGGTCGCAGTGTGCGGGTGCACGAGCTGTGCACCGGCGACAACCACACCCAATGCGGCTATGGCCGGCCGGTCGCGTACGCCTGGGGCCTGTTGGTCCGGCTCCTCGACCTGGTCGAGGACATCCTGCTGCCGGTGCTGCTGTTCCTGGCCTGCTTCCAGTTGTACGGAGCGGTCTTCGGCGAGCGGGCGTACGACGCCGTCCGCCACCGCCTCACGAAGGGCAGCGGCCGGGCCCCGCCGGGCTGATCCCCGCTCGAACGGCACTTACCAGGCTAGGACGCCCGCGCTCACGGTCGCCGCGTCGAGCACGGCGGACACCGTACGGGGTGAGCACGGCGCTCGCCGCCCCGTTTGCCGTGACGGTCGCCAACCTCGGGGAAAGTGTCAGCCGGCGGCGGTAGTCTGCGGCCGAGAAGGTTCTTACTCAGCGTTGAGAAAGGACGGTGTCGGTGGTACGCGTCGGCATTCCCAGCGAGATCAAGAACAATGAGTTCCGGGTTGCCATCACCCCGGCCGGGGTCTACGAGTTCCGCCGTGCCGGGCACGAGGTCTTCGTGCAGTCCGGCGCCGGCACCGGGTCGTCGATCACGGACGGTGACTATCAGGAGGCCGGAGCGACCATCGTGGCCGGGGCCGACGAGGTGTGGGCCACCGGCGAGCTCATCCTCAAGGTCAAGGAGCCGATCGCGGAGGAACACCCGCGCATGCGGCCGGGCCAGGTCCTCTTCACCTATCTGCACCTCGCCGCGTCCAAGGAGTGCACCGACGCGCTGATCGACCGCAAGGTCACCGGCATCGCGTACGAGACGGTCGAGCTGCTCGACCGGTCGCTGCCGCTGCTCGCCCCGATGTCCGAGGTCGCCGGGCGGCTCGCCCCGCAGGTCGGGTCCTACCACCTGATGCGCTCGGGCGGCGGGCGCGGCGTGCTCATGGGCGGTGTCCCCGGTGTCTACGCGGCCAAGGTCGTGGTGATCGGCGCCGGCGTCTCGGGCATGAACGCGGCCGCGATCGCGCTCGGCATGCAGGCCGAGGTGCTGGTGCTCGACCGCAACATCGCCAAGCTGCGGGCGGCCGACGCCGACTACCGGGGCCATCTGCAGACGGTGGCCTCCAACGCGTACGAGATCGAGAAGGCGGTCCTCGACGCCGACCTGGTGATCGGGGCGGTGCTCGTGCCCGGCGCGAAGGCGCCCAACCTCATCTCCAACGAGCTGGTCAGCCGGATGAAACCGGGCAGCGTGCTCGTCGACATCGCGATCGACCAGGGCGGCTGCTTCGAGGATTCGCGGCCCACCACGCACGCCGACCCGGTCTATCCGGTGCACGAGTCGATGTTCTACTGCGTCGCCAACATGCCCGGCGCGGTGCCGCACACCAGCACGTACGCGCTGACCAACGTCACCCTGCCGTACGCTCTCGAGCTGGCCAACCTG
>DASWRZ010000384.1:0-10092 GCA_036402935.1 Actinoplanes sp.
AGCCACATCCTGGTGCCGGCCATCCACCGCAACCGGGCCGAGATCCGCGAGATCTTCCTCCGGGAGATGCCGGGCGTCGATCCCGAACTGACGGACGACCCGCCCGTGCTGGCGGCCGCCGCGCGGCGCTACCTGCGCGAGACCTTCCTCTCGACCCGGGTCGCCGTCTCGGGCGCCAACTTCGCGATCGCCGAGACCGGCACGCTGGCCGTGGTCGAATCGGAGGGCAACGGCCGGATGTGCCTGACCCTGCCGGACACCCTGATCACCGTGATGGGCATCGAGAAGATCGTGCCGCAGTGGTCCGATCTCGAGGTCTTCCTCCAGCTGCTGCCCCGGGCGTCGACCGGCGAACGCATGAACCCCTACACGTCGATGTGGCACGGCGTGACCCCGGGCGACGGGCCGCAAGACTTCCACCTGGTGCTCCTCGACAACGGGCGCACCGCGGTGCTGGCCGACGAGATCGGCCGCCAGGCGCTGCACTGCATCCGCTGCTCGGCCTGCCTCAACGTGTGCCCGGTCTACGAGCGAACGGGCGGGCACGCCTACGGCTCGGTCTACCCGGGCCCGATCGGCGCCGTGCTGTCGCCGCAGCTCACCGGCGTCGAGGACAACGCCTCGCTGCCCTACGCGTCCTCGCTCTGCGGCGCCTGCTTCGACGCCTGCCCGGTGAAGATCGACATCCCGTCGATCCTGGTCCACCTGCGCGACGAGGCGCCCCACCCGCGCACCGAGAAGGCCGCGATGCGCGCGGCGGCCTACACGATGGACCACCCTCGCCTCTACGAGGCCGCCCAGCACGCGGCCAAGCTGTCCAAATACGCCGGCCGGCGGCTGCCCCCGCCCCTGAACGGCTGGACGGCGAGCCGTGATCTGCCGGCGCCACCGCCCGAAACCTTCCGCGACTGGTGGCGAGGCCGATGAGCTCGAAAGACGTCATCCTCGGCCGGGTGCGCGCGGCGCTGCGCGACCAGCCCGCGGTGCCCGACATCCCGCGCGCCTACCGCCGCGAGTTCGACCCGGCCGACCTCGACCTCTTCGTCGAGCGGCTGCTCGACTACAAGGCGGTGGTCCATCAGGGAGCGTCGGTCGCGGACACGATCAAAACCATTTCCGGTACGGGCACGCTGATCATTCCGCCCGGTCTGGACCGTTCCTGGCTCCCGCCCGAGGTCGTCACGCTGGTGGACGAGAACCTCCCGGCCGACCGCATCGCCGCCGCCGACGGTGTGGTCACCGCGGCCGCGGTCGGCATCGCCGAGACCGGCACGATCGTCCTCGACGCCGGTCCGGATCAGGGCCGCCGCATCATCTCGCTCCTGCCCGACCTGCACATCTGCGTGATCCGCCCCGACCAGGTGGTGGCCGCCGTCCCGGAGGCGATCGCCCGCCTCGACCCGACCCGCCCGCTCACCTGGATCAGCGGCCCGTCGGCGACCAGCGACATCGAACTCAAGCGCGTCGAGGGCGTCCACGGCCCCCGCAACCTGCACGTGATCCTGACCGCGGGCTAGACCTCCGGGATGTCCCGCCGCGCCGCCACCAGCGTCTCCCGAGAAACGACGACAATGCGCTCGTAGTCGGCGCGCCCGGCATCCTGCGGCAACAGCCGGTCCAGCTCTTCCGTCGCGTCGGTGCCGATAATCGCGAAATCGCCGCTGGAAAGCTCGAAGATGTCGGGGCAGGTCGCGTTATTCAGGCTCCCGCGCTCCCGAGGTGATTTCCCGAGACGACGTACGAATTCCACGCGGCTGCCCTTCTGGCGGTCGTCAAGGTGAGTGATGCCGCCGCGCGCAAATAGCGCGGCGGCGGACCGCATGTGAGCCTAGCGAACGGGTGGCTCGCCCGAAAGCGGAATCGCGGAGCCGGTGTCCCGTCAGTTCAGGCGGCAGTCTCGTCGCTGTCGTGCCATGACCGCACCGGGTCCGGCGGGGCTGGGGGCCCCGGTCTCTGGCGTGCCGCGGCCACTGCCGTGTCGTAGTCGCGGCACAACTCGTCGAGCTTCTTGGTGAAGAGGTGTTCGGGGCTGCCGGGGACCAGGGAAGTGCGGCCCCGCTCGGCAGCGGCCCAGTACTGCCGCATCAGCGGATTTGTGAAGAGATAGCGCATGCTGCCGAGGACCTCGTCATCGGTCGCTTTCTCGAGTCGAAGGGTTGTCCAGTGAAACTGATAGATAATATTGGCGTACAGCCGTCCTGGGTTTGTTCGTGGAATTGGCTCGAGGAAGTCTCCGACCGGCCAGTCCCGCGAGTCCGGCCTCGTTGAATTCACCCAGCGTCCCGAGGTGCCTCCTCAACGTAATGGTGCGGCGGGAGCGTAATGGACGCCATGGGCGGCGCATGAGTGAATGGCCCGCTTCATCTTCGCTGGGGACCTGCTACATGTCAGACTGAAAAGTTGCTCTCGGCTACTTCGCAAGACCATTAACGTTCGTTAATCGTGATGGAGTGGGAATTGGTCGTCGTCGGTCCGAGGGTGTCGCGAGCGGTGCCGCGACCGCATGTCGTTTTCGCCGGGATCGATGAGCTGTTGATCTCGTGCGGGCGTGTTGGACATTGACGGTGTTAGAGTCCGAAGCCCTGACCTGGGGTGCGGGGAGACGAGATGGGGAGTCCGGGTCGCGGCCTGCGGTGCGCCGCCGCCGTTACGCTCGGCCTGGTGGCCGCGTTCGTCGCGGCGCCCGCCCACGCGATGAACTACGGCCCCGGCACCCCCGAGACCTGGATTTTCACCGACTCCACCGACCCGGGAGGAGCCCAGGTCGACGCGCCCGGTGACACGCCGCTCGGGTCCTTCGTGGTCGACGGCGTCAAGCACACCCGCCGGGCCTACTTCACCTACGACCTGACCGCCTTCCGCGGGCAGGTGCTGCATCGGGCCACGCTCTCGGCGACCGAGACCGCGGTCACCGACTGCGGCACGGCCGGGCCGATCGAGGTCTGGCGTACCGGTCCGGTCGGGACGGAGACGACCTGGGCCCGGCCGCCGGCCGAGGTGGAGCTGGTCGGGCACGCCGAGTTCGGTAAGGGCGCGCTCTGCCCGGGTGCCTATCTGGGCGTCGATGTGCTGTCGCAGGTCGATGCCGCGATGGCCCGTGGCGACAGGACGATCAGCTTCGAGGCGCGGATCGGGGCCGGAGCCGAGGCGCGGGCGCTGGCCGGCCGGCTGATGCAGCCGTTCCGGCTGACGATCTGGGGTAACCACGCGCCGACCCTGAGCCGGCTCGGCCTGCGTGACCCCTCGCGAGGGTGCGGAACGCCAGCGGAGATGCCCACCGCGGGCGGACGTACGACGCTCGCGCTGCACGTCGGCGACGCCGATCGGGAGCAGCCGCGGGCGGTGCAGTTCGCGATCTGGCCGGTCGACCATCCCGACCGGCGCCGGCAGATCCGGGGCGGCTACGGCGTCGACCCGACCGCGGCCGTCGACCTGAGCGACTATCCGGACGGGACGGTCCTGGCCTGGGCCGGGCAGGCGCGCGACGGTGACGACACCTCGCCATGGAGTTCGCCGTGCTTCCTCACGGTCGACAACACGCCGCCTCGGACACCGCCGGCCGTCCGGAGCACCGACTGCACCGGAGTGTTCGTCCTCGACCGCGCCGGCGACCCCGACACCGTCGGTTTCGCCTGGTCGGCGCGGGGAGGCAGCGGCCGGGTGCGCGGTGACCACGGCCGGATTCAGGTCGGTGGCGACGAGGTCACGGTCAACGCGGTCGACGCCGCCGGGAACGAGGGGCCGGACGTCGCGTACGCCTGCACGCCGCCGGCCGACGACGCGCCCGGTGTCTCCGTCCCGGCCCTGGTGGCCGGCGAAGCCGGCACCATCACGCTGACCTCGCCGGCGACCGATGTGGTCGCCTACGAATACGACTTCGGCGACGGCCGGCGCCGCGTCGACGCCGGGCCGGCGGGCACCACGCAGCTGCCCTGGACACCCGGGCACAGCGGTGCCTACACGCTGACCGTCTCCTCGGTGACGGCGACCGGTGAGCTTTCCGGCTCGCGGGAGCAGTCCTTCGACGTGATCGACCCGCGGCCGTCCCTCCGGGCCGGCCCGGACAACGCGGCCGTGACGATCACCAGCGGTCTGTCCGACGGTTCGGAATATCAGTACAGCGTCGACGGCGGCGCCGAGCGGTCGGTTCGGTTCGCGCCCCGGATCACGGTGCCGGTCGTCGCCGCGCACGCCGCACCGGTCGTGGTCAGCGCGCGGGTCCGGCGGGCCGACGGCACGTTGACCCCGGCCGGCACGCTCACCGTGGCCGTCTCGTCGGCGCCGGTGATCAAGCCGGTGCCGGATCTCGGTGTCGCGGCCATCGCCGGGCGGATCGGCACGGTCACGCTGACCCCGGGCCGGCCGGGCGTCGTCGGCTACCGCTACTCGTTCGGCGACGGGGCGCCGGAGCAGACGGTCGCGGCCCGAGCCGACGGCACCGCCGACGTCGCCTTCACCCCCGAGAGTGCGGGCTGGCGCGTGCTCACCGCGGTCAGCGTCGACGGCGACGGCACGGCGTCCGACCGGCGCGACTACCCGATCGTCGTCGCCGACCCGGCGGTGCAGGTCACGGCCAGCTGGCCGGCATCCGGGGAGGCGCTCGGCATGGGTGTGCCGGGCACCTTCGGCTTCCTCGGTGACCTGACCGGCGAGACCACCGGCTACCTCTGGCACGTCGACGACGGTCCGGTGCGGACGATGCCGCGCGACGCCGGTGAGGCCATCACCTCGGTCGCCTTCACGCCCGGTCACACCGGGCCGAGCACGCTCGCGGTGCAGCGGCGGTTCCGCGACGGTTCGCTGTCGCCGGTCACCGAATACCACTTCGACGTCGGTACGCTGCCGCGGATCGTCGCCGACCCCGGCCGCGGTGTCCCCGGCAAGCCGACCGCGGTCACGTTCGCCGGCGGCATGCCCGACGTGGTCTCCTTCGACTATCAGGTCGTCGGGGACAGCGACGGCGTGGTCGACGACGCGGGTACGGTGCTGGCCGACGACGACGGGGCGGCCCAGATCACGTTCATCCCGCCGAGTGCCGACAACTACCGGGTGATCGTCACCGGCCACACCGCCGACGGCACGGCGACCGACACGGCGACGCTGACACTGCCGGCCTACCTCTGAGGCCGGACCGCGAGCGGGGCGGAAACCGGGGCGGGGAAGGGCTAGGGTCGCTGGGGTGACCAGTCCTATGCGCCGGCCGCCGTCCGATGTCGAGCGGGAGCGGGCGGCCGAGATGTTGCAGCGGGCCTGCGGCGACGGGCGGCTCACGCTCGAGGAGTTCAGCGCCCGGGTCGGTGCCGTCTGGGCGGCCGAGGACGACACGGCGCTGGAGCAGGCGACGGCCGGGCTGGCGACCACGCCGATCGTCGGGTCGGCCCACACGGTCGACAAGGTCGTCACGGTGTTCAGCGACAACAAGCGGCGCGGGCGGTGGAAGCTGCGGTCGGGGCGGCTCAAGCTGCGCAACATCTTCGGGTCGACCGAGATCGACCTGCGAGCGGTGCTGACCGATCAGAGCCTCATCGAGATCAGCGGGGCCTGCGTGTTCGGCGAGCTCAAGGTGATCGTGCCGGAGGGAGTGGAGGTCGATTTCGTCGGCGCCACCTATTTCACCTCGCGGCACATCCGGCTGGCCGCGGTGCCGCGGGTGCCGGGCACGCCCGAGATCCGCATCGAGGTCACCGGCTGGTTCAGCTCGATCGAGGTCGACTCCAAGCCGTACGCCCTGCCCCAGAACTACTAGTTCCCGAGCGGCCAGTTCTAGAGCTGCTGCTTCCACCACTACTGGCCGATCGACACCCAGATGTCGTCCAGTTCGCCCTGGAACTGGTCGTTGTTGGTGAACGACCCCTTGCCGCCCACACTGAACGGGATCCGGTTGCGCACCGACAGGTCGGCCGGCAGCGTCGTGGAGCCGCGTTCTTCCCCGTCCACCAGCACGACCAGATCGGCGCCCGAGCGGCTGCACTCCACCGTGTGCCACTGGCCGTCGGCGATGCTCACGCTGCTCATCGCCAGGTGGATCTCCGGCCGTCTGTCGTCGACCATCACGCAGCTCGGGTCGCCGGCGTGCCCGTCGATCTGCAGCTTGTACTGGCTGCCGCCGGCCGAATAGCCCTTCTGCACCACGTTCTCGCCCTTGGTCGTCTCATCGGCGGCCAGCTTCACCGCCGCGCCCCAGCGGATCGGCCGGGTGCCCGGGTCGAGGTCGGCCGCGGTCGGGGCGCGCAGCGCGATCCGCGGGCACGGCTCGTCGTGGCAGGGCGGCGGGAACACCAGGGCGCTCCCGGCGCCGTGGGCGGCCGTGGCGAATGCGCCGCCGTGCCGGCTGACCGGGCTCAGGTCGTGCCCGTGCCCGCTGACATCGGCCAGCAGGCTGCCTCCGTCGAAGGTGAACCGGACGGCGTCGGGCGTCGGCCGTGGCGCCGCCGGCATCCGGGCCAGCGCGGTCGTCGACGCCCGGGCCGACGGGCCCAGCAGCAGCGTCAGAAACACCAGGCCCAGAATGCGGAGCTTCACCGGTTCAGCCGAAGAAGGCGTAACGCTTCTGGGCCTTGCCGCCGATCGTGGTGAAGTCGCCCCCGACCGCCACGGTGTGCTGTACCGGGTCGACGACGATCGTGCGTACGCCGACGATCCCGTTCGCCTGCGGTGCCCACGAGTTCAGCGAGCCGTCGCCGTTGACCGCGGCCAGCTTGACCCGCGATTGGGAGCCGCCTGAGCAGGTGCCCTGGGCGCCGTTCCGGGCGGTGGTGCAGGCGTGGTCGAAGTGCCCGCCGACGTACGCGGTGCCGTCGAGCACCGCCACGCCCTGCACGTCGCCGTCGAACACCCGGGTCCAGCGCGTCCGGCCGCTGGTCGTGAACGCGGCCGCGCGGCCACCCTGGCCGCCCATCGCGGCATAGACCCCTCGGGAGTCGACCGCGATGGAGTGCACCATCGCGGGCGGCGCCGGCCGGAAACCGGGGATCAGTGCGCCGGTCGTGGGGTCCACGGCGGACAGTCGCAGCGTCGAGCGGGCCCCGTCCGTACGGTGGAAGCTGCCGCCCAGATAGACCCGGTCGCCGGCGAAGGCCAGCGCGTGCACGGTGTCGTCGGCGGTCGGCGTCCACCGGCGGTCGATCGCGCCGTCGCCGAGCGAGAACGCGGCCAGACGGGTCCGCGGGGACGAGTCGATCCGGCTGAGCGAGCCACCGACGTACAGCTTGCCGTTGCCCACCGCGAGCGCCTGGGGGATGCCGGTGACCTGGTGGGAGAAGGCGCCGACGGCTCCGGAGGAGCCGTTGATCTGCGCCAGGCGGTCCCGGTGGTGGCCGGTGATCTCGGTGAAGTCACCCGCGGCGTAGACCGAGCCGTCGGAGACCGCGAGCGCCCGGACCGTGTTGTTCGCCTCGGGCGCCCACGAGAGCAGGTCACCGCTGCGGGTGTCGAAGGCGGCCAGCCGGTCCCGGTGCACCAGGCGCCCGTCGATCACCGCGCTGGTGAACGAGCCGCCCACGTAGACCGTGTCGCCGTGGTAGGCGATCGCGTAGACCGAGCCGTTGAATTGCGGTGAGGTGTGGGCCGAGGTGCCCACCACCGCGGCACGGGCCACGCCGGTGCCGGCGATGGCAATGGCGGCCACGGCGCCGCCGATCAGGACACGCTGGGAGATACGCACGCCGGGTCAACGCGCGGCCCCCTGATCAGGATGCGTCACCCGGGTCGAAGCGGTACCCCATTCCGGGTTCGGCCCGCGCTGCCGACCCGGCCCGGCAACACGATGATCGGTCCACCGCCCGCCGTGCGGATAAGGTGAACGCAGGTGTGCCGGGAAGTCTGGTCGGCGATTCTGTTGCCGACCCCACCGGAGGCCGTCGTGCCGGGCACGCCCCTGTTCATCCACGCCACGAGGCGCGAAGCCCGTCGCATCGCCGACGTCCTGCGCACCGAGACCACCGGCGGGCTGTTGCTCCTGGGGGCGGCCGCGATCGCGCTGGTGTGGGCCAACTCGCCCTGGCGTACGGCGTACGGCGTACGAGAAGCTCGCGGAACTGAAGGTCCTGCATCTCTCCTCGGCCGCCTGGGCGGCTGACGGCCTTCTGGCCGTCTTCTTCTTCGTCGCCGGGCTGGAGCTCAAACGGGAGTTCGTCGCGGGCGATCTGCGGGATCCCAGACGGGCGGTTCTGCCGGTGGCGGCGGCGTTCGGTGGCGTTGCCGTGCCCGCGCTGATCTACACCGTGATCAACGTGGTGACGGCGAACGGGGCACCCCGCGGATGGGCGGTGCCGACCGCGACCGACATCGCGTTCGCGCTGGCCGTGCTGGGGCTGATCGGCAGTCACCTGCCGGCGGCGCTGCGAACCTTTCTGCTCACGCTGGCGGTCGCCGACGACCTCATCGCCATCACGATCATCGCGCTGTTCTACCGGTCGGCGTTTCATCCGCTGCCGTTGCTCCTGGCCGTGGTGCCGCTGGCCGGCTTCGCGTTCCTGGTGCAGCGCGGAGTGCGGCGGTGGTGGGCCCTGCTTCCGCTCGCCGGCGTGACCTGGGCGTTGGTGCACGCTTCGGGGGTGCACGCCACGGTCGCCGGGGTGCTGCTCGCCTTCACGGTGCCGGTGAAGAGGGGGCTGGCCGAGCGTTTCGAGCGCCGCTGGCGCCCGCTGTCGGCCGGGGTGGCCGTGCCGGTGTTCGCGTTCTTCGCCGCGGGCGTGCCGATCGGCGGGCTGAGCGCGCTCGGCAGCCCGGTGACGCTGGGAATCGTGGCCGGGCTCCTCGCCGGCAAGACGCTGGGGATCCTGGGTGCCACCTGGGGCGTGCAGCGGTTGACCCGGGCCGAGCTGGCCGACGAGCTGGACTGGTGGGACGTGCTCGGGCTGGCGATGCTGGGCGGCATCGGGTTCACGGTGTCGATGCTGATCTCGGAGCTGGCGTTCGGGGCCGGAAGCGAGAACGCCAAGCTCGGCGTTCTGGCCGGTTCCGTGCTCTCCGCGGTGTGCGCGACCGTCTTGCTGAGGGTGCGGGGGCGGCATTACCAGCGGCTCAGAACCGCTCACGACGCGGCACCAGCACCTCGCCCGCCCCGCTGACCACGGCGGCCCCGCCGGTCGGGGAAGCGCGGCGGGCCCGGGGTTGTGGTGACCGGATTCCTTTATGTCGCGCCCCACGCACCGATAAGACCGGCGTGTGGCGACGACACCGGCAACGGCGGCAGGGGGCGCGATCCAGCGCCTCCCTGTTCGCGACGTATGCCATCGCCGGCCTGGTCCCGATCGCCGCGCTGGGCGCCGTGCTGATCCGGGGCGTCCAGCAGGACGCCGCCCGGCAGGGCATCGACCAGGGCCGTTCGCAGGCCGCGGTGATCGCCGAGATGGCGGTCGCCCCGGCGCTCGGCAACGCCGGGCGGCTCGACGAGGGCCTGACCACCGACCAGCGCCGGCACCTGCAGGAGGCGACCGACCTCGCGCTGTTCCACGGCTCGGTGGTCCGGATGCGTGTGCGCACGTTCAGCGGCCAGGTCGTGTACGCCGACGACGGCTCGACGGCCGGCGGCATCTCCACCGACGATCCGGCGTTCCGGGCCGCCGCGATCGGCAACACCGCGGTGGACGTCGTCGACGATCCGGACGCGCCCGGCGGCCGGGCCATCCGGGCGCTCCAGCCGGTGGTGGCCAGCGCGACCGGTGAGTCGGTCGGGGTGCTCGAGCTCTATCTGCCCTACCAGGCGATCGCCGCCCGGCTGCACCGCGAGATCGTGCAGACCTACTGGCGGCTCGGCGGGGTGCTCGGCGGCATCTACCTGGTCCTCGCCCTGATCGCCTGGTCGACGACCCGGTCGTTGCGCCGCTACGCCGCCCAGCAGGAGCACGAGGCCCTGCACGACGGGCTGACCGGCCTGCCCAACCGGGAGGAGTTCCGCAACCGGGCCGCGCACGCGCTGGCGGCCAGCCGGCGCGACGGCAGCGGCGGCGCGGTGGTGCTGGTCGACCTCAACCGGTTCAAGGAGGTCAACGACACCCTCGGCCACCACGCCGGCGACGAGTTGTTGCAGTTGATCGCCCGGCGGATGCTGCCCGGCCTGCGCTCCGGCGACACCCTGGCCCGGCTCGG
>DASWRZ010000385.1:0-4124 GCA_036402935.1 Actinoplanes sp.
CGCGGCCCTCGGCCACCCGGCGGCCGGGGCGGCCGTACGCCTTCATCATCCGCTGCCGGAGCTCGATCATGCTCTGCTTGGCCTCGCCCTTGTCGAGCAGGAAGAACACGTCGGTCCGCCCGATCGCCTTGGCCGCCTGCAAAGTCAGATGGTCGGGGTCCCCGGCGCCGATCCCGATCACGTAGATCTTCCTCACCGGCAAAACCCTAGTCGGGCAGGATCGGCACCGACGGGCCGAGGTCGCGTCCGAGGGAGGCGGCCCGGGTGAGCGCGGCCGAGCCGAAGCGGTCGCGGACCGCGTCGACCGCGATGTCGAGCTGGTCGTCGTAGGGGTCGTCGAACGGCAGCGGCATCTGCACCGCCCCTTCTCCTTCGAGATTGCTGACCGCGAGGCCGACCAGGGTGAGCCCGCGGGCCTCGATCAGCGGCCGGGCCTCGGCCAGCAGCACCCGGGCGGCGTCGAGGATCGCGCGGGTCTGCATCGTCGCCTTGAGGACGCTGCGCGAGCGCGTGGCCCGCCCGAAGTCGTCGAATCGCAGCCGCAGCGTCACCGTACGGCCGGGCCGGTTGGCGGCGCGCATGCGCCGGGTGACCCGGTCGGCCAAGGCGGCCAGGGTCGCGTCGATCTCGGCGAACTGAGTCTCCGAGAACGGGCGCGGCCGCCGCCCGAGCGCGCACTGCGAGCCGATCGACTTGCGGCGGTGGCCGACCCGCACCCGGCGCGGGTCGCGGTTGTGGGCGAGCGCGTGCAGGTGGCGGCCGGCGTGCGCGCCGAGGATCGCGACCAGTCCCGCCTCGCCGATGCGGGCGACGTGGCCGACCGTGTGGATGCGCTGGTCGCGCAGCTTGCCCGCGGTGACCGGGCCGACGCCCCAGAGCCGCTCGATCGGCAACGGGTGCAGGAAGGCCAGCTCCTCGCCGGGCGGCACGACCAGCAGCCCGTCGGGTTTGCCGACGCCGCTGGCCACCTTGGCCAGGAATTTGGTGCGGGCGACCCCGACCGTGATCGGCAGGCCGGCCTGCTCGCGCACCCGGGCCCGCAGCCGGGCGCCGATCTCGCGCGGCGTCCCATGGATCTTGCGGAGCCCGGCCACCTCGAGGAACGCCTCGTCGATCGAGATGCCCTCGACGATCGGGGTGGTGTCGCGGAAGATCTCGAAGACCGCCTTGCTGGCGGCCGAGTAGGCGGACATGCGCGGTGGGACGACGACCGCCCGCGGGCAGAGGGCCCGGGCCTGACTGACGCCCATCGGCGTGCGCACGCCGAACGCCTTGGCCTCGTAGCTCGCGGCGAGCACCACGCCCATGCCCACGAGCACCGGACGACCGCGCAATGCGGGGTCGTCACGCTGCTCGACGGACGCGTAGAACGAGTCCAGATCGGCGTGCAGGATGGTCGCCTCGTCGCCCACGACCAGCATCTTAGAACAGACGTTCGATGTTCGGGAAGCTACCTAGAAGATCATCAAATTAGTAGCCGTAATGCCTTGACTATTGACCCACTCACATGTTTCAGCGTTATGTGGGGAGGTTCTTTCACATCATTGCCACTCAACGTGGAGGCATTAGTGATCAAGGCTTCGACCATGAGGTCGCGGCTGGCCGCCGTCGTCGTGATCGGCACGGCCGCTGCCACGGTCCTCGGAGCGGGACCGGCCACCGCCGGACCCCGCCCCGGGCGGCACGTGCTGAACGGGAGCCAGCCACACTGGCTGGGCAAGGCCCGTGCCACCGGCAACGCGCCGGCCGACAGCAGCACGATCTCGTTCGGCCTGTTGCTCAAGCTGCGCGACCAGGCGGCCGCCGAGGCCACCCTCGCCTCGATCTCCGACCCCGACAGCGCGAGCTACGGCAACTGGCTCACCAACAAGGACTTCGTGGCCCGCTTCGCGCCCGTCGCGTCCGACGTCTCGGCCACGCAGTCCTGGCTCAAGTCCCAGGGCTTCACGCTCAACGAGACCCTCGGCGGCATGTACGTGGAGGCGTCCGGCACCACCGCGCAGATCAACAAGACGTTCGGCACCAAGGTGGAGAACTACTCCTATCTCGGCCAGACGGTGCACGCCAACAGCACCGCGCTGTCGCTGCCGGACGGCACCCCGTCGAGCGTGGTCGGCGTCCTCTCCGGCGTCGTCGGCATCGACCAGGGCAGCGCGCTGAAAAAGCCGGCCGACACCCTGCCCGGGCCGGACACCGGTTTCCGGATCGGCCAGCCGACTTCGAGCTACTTCGGGCAGAAGATCGCCACGGACGAGCCGGCCAAGAACGGCAAGAAGCAGCCGTACGTGATCCGTGGTTACGAGCCCAAGCAGTACGAGTCCGCGTACGGCGAGACCGACCTGCTCAAGCACGGGATCAACGGCCGCGGCGTGACGGTGGCGATCACCGACGCGTTCGCCTCGCCGACGATCGCCAAGGACACCAAGATCTACAACTCACGGCACGGTCTGCCGTCCTGGGGCCGTAACCAGTTCTCGCAGATCACCCCCGGACCGGACGGCTACGACTCGATCACCGCCTGCGGCGGTTCGGGCTGGTACGGCGAGGAGACCCTGGACGTCGAGTCGGTGCACTCGATGGCACCGGGCGCCAAGGTCGTCTACGTCGGCGCGAAGGACTGCAACGCCGGCCTCGACGACGCCTGGGCGGCCACGATCGACCACCACGTGGCCGACATCGTGACCAACTCGTGGGGCACCGGGACCGACGACATCGCCGACCTCACCCAGACGTCGGTCGACTTCTATTCGCAGTTCTCCCTCGAGGCGGCCCTGACCGGCATCACCGTCGACTTCTCCAGCGGTGACGACGGCGACCAGACCGCGGGCGGCACCTCGCCGGCCGACAAGTCGGTCGACTTCCCGGCCGACCTGCCCTACGTGACCGGCGTCGGCGGTACCAGCGTCGGCATCGACAAGCACGGCAACCGCTCCTTCGAGTACGGGTGGCAGAACGCCTACTACTCGCTCTCGGACGACGGCAAGTCGTGGGTCGACGAGGCGTACTCGTCGGGCGGTGGCGGCGGCACCAGCGTCATCTTCCCGCAGCCGTTCTATCAGCGCGGCGTCGTGCCGGACTCGATCTCGAAGTACTTCGGCTCGACCCGCATGCGGACCGTGCCGGACATCTCGATGCCGGGTGACCCGAACACCGGCCTGCGGGTCGGCCAGACGCAGACCTTCCCGGACGGTGTCTACTACGACGAGTACCGCATCGGTGGCACCAGCCTGGCGTCCCCGCTGCTGGCCGGCCTGCAGGCGGTGGCGAGCCAGAAGGCCCACCACCCGGTCGGCTTCGCCAACCCGCTCTACTACAAGGAGGCGGGCACCTCGGCGATCAAGGACATCGTGGCGCCGAAGTCTCCGGTCTACCAGGTGCGGGTCAACCTGACCGACGGCACCGACACCGACCAGGGCACGTCGACGCTGCTGCAGGACATCGACGTGCAGACGTCGACGATCCACAGCACCCGCGGCTACGACGCCGAGACCGGCGTCGGTTCACCGGGGTCGAGGTTCTTCCACTGATCTGATCGCGTTTTACCAAGGGGCGGGCCGGTTTCCGGTTCGCCCCTTGACTTTTTATTGATCGCGATCGATAACTAAGGAATGTTAACTAAAAGGCTCCTCGCCGGGGCCTCGGCGGCTGCGATCGCGGCCACGGGGCTCATCCTCACGACGCGGGCAGCCGACGCTGCCACCAACTATGCGGTCGCGCCCTACGTGGACCTCTCGGCCGGCAGCGCCGACTTTCTCGACACGGCGATCACCCAGGGCCATCTGACCGCCTTCACCGCCGCGTTCGTCATCGCGGCCGGCTGCACTCCGATCTGGGGCGACACCCTCACCCCCGGCAACTCCACAGTTGATCCACGGCTCTCCCGGGCGAAGTCCGAGGGAGCACAGCCGATCATCTCGTTCGGCGGCGCCGGCGGGGTCGAACTGGGGCAGGGCTGCACCAACCAGTCCTCGCTCCAGGCGGCCTACCAGAGCGTGATCACCCACTACGGCGTCAACCACATCGACTTCGACATCGAGGGCGCGGCGATCGCCGACACCGCGTCGGTCGACCGGCGCTTCAAGGCGATCAAGGGCCTGGAGAACGCGAACCCCGGCCTCAACGTC
>DASWRZ010000386.1:0-9211 GCA_036402935.1 Actinoplanes sp.
CCACGGCCCCGACGGCAGCCAGCACGACACCCGGTCGACCCCGGCCGCGGCCAGCCGCTCCAACGCCGACGCCTCCGGCGGCACGCTCAGCACCTGCACCGGCACGTAACGGTCGGCCTTGGCTCGCAACTCACCGATCCGGGCGACGAGGTCGTTGTCGTGCCACTGCGGGAACCAGCCGTCCGCGTACGCCAGGACCCGGTCGATGACCGTCGGCCCGCCTCCCCCGACGTAGATCGGCGGGTACGGCTTCTGCGCCGGTTTCGGCCACGACCAGATGCGGTCGAAGTTGACGAACTCGCCGTGGAAGCTCGCCTCGTCGGAGGTCCAGATCTCCTTCATGGCCCGCATCCGCTCGTCGAGCAGTGCCAGCCGGGTGCGCGGATCGGTGCCGTGGTTGCGCATCTCCTCGCGGTTCCACCCCGAGCCGATGCCGAAATCGAACCGGCCCCCGCTGAGGTGGTCGACGCTCGCGACCTCCTTGGCGAGCACGATCGGGTCGCGCTCGATCACCAGGCAGACCCCGCTGCCGATCCGCAGCGACCGGGTTGCCTCGGCGGCCGCGGTGAGAGCCACGAACAGGTCGTACGTGTGGTAGTACTTCTGCGGCAGCACCGAGCCGCCGCCCCAGGCCGTCTCCCGGCTCGCCGGGATGTGGGTGTGCTCGGCGAAATAGAGCGCGGTCTGGCCGCGCTCCTCGACCCGCCGGGCGATCTCGCCGGGGCGCATGCCGTCGTGCGTGGGGAAATAACCGACGCCAAAGTCCATGGGTTCGATCCTATGGCGCGACCGGCAGAGCTCCCGAGTCCCGGCTCAGGCGGACGGTCAGCACGTCGGCCGGAAGCGGCCGCGCGAAGTGGTAGCCCTGGGCCAGGTCACAGCCGATCGCGTGCAGCGCCAGGTGGGTCTCCGCGTCCTCGACACCCTCGGCGACCACGGTCAGGCCGAGGTTGCGGCCCAGTTCCACGGCCGAGCGCACGAGCGCCCGGTTGGCGTGGTCGATCGCCATGTCGTGCACGAACGAGCGGTCGATCTTGAGCTCGTCGAGCGGGAGCAGCTTCAGGTACGTCATCGACGAGTAGCCGGTGCCGTAGTCGTCGATCGACGTCTTCACGCCGAGCGCCCGGATGCGGCGCAGCGCCTCGATCGTGGTCGCCGGATCGGTCATCACCGTGTGCTCGGTGATCTCGATGCACAGCATCTCGCCGGGCACCCGGGTGTCGGACAGCAGCTGCGCCACCCGGTCCGGGAACGACGTGTCGAGCAGCGAGCGGGTGGAGACGTTGACCGCGACCGGCACCCGGTGGCCGGCGTCGAGCCAGGCCCGGGCCTGGTCGAGGGCGAGCCCGAGCACCCGGTCGGTGAACCGGTGGATCAGGCTGGTGGCCTCGAGCACTCCGATGAACTCGCCGGGCGAGATCGGGCCGCGCTCCGGGTGCTGCCAGCGGGCCAGCGCCTCGACCCCGGCCACCGCCTCGGTGCTGACGTCGATCTTGGGCTGGTAGTGCAGCGTGATCTGGTCGTCGACCTCGAGGGCGCGCCGCAGATCGCCGAGCAGGGTGAGCCGGGCCGCGGTGTCCTGCGCGTGGTCGGCGTCGTACAGGTGGAAGCCGAGCCGCTGCTCCTTGGCGATGTGCAGCGCGATGTCGGCCTGTTGGAGCAGGGTCGTCACGTCGGTGTCCGGCGAAGCGATCGCGGCGCCGATGCTGACCTCGAGATCGATGATCACTTCGCCGATCATGAACGGCTCGTTGAACGCCTCGATCAGCCGGGCCGCGATGGTCGCACCGGCCTGGGCGCCGCCGCTCGCCAGCAGCACGCCGAACTCGTCGGCGCCGAGCCGGGAGACGGCTTCGAGCTCGCGCACCGAGGCGGAGAGCCGCCGGCCGACCTCGATCAGCAGCAGGTCCCCGACGCGGTGGCCGAGCCGGTCGTTGACGTCGCGGAAGCCGTCGAGGTTGGCGGTCAGGACGGTCGGGCGCCCGTGGGCCAGAGCGACCTCGACGGCCGCGCTGAACGCGCTGCGGTTGGGCAGCCCGGTGAGCGCGTCGGTGGTGGCCATCCGCTCGACCAGGCGCCGGTGGGCACGGTTCGACCAGCCGAACAACGCCAGCAGGCACAGGCCCAGCGCGAAGATCACGAGGCTTCCGCCGGCCAGCCAGTGGGAGTCGGAGCGGGCCGAGGCCTGGTTGCGGGCGTACGCCGTGAGGTGCTCGTTCTGCTCGTCCGTCAGGTCGGTCGAGATCACCGTGGTGAGCGGCTCGATCTGGACCTCGAGCGTGACGTGGGCCGCGGTCAGGTCGGCCCGGTCGAGCTGGTCGAGGTAGGTGCCGACCGCGACCTGGAGACGGGCGTGCCGGTCGGCGATGATCTGGATCCGGGAGCGATGGCCGGGGTCGGCGGCGAGCAGCCGCTGGACCGCGGCGGAGACCCGCGCCTCGGCGAGCGGCAGTTGCTGCTCCTCCTCCCCGTCCGGCTCGATCATCGACGCCTGGATCAGCGACAGCTCCCGGGTCGCCTGAAAGGCGGCGTCCTGGGCGAGATCGGTGTTCGAGGAGTCGAGCGACACCCGGCTGATCAGCTCGCTCTGCCGCCAACTGCCGAGCACGGCATAACCGGACAGCAACGCGAGCAGGCCGGTGAGAGCCCACGTCATCCAGCGTGGCGTACGCCGGCGGGTCGTGGTGGAACGCACTGTGATGGCCTCCTCGGTCGCTCAGGTGCCACCATCGGCACCGGAGGGCCGGGTATGAGTTGCGGCTCCGGTGCGTTCCTGTTCGCCGGCGTCGGTCCCGGTGCGGGCCGCGCGGGCGGCGCCCCAGTCGTACATGGCCTGCAGCACGGGTACCAGGGTGCGGCCCTCGTCGGTCAGGTCGTATTCGACGTGGGGTGGGACGCTTCCGTGGTCGCGGCGCGTCACCAGGCCGTCGGCCTCGAGCTCGCGGAGTCGCTGGGTGAGCATCTTCTCGCTGATGCCCGGGACCAGGCGGCGAAGTTCGCCGTAGCGGTGCACGCCTTCCTTGAGCCGGGCCAGGATCACGGTGCGCCACCGGCCGCCGATGATGTCGACGGTCAGCTCGACCGGGCAGCTGTATCGCTTGGGCACGCACCATTATGTGCGTACTTGCGGGCTGATCGATCCGGCTGATGAGCTGGGGTCATGACGGAAACGACACCGACACTGTACGACTGGGCGGGCGGCCTCGAGGCGTTCGTACGACTGACCGACGCGTTCTACGCCCGCGTCGTGAAGGACGAGCTGCTGGCGCCGTTGTTCGCCCGCATGTCGCCGGAGCACGCCCGTCACGTCGCGATCTGGCTGGCCGAGGTGTTCGGCGGCCCGGCGACGTACACGCGGGAGCACGGCGGCTATCCGCACATGGTGGCCAAGCACCTCGGCATGGCGATCACCGAGCCGCAGCGGCGCCGCTGGGTCGACCTGATCCAGGACGCGGCCGACGACGTCGGCCTGCCGGATGATCCGGAGTTCCGCGCGGCCTTCCTCGGCTACCTCGAGTGGGGGACCCGCCTGGCCCGGCACAACTCCCAGCCCGGCGCGGACGTGCCCCGCGACGCCCCGGTACCGCACTGGGGCTGGGGTGTCGCACCGCCGTACCAGCCGTGATCAGGATGCGGCGGCCCGGAGGGCGTAGCGGGCACCATACCGCTTCCCTATGGTCTATCGCGCCGATAGGCTTAATAGATGACAGTGAATCTTGACGAGCCTCGGTACGACGCCCTGCGGCTGCGCCAATGGCAGGCCGGCAAGGCGGGCGGCTTCTCCCGGCGTACGTTCCTCGCGCTGGCCGCCGCCGCGGCATCGGCCGGCGCCCTGTTCGACGGCGAAGCCGCGCGGGCGGACGCGGCGGCCCCGATCGTGAAGCCACTGCCGCCGGAGTTGTTCACGGTGTTCGGCTCGAACGCCGAGATGCGCTGGTCGGCGATGCGCGAGCAGGATTACCTGGTGCCGGTCGACCGGTTTTTCGTACGGGATCACACCAGCACCCCGCTGATCGACGCCGACACGTGGCGACTGACCGTGGACGGTTCCGGTCTACGCGGCGGCCCGGTCGAGTTCAGCCTGGCCGAGCTGCGCCGGCTGCCCGGCGAGACCGCGATCGCCGCGATCGAGTGCGCCGGCAACGGGCGCAGCTTCTTCACCACTCAGCAGGGTCAGACCGTGACCGGCACGGCGTGGCAGCTGGGCGCGGTCGGCGTGGCCCGGTGGCGGGGCGTGCGGTTGTCGACCGTGCTGCGCCGGGCCGGGCTGTCCGGCCGGGCGGTCGACGTCATGCCGTCCGGCCTCGATCCCCACTATGTGACCGGCGGCGTCGACCTCGGCCCGGTCCGCCGACCCATGCCGGTCGGCAAGGCGCTGCACGACGTGCTGCTGGCCTACGAGATGAACGGCGAACCGCTGCTGCCCGATCACGGCCATCCCGTACGGCTGGTCGTGCCGCACTGGATCGGCGTGTCCTCGATCAAATGGGTGGGCCGCGTCGAGGTTTCCGACCAGCCACTGTTCTCACCGTGGAACACCCAGTTCTACCGGCTCTTCGGGCCCGGCTATCCGGCGGACGGGCAGCCGTTCGACAAGCAGGTCATCAAGAGCGCCTTCGAACTGGACTTCGGCGCCACCGTCCCGGCCGGGCGCACCGTCCGGCTCACCGGCCGGTCATGGTCGGCCAACGGCCCGATCCGGCATGTCGACATCAGCACCGACGGCGGACAGCACTGGCACCGCGCCCGACCGGTCGGCCCCAGCCCCGCCGGCGCCTGGCAGCGCTGGGAGCTCGACTGGCGGCCGACCGCCGGCGACCACCAGTTGCTCGCCCGCGCCACCGACATCCACGGACACACCCAGCCCGACGCCGCCCGCTACAACACCCTCGGCTATCTCTTCGACGGAGTGGTCCGCCATCCCGTCACGGCCGTCGCCGCCTGAGAAGAGCGGCGGCCACGCCTTCGAGTCACCCAGCCGCGACCGCCGCCGCGGAGAACCGGAGGGAACTTTTCGCCGCAGTCCGGCGACCTAACTGCCGTGACCGCGGAGAACCGGAGGGAACTTTTCGCCGCGGTCCGGCGACCTAACTGCCGTGAGCAATACTGCTGCAGGAGAGGGAACGCCGTGACAAAGGCTCGGAGACTGTTGACGCGGGCCGGGGTGGTGGCCGCGGCCGGGGCGACCGTAGTACTCGGCTTCGCCGGAACCGCGTTCGCGCACGTGACGGTCAGCCCCGATACGGCCCCCAAGGGCGGCGACGCGACCGTTGCGTTCCGGGTGCCGAACGAACAGGACAGCGCCACCACGGTCGGGCTGGAGATCGATCTGCCGGTGGACAAGCCGATCGCCGCTGTCGCCACCGAGCCGATCCCCGGTTGGACCGCGGTTTCGACGACCTCGAAGCTGGCCACCCCGATCAAGTCGGACGCCGGCGACGTCACTCAGGCGGTAACCAAGATCGTGTGGAAGGCGTCGGCCGGAGCCGGGATCAAGCCAGGCCAGTTCCAGCAGTTCTGGGTCTCGTTGGACTCGCTGCCGGACGCCGGCTCGATCGAGATCAAGGCGCTGCAGACCTATTCGGACGGCACCATCGTCCGCTGGATCGACGACCCGGCCCCGGCCGGGCAGGACGAACCGGAACATCCGGCACCGGTCCTGACCCTCGTCGCGGGAGGCGACGAGGGCACTGCCGCCGCCTCGGCCACCTCCGCTGCGGCACCGGCACCAGCGGCGGCCGAGGCCGCCGGCTCAACCACCAGCGGTGGCAACGGCCCGGCTGTCGGCCTCGCCATCGCCGGGCTGGTCCTTGGCCTGATCGGCGCCGTGACCGGCCTGCTCGCCTACCGGCGCGCCGGCGCCCGCCCGAGCGAGGCGGCCGGCAAGGCTTCCTGATCACCGCAGATCGGCGGTCACCCCGCGCCCGCGCTGCCCGACCCGGCAGCGTGGGCGCCCCGACGTCCAGAGCCTGATCCACCACCTGATCCGCGCGGCCGATCGCGTGCTGCGCCGCGACCGTGGCCTGGTGGCATCGCGATCAGCGCTCCAGCGCTATCCCGCGGGTGAGCAGCACGCTGGTGATGAACGTGCGGAACAGCCGCAGCCGGTCGGTGTCGGCCGAGCGGGTCACGCGCGACGAGACACGCTCGATCCCCCGGATCCAGGTCGCCATCTCGGCCATGTCGGCCGTACGCCAGGTGACCTCGAGCGTCGACGGCGCCGGGATGTCCGGCGCCTGCGCCGCGGCGAGCCCTTCCAATGATCGGGTCGCCGCCGCCCGGATCAGGTCCCGCGCCACCTCCGGGTGCAGACTCTCCGCCGCGAACCGGGTGATCGACTTCTTGACCACCGCGGTGCCGACCCGCGGGACGACCGCGACCGTCTCCTCGCACGCCGTCTGGTCGCCGGTCACCAGCACGACCGGCACCCCGTGGTGGGCCGCGACCAGCGCGTTGACCCCGGACTCACCGACCACCTGACCGTTGAGCCGAACCTCGGCGACCGCCCGCGGGTTGTAGGTGTGCGACAGCACGGCCGGGTCGCCGCCCATCGACCCGTGGTAGGACACGAAGAAGATCGCGTCGAAGGAGGGGTCCAGCCCTTCCATCATGTAGAGCGGCTTGTGACTGCCCGAGATATAGGTCGCCCGCCCGTGCAGCCGCGCCGGCGCCAGGTTGCGCATCACCGAGTGCGAGTCGTTGACCACGATCTCGGTCGCGCCGGCCGCCAGCGCCCCGTCGATCGCCGCGTTGACCTCGGCCAGCAGCAACTCCCGCCCGGCCGCCGCCTCGGGCCCGTCGCCGACGCACTGCGCCCAGTCGACGATGCCCGCCGTCCCCTCCATGTCCGTGGACAGGTACACCTTCATGAGATCAATACTTCCCCCGCCGGGCGGGACGGTCCAGACGCATCGCCGATGGCCGGCGGTGGTGAGCGAGCCGGAACGGATCCACCACCGAGCTCATAGCGCTGGCCCAACGGCGGGGATAGAGGCGCTGACTTCCGTCGATACCATCGGGGTAACCGAGGGGGATCAATGGCTCACGGAAAGCGACTGTTGCGGAAGATCGGCTGGGCTTCGCTCACCGGATTCATCAGTTTCGCCGGCTCCGGGCTGCTCGACAACGTGCTGCACGTCAGCCTGGCCGACCAGCTCATCCTGACCGTGGTTGTCGGCGGCGTGACGCTGTTGGTGCAGTATCTCGCCGAGGTCGAGCATCGGCTGGACAAGTCCGACCGCGAGCACCGCGAAACCATTGAGAAATTGCGCGCCCAGGTCCAGATCGGTTTCGAGAGCGTCGACGAGGCAACCGAGTTGCTGAACGAGATCGAGCAATCCGTTCTCCGCCGTGACCTCCTAAAGCAGGTCATCCGCCGGTCGGCAAACCTGGCACCGTCGGCACCACCGCTGGTTCAGTCGCTGGCGAGCAGCGAAACCAGGCGCCTGGCAGACCTGCTGCAATCTCTCTCGGACGGACACGAGGTCTTCTACGAGGGTGAGGACCGGGAATACATCTTGGCGCTGACCCGCGGCATGACCAAATCGCTGCTCGCCACGAGTTGGGCGACCAGCAACTCTGAGGACATCGGGTTCGAGGCGGGATTCTGGCTCAGCGACCTCGGCGCGCGCTACCTCGACCTGCAACGTGGAGCGCGGCGCCGGGGGGTACGGATCCGGCGGTTGTTCATCGTGGAGAAGCCGGAGCTGATGGCCAATCCGGAGCTTAGGCGAATCCTGGCCATGCAGCGCAGCGCCGGCATCGAAGTAAGGCTGATCGACGGCAGCGGGGTGGCACAGGACGGCGGCCTGTATGACTTCGTCATCTTTGACGGGCAGATCTGCTACGACACCACGCCGGTGACTCGCAGCGAGGCGCCCGGGGCGCCGTGGCGACTCACCACCCGGCTCGTGCTTAACGAGGAAACCATCCGCCTGCGGCTGGAACGCTTCGAGGAACTATGGGAGGGCGGCCGACCGGAAGGGCCGCCCTAGCGGAGGTCGCCGACGCTCGCCAGCACCGCGCGCCCGTGATCGCCGGTGCGGAAACCCTCCGACCGGCGCAGATCAGCGCTCGCGTGCACCACGCGCAGCCACCGGTCCTGGCCGTTGTACCGTGCGGTGAACGGCCGCCGACCGTGCACGCTACGCAAATTGTCGATGATCATGATTTCGCCGGGCGCGAGCGACACGTTCTGTAGGCCTTCATCGACCGCCTTGATCACTTTCTCCAGCGCCTCGCCACTCTCTGCATCAGCCGGGATCCGCGTCATGAACGCCGGGTCGAGCCGCACGAACGGCCGGTTCTCGTCCCCCGTGAGCACAGCGACTGGTGGCGCGTCGCCGGTCGCCGCGCTAGCAAGGTTCGACGAGTCCGGTTCGATGTGGAACACGGGGCGGAACAGCAGCGACCGCGTGCGCTCGTCGAGCGGCACGTCGGCGATCCGGGCGAAGCTGGTGGCCGTACGGTCCGGATTGCGCAGGCAGAGCAAGCAGATCCAATCCGGGCGCAGCGGGTGGTACGCGTCCTCGTTGTGCCACATCAGTTCGCCAGACGAGCTGGAGCCGAGCTGGGTGGTCTCGTCGCCCGGCAGCGGGCTGACGTCCCGCACCAACTGGCCGTCGTCCACCCCGGCCTGCGACACCGGATACCCCAGAAAGGAAGCTACGAGCAACAGCATGGCGTCGGACCGCGCCAACTCGTTCCCGCGGGGCGCCACATCGGTCATCGGTGGGCTCGTACCCAGATCCTCGTCCACGATCGGCAGTCCCCCGACGATCAGACCACCATCGCCCGAGAGGCGAAAGTCCACCAACGCCCGGCGCAGACCAACCGGCAGTTCCTGGCTGAGCAACGCGATCTCGTGCAGCCGCGCATCCGGCCGCGCACCATGCAGTTCGGAAACGACCCGGTCAGCCAGAGCGCGGACAGCCCGCCCCTCCGCCTCTGGGAGCGACACCCGCGCGACCTGCCGTGCCTCAGTGTCAGACACCATCATTTCCGCCCGATCAAAACCGACAAATTATTACAAAAGGGACAAAAATAGAACGCATCGCATCCTAGGGTGATGACCACGATATACCCGGGTGCTTCCCATTCGTGCGCCAGCCCCGGAATGCCGGTGCCATGCACGTCAACGGCCTGAGGCCGACCACATTCGCTCAACGACACGCCCGCGATGCCGCAAAGAAAGCGGTTGTCGGTAACGGCT
>DASWRZ010000387.1:0-8216 GCA_036402935.1 Actinoplanes sp.
GACGGCTGCCGTCAGGTCGCCCTCGACCAACTCGGAGTTACGCCAGGAGAACACCAGCGGCTGCCGCGACACGACCACCTTGCGGATGTCGCCCAATTGCTTGGCGAACGGCGCGTCGTCCCCGCCCCCGGCCTCCCGCCCAGGCCACGCCCCGGCGAAGCTGTCGTACGTCGCACGGCCGATCAGCAGCACGTCGGCCGTGTCATAGTCCTCGCCGACCGCGCGCCCCATGTTCTCGTCGAAGTACGGGAAGTGCCAGTCGGGGTCGATCTCGGCCACACCGTCGGCCGAGATGAACAGCGTGGAAATGACCTTTGCCATCGCGATGGCCCCCTTCGAATTCTTGATCTGAACGGGTAGACCGGAGCAGCATCCCGGACTCATCGGCCGCCTGCAGATCTTTCCCGATTCCGAACATCAAGACCGAGCTGACCGCACAGATCCGCGCGGCGAAGAGTTCGGCGAGATGCGTCGTGGTGCGGTCGGTCACTGGAACCCTGTCGGCGAATGGGACCTCGCCGAGAAGCACCGGCGAGCGCACGGATTTGCCGCACAGAACGTGCGTCCTCCCGAACCGCTTTCGTCAGGGCATGTGAAGGTCGCTGATGGGTAGGCTGCCGGTATGGCTGTTTCTGCCCGGGTCGGCGCGTGCGTGGCCGGGCTGCTCGTTGCCGCGGTTCTGACCGCCTGCACGCACAAGTCCCCGGCGGCCGAGCCGTCGTTCCCGCCGGCCGCTACCGCTCCGGCTGCGACGACCGGGAGTTCAACGCCGAGCGACGCCGCCGAGTGGCCGACCTACCATCGGGACAACGCTCGCTCCGGTGACGGTCCCGCGCAGCCGGCGGCCACCAGGCTGACGGCGGCTTGGAGGGCGAAGCTGGACGGTGCCGTCTACGGCCAGCCGCTGGTGGTGCGAGGGCGGGTGCTCGCGGCGACCGAGAACGACACCGTCTACGCGCTCGACCCGGCCGGCGGCGCCGTCGTGTGGTCGCGCCACCTCGCCACGCCGGTGCCGGGGTCGGACCTGCCGTGCGGGAACATCGATCCGCTCGGCATCACCAGCACGATGGCGTACGACGCCGGTTCCGGCCTGGTGTTCGCGCTGGCCGAGTCCAGCGGCGGGATTCACACGCTCTACGGCATCGACGTCACGACCGGCCAGGTCCGCGTCCGGCGGGTCGCCGAGCCGCCGAAGGGCGACAAGATCGCCCATCAGCAGCGGTCCGCGCTGACCGTCGAGGACGGGCGGGTGTACGTCGCGTACGGCGGGCTCGACGGCGACTGCGCCCAGTACATCGGCTCGGTGGTGTCCGTCCCGGTCGGCGGCTCCGGCGCTATCTCCAGCTACGCCGTCCCGACCCCGCGCGAGGGCGGCATCTGGGCACCCGGCGGCGCAGTCGTCCGGGACGGCAGGTTGTACTACGCGGTCGGCAACGGCGAGTCCACCTCGGGTTTCGACGGCAGCGACTCGGTCATCGCCCTGGACCCAGCCCTGCACCGCACCGACTTCTTCGCCCCCGCCACGTGGGCGCAGGACAACGAGCAGGACCTCGACCTCGGGTCGATGACCCCGGCGGTGGTGGGCTCCGCGATGGTGATCGTCGGCAAACGCGGCGTCGCGTACGTTCTCGACCCGGACCACCTCGGTGGTCTCGGCGGCCAGCGTAGCCAGACCGACATCTGCAAGTCGTTCGGCAGTGCCGCCGTGAGCGGGACGACGCTCTTCCTGCCGTGCCGCGACGGGATCCGGTCGGCCACCCTGGACCCCGCCTCGGGGACTTTGCATCCGGGGTGGCACGGCCCGTCCGGCGCCCGGGGCTCACCGGTGGTGGCCGGCGGCGCCGTCTGGGTCGTCGACTACGACGGCGGCCTGCTCTACCTGCTCGATCCGGGCACCGGCCGGGTGCGTTCGCGGCTGGCGATCGGCCAGGCCCCGCACTTCGCCTCGCCGACGGTTGCCGCCGGTCACGGCTATGTCGGCACCCTGACCGGCGTCATCAGCGTCACCTACTGAGCCCGGAAGGGGTGGCATTGCCGCGCCTCGACCCGTGCACGCTCTTGCCGATGAGCGGGTGGGTCGCTCGTTCTGCTTGGCAGCACGAGCGGGGCTAGGCGCGAAGCCCGGAGCCGCCTCCGACGACGATGTTCTCGCCGGTGAGGTATGCCGCCGCGGGCGAGGCGAGAAACGTGACCACCTCCGCTATCTCGTCGCTGGTGCCAAGCCGGCCGAGCGGGATCTGCGCGGCCATGGCGGTGTTCGCCGCTTCGACGGATGTGCCGAGCTTGGACCAGATGGGTGTCGCGATCGCGCCCGGGCTGACCGCATTGACCCGGATGCGTCGCGGGGCCAATTCCAGGGCCAGCGACGGTACGAGCGCCAGCAGCGCGCCTTTACTGGCAGCCGCGGCCGACCCCGCACCGACGCCCCGGGTGACGCCGATGCCAACGGTGAGGATGATGCTGGCACCGTCGTTGAGCATCGGCAGCGCCTTCTGCAGAGTGAAGAACTGTCCCTTGAAGTTCACGGCCAGCAGGTCATCGACGGTGGCCTCGTCATACGCGCCGATCGGCATCCCACGAACTATGCCGGCGTTGAGGAAGAGAACATCCAGAGCCTCGAACCGATCGCGGATTTCGGCGATCACCCGGTCGGTGTCCGGCAGCGAGCGGGCATCGGCCTGCCGGACGACCACGTCGTCCGGCAACTGCGCCCGAGCTGAGCTGACCGAGCCAGGCGTGGAGCCGGTCACGGCCACCCTATAGCCGTTGCGGTGCAACAGGGCAGCGGTGGCCAGGCCGATGCCGCTGGTCCCGCCGGTGATGAGCGCGGTGCGTGAAGTCATGCCGCAACGCTAAGAAGCGTAGGGGCAGGCGTCCAAGACTCGTTCTGCCTCGCGTGATACCGATCAGGCATCATTGGCCGATGGACGTTGATCTCCGCCTGATCCGCTACTTCACCGTGGTGGCCGAGCACGGCAATTTCCACCGCGCGGCCGCTGCCTTGCGTACGGCGCAGCCGTCACTGAGCCGCCAGATCCAGCAACTGGAGAAGGTTCTCGGAGTGCGGCTGTTCGAGCGGACGCGTCAAGGTAGCCACCTCACTGCCGCGGGCAAAGCCTTCCTGCCCGAGGCGTTGTCGCTGCTGGGAGCCGCGCAGCGTGCGGCGAACCGAGCCCGATCCGCCGGCGGCTCCGGCACGCTGCTGATCGGCTACACCGGCAACCTCATCGTGACCTCGATCGTGCGCGAACTGCGCCGCCGCGGTTGTACGGTGCGAACCCTGCACTTTTCCCTATCGGACGTCGCCGGGGCCCTGATCGACCACCGGATCGACGTGGCCGTCACCCGGCTGCCGTTACCCACCGACCGGTTTCTCGTCACGGTTCTGTACGAGGAGCCCAGAGTGCTCGTCGTCCCGCTGTCGCACCGGCTGGCCGGCAAGGAATCGGTCACCCTGCACGACTTCGCCGACGAGCCCTTGGTCCGTCACCCTGACCCCGACCTCGATGCGTTCTGGTGCATCGACCCCCGCCCGGACGGCCGGCCCGCCCCGGACGGCCCGACAGCGGCAACCGTCGAGGACAAGCTCGAACTCGTCGCCGCCGGGGACGCTTTGACCATGGCGCCGCCGGGCGACGAGCACACGTCTTTGCGACCCGACCTGACGTTCGTGCCGGTTCGCGATGTCGACCCGTGCCGCGTCGTCGTCGCCACCAGAACGAACGATACGAACCCGTTGATCGAGCAATTCCGCGCCGTCGCGGTCGGCCTCCTCGGACGGAACTGACGTCACCGAGCGACGGGCACAGCCTGGCCCCCACCACTCCCGGGGCGACGTGGGGCACGAGCACGGTGCGGCTGCTCGACGTCGCCGACACTTCCCGGCGGAGGTCGCCTACCGGGCTCCCTGCCGCTGACTGGCGGCCGGCGGGAGACCCTGTATTTTAGTAATTGCTAAAATACAGGGCGGTATCGGAGGCGATCATGGCAGGCGGACGACCGCGCTCCTTCGACAGCGACGTGGCTCTAGACCGGGCGCTGGAGGTGTTCTGGCGCCAGGGCTACGAGGGCACGGCGATCTCCGACCTGACCAAGGCGATGGGGATCAGCAACGCGCCCAGTCTGTACAACGCCTTCGGCAACAAGGAACAGCTGTTCGTGAAGGTGCTCGACCGTTATGCGGAGGGCCCGGCCCGGTACATCCGGGAGGCGTTCGATCAGCCGACGGCGCGGGCGGCGGTGGAGGCACTGCTGCACGGTGCCGCGGACGCGACGACCGATCCGGGGCATCCGCGTGGATGCATCACCGTGCAGGGCGGCCTGGCGTGCTCGCCGGCGGCCGAGTCGGCGCGGGACGAGTTGACGGCGCGGCGGGCGGCCGGCGAGGCGGCCCTGCGGGAGCGGCTGCAGCGGGCCCGCACCCGCGGAGAGATCCCGGCCGGTACGGATCCTGATGGGCTGGCGCGGTATTTCACCACCATCTACCAGGGGGTCGCGGTTCAGGCGGCGGGTGGAGCGACCCGGGAGCAGTTGCACGGGATCGTGGACATGGCCATGACCCTCTGGCCGGAGCAGCCGGCCGCCTGATCGGGCATCACAGACAGCCGGGAGCCCGGCCGGCAGGGCGCAGGTCACCAATGCCATCTCTTGACGCGTCAATCATGCGCGGCTAGTTTTTTAGTGAGCGATAAAAAACTAGCCGAACGAGGAGCACTCATCATGGGTCAGCTTGAGGGCAAGACCGCGATCGTCACCGGCGGCACCACCGGAATCGGCCTGGCCACCGCCCAGCGCTTCGCCGCCGAGGGCGCACATGTCTACGTCACCGGCCGCCGCCAGGACGTCCTCGACGCCGCCGTCGCCACGATCGGCCACGGCGCGACGGGTGTACGCGGTGACGTCGCCGACCTCGCCGACCTGGACCGCCTCTACGCCACCGTGGCGGGCGACAACCGGCGGATCGACGTGCTGTTCGCCAACGCCGGCGGCGGCGAGTTCGCCACCCTGGAGCAGGTCACCGAGAAGCACTTCGACGAGACGTTCGGCGGCAACACCAAGGGCCTGCTGTTCACCGTGCAGAAGGCCCTGCCGCTGCTCAACGAGGGTGCGTCGATCATCCTGCAGTCGTCCAACGCGGCGACCCTCGGCAACGAGGCCTTCGGCGTCTACGCGGCGTCCAAGGCGGCGGTCCGTTCGTTCGCCCGCACCTGGGCCGCGGAGCTCAAGGGCCGCTCGATCAGGGTCAACGCGGTCAGCCCCGGCACGATCGACACTCCCGGCATCGACGGCCTCGCCGCCGACCAGGAGGGGGCGAACCAGATCAAGTCCTACATGGCCGGCACGATCCCGATGGGTCGCATCGGCCGTCCCGAGGAGGTCGCGAACGTCGTGCTCTTCCTCGCCTCGGACCAGAGCAGCTACGTCACCGGCATCGAACTGTTCGTCGACGGCGGTCGCAACCAGATCTGACCGCCGTGCGGAGGCGGGGCCGGTCCCCGTCTCCGCATCCGCTGCGACACCCCACATCGAGAGGACGACTGTCATGCAGCTGGGATCGACCGGTATCTGGAGCATCGAGTTGCGCATGGCCGATCCGCACGAGATCGTCGACGCCGCCGCCGAACTCGACGACCTCGGCTGGGGCACCCTGTGGTTCCCCGGCCTGGGCGGAGGTGACATCCTCCCCAGGTTTTCGGCACCCGCAAGGCCCCCCGGGGGTCCGGAGGGCCCTCCTGCTCGGTACGTGCTAGGGCAGGATCTGGTCGCCGATCGCGGTGGCGGCCGCGGTGACCTGTGCCGGGCTCAGCGGCGTCGTGCTCTGTGCGACGTCGTCGGTGACGTCCGTGGCATCCGGTGCGATGAACTGGTTGTCGACGGTGAGCATGAGCGCTCGCCCGTCGGCCAGTTCGATAGTTGTCTCCTGGCTGACGAAACCGTTCAGGCTGAGCGAGGTCTGCACCCGCTGCCGGCGTCCGTCGACACCGGTGGTCGCCGCGCATTTCTCCGGCGCGGGCTGGCAAGCGAACAGGCCCTTCGTCATCGTCTCCCGCCTCTTCGCCGGGCTCGCATGGCTGGCGGGGCACTTGGCGAGCTTCCCGCCCGTACACGGGTTGATGGAGATGATGTTCAGGCTTAACGTGCCGCGCTTGCCGTCAAGGGAGATACCGGTGGTTCCCGAGAACATCTGATCGGTCGGACGCCTCAGGTCGTCGCCGAAGATGCGGGGCGGCTGCCCGTCCGGTGTCGCCTCCTTGGTCAGGCCCTGTTTGAGCCAGGTCGCGCCCGGCGCCACCTTGTGCACGGCGTCGTCCAGAGCCGAGCGCAATGTCGCGGCGCTGGCAGCGGCGGCTGCCTTGTTGTTCGCTACCAGCCGGAAGCCGGGTGCGGACGCCACCGCGGCGGTCCCGGCTGAGGATGGCTCCGCTACCGCCGAGGGCACGGGGGCCGGCGCGCCGCCCGGGGCGAACACCGCGATCGCGGACGCTACGGCCAGGACCGCGGCCGCGGGCGTGGCGATCCGTACGAAGGTTCGGCGGCGCTTCTCCCGCCGGACAATTCCCGGCACGTCGACCGTGCTGGGCGGCGGGTCTGCGGTGAGCTCCTCGAAGTGTTGCTGGGTCATGGTGATGCCTTCCCTTCGTCGCGGCCTCAGCCGTGGAGGATCTGCGTGTCGAGGCGCAGGGCGGCGAGGCCGCGGGCGGTCTGGCTTTTCACCGTGCCGACCGTCACCTGCAAGATCTCGGCGGTCTGCTCGGTGGAGAAGTCGAAGTAGAACCGAAGGATCAGCACGGCCCGCTGACGCGGTCCGAGTGTTCGCAGCAGTGCGGCGAAGGAGTCGCGGTCGGCGACCCCGTCGGGCGCCCTGGCCGGCTGATCCGGCAGCAGCTCCGCGGCGCGTTCCCGGCGCCAGGGGCGCCGGCGCTCGCTGAGCCAGGTACGGGTGAGGATCCGCTGCGCGTACGCCTCGGGGTTGTCGGCCTGTCGCACCTCACGCCAGTGCCGGTAGATCTTGGCGACGGCGATCGAGACGAGGTCGTCGGCCGTGTGCCAGTCCTGGCACATCAGGTATGCCGAGCGACGCCATCGCTCCATGCGCCTCGCCACGAAATCGTGGAACTCCTGGTCGTCCACCCGGCTCAAGCTGCCCTCCGGAGTCCGTTTCGCTATTGACAGGCGTACGACGCAGCGGGTTACGCGGCAGGTTGCACGACTGCGCAGTCGGTTCGAGTGTCGTCGCGGAACAGGGCATGAGCACATGGTCACCGACGAGCCGATGGGAAGCCACCCGTTCGGGGGTACACCCGTGACCCGAAGGCCGCGACGAGAGCACCCCCACTGCGAACCCTGGCTGCCGCCCAGGGGAACGGTTACCGGCCGGCGGGCGTCAGACCGCCGACGCCGTGTCGCTCGGGGGCAAGGGGAGTTCCATGGGGGTTCTGAAGGTACCGGCCAGGGGTCTGGTCGTGCTGGCGGTCGTCGTGCTGGCGGTCGTCGTGCTGGCCGTCGTCGTGCTGGCCGGGTGCGGCGGTGACGGCACCGGCACCGCCGGCAAGGCAACCGGCACGGTGCGCGGGACCATCACGTTGAGCGGCGGGCCGGCGGGGGCGTCGGGGGTCGCCGCGGGTGGAACGGTGGTGGCGAAGAAGGGCGGCAAGCAGATCGGCCGGGAACAGGTCGGCGAGGGGCAGCAATTCTCGTTCGCGTTGCCGGCCGGTCGGTACACGCTGGCGGCGGACAGCAACGAGCTGCCATGCCTGGACACCACGGTGACGGTGTCCGCAGGCGGAGATCAGACCGTCACGCTGGTGTGCTCCATCAAGTAGACCCGGCACGATTCTCCGGTCCATGCCGGTAATGCACTGTTCTCGGCCGATCCGCGCACGTGATCGCGGGTCCTTGCCGGGACCGTTGCAACGGCGGCCTTCGAGATCGAAGTGCGGGTGCATCGAGGCGCGAACACAATGGCCGGATGACACAGCCGATACCCCGACGCCGGATCCTGACCGCCTCCGCCGGCGTCGTCGGTCTGATGTGGATGCCGGTCCCCCACGCCGCAGCCGCTTCGGCCGACGAGAGCTGTCCGACCCCGCCGGACTTCCCGGCCGGCGTGGAGCACTACCGGCAGGCCTATCGGAACTGGGCCGGCGAGTTGCGCGTCGACGACGTCTGGACCGCTGTCGCCCGCAGCGCCCAGGACGTGGTGACGTTGGCCAACT
>DASWRZ010000388.1:0-6424 GCA_036402935.1 Actinoplanes sp.
GCCGACGGGAACGAGTGGTCCCGCCCGTTGATCATCACCTTCATGCGAACCTCCCCGGCGCGAAGTCGTCGAGCAATGGATCGGTCGTCCCGTTCAGAACCAGATCGGCGATCAGGTCGGCGGTGACCGGCGCCAGCAGCACGCCGTTCCGGAAGTGTCCGGCCGCGACCAGCACTCCCTCGCTCAGGAAACCGAGCAGCGGCGCGTTGTCCGGCGTGCCCGGCCGATGCCCGACCAACGTCTCGGCCAGCACGCATTCGGCCAGGTCGGGTACGAGTTCGATGGCCGCGCGCAGCAGGTCGTGTACACCCCCGGCGGTGACCGTGAAGTCGGATCGTTCCTCCTGGGTCGCCCCGACCACGATCTCGCCGTCGGCCCGCGGCACGACGTAGACCGAGCGGCCGTCGACCGTCGCCTCGAGCACGTGCCGGATCAGTCCCGGTTCGCCACGCAGCCGCAGCACCTGGCCCTTGACCGGCCGGATCGGCAGCCCGGTGAGCGCCGCCGTCCCGCAGCCGGCCGCCACCACGATCGTCGACGCGTCGACCTCGCCGAGAGTGGACACCCGCTGGGCGATGATCCGGTCGCCGAGGCGGCCGCGCAGGGCCGCCACGACTCGGCGCGGGTCGACCTGGCGATCGGCCCGGAGGTGCACACCGGCCCGCACCCGTGGGGAGAGGGCCGGCTCCAGTTCCCGCAGCTCGGAGGGCCGCAAAGCCGCCGAGTGCCATTCCCGCGAGGCCGTGGCCACGTCGTCGGCGGTGACGGCGAGGCTCAGTGTGCCGGCCTCGTCGTAGCCCACGTCGACGCCGAGCGAAGCGGCGAACGACGGCCAGCGCTGCGCGGACGCCGACATCAGCCGGACCAGTGCCGGAGTCTCGAAGGCCGCCTCTCCGCCCGGCGCGAGCATGCCCGCGGCAACGTTCCAGGCACCGTCCGCGCCGTCGTCGAAGATCGTGACGTCGGCGCCGCGCGAGAAGAGCCGCCAGGCGATGGACAGCCCGATGATCCCGCCGCCGACCACCGCGACGCTCACGACAGCACCTTCAGGAACGAGGCGGTGGCACCGACCGGGTCGGTCGCGACCGCCGAGACCACGGCCACCCCATACGTCCGAAGCTCGGCGACTCGATCAACCGTGATCCCACCGATCGCGATCACCGGGATCTCGGGTGCGGCCGAAGCCAGCTCCGAGACGACCGAAGGGCCGAGCGGCGGCGGGAGCCCGTCCTTGGTGACTGTCCAATATGTCGGTCCAACGCCGACATAGGTCGCGCCGTCACGTGCGGCCATGCGAATGTCCGAAATGTTGCGACAGGTTCCGCCCACCACCGCCGTCGGGCCAAGGAGCCGCCGAGCCACCGGAACCGGCAGGTCGTCGGAGCCGACGTGCACGCCGTCGGCCCCCGCCGCCAGCGCCACCTCGACCCGGTCATCGACCAGGCACAACGCGCCGGCAGCCCGGCACAACGGAAGCGCGGCCAGCGTCAACTCATAGGCCAGACGAGCCGACGACTTGACCCGGATCTGGACCGCGACCGGGCCCTGCCCGACCACCGCCCGCACGACGTCAAGCGAATCGGTGATGACATGTAGCCGAGGAAACACCACACGCTCCTCCCTGCGCCGGCATGATCCGGATCAGGTTCGACGGTCGGGGGCCGCAACAGCCCCCCTCTCAGCCCGGTGCACCGGACTCCCGTGGGGTTGGTTCTTCCGCGACCATAACCGTCGGCGGCGGCGAAATCTAGCGCACGTCCCAAACCGGCTGTGGTGTCTCGATCACCTCTCCGTCGCCCTGGAAGAGCACGAACCGGTCGAAGGACCGGGTGAACCAGCGGTCATGGGTGACCGCGATCACCGTGCCCTCGAACGCCATCAGCCCCTCCTCGAGCGCCTCCGCCGAGGCCAGGTCGAGGTTGTCGGTCGGCTCGTCGAGCAGCAGCAACGTCGCGCCGGAAAGCTCCAGCAGCAGCACCAGGAACCGGGCCTGCTGGCCGCCTGAGAGCGTGCCGAACTTCTGGTCGCCCTGCCCGGCCAGCTCGTAGCGGTTGAGCGCCTTCATCGCCCCGGCCCGATCGCGTCCGGCGCGATGTTCGTCACCTCGCCACAGAATCTCGACCAGCGTCCGGTCGAGTAACTCCGGCCGGTCGTGGGTCTGCGAGAAGTGCCCCGGTCGCACCCGCGCGCCCAATCGAGCGACGCCGTTGTGCTTCACGGGGGCCAGCGGCGCGCCGTCGACCGGTTGATTCTCGACGTCGGGACTGGTTCCACCGCCCGCCAGCAGCCGCAGGAAGTGTGACTTCCCGGTGCCGTTGGCCCCGAGAACCGCCACCCGGTCGCCGTACCAGATCTCCAGATCGAACGGGAAGGTCAGGTTTTCCATCTCGAGATCCGTGCAGATCACGGCCCGCTTGGCCGTACGCCCACCGCGCAGATCCATCCGCAGCGACTGATCCTTGGGCGGCAGCGGCGGCGGACCGGCCTCCTCGAACTTGCGCAACCGCGTCTGCGCCGACTGATAGCGCGACGCCATGTCGGAGTTGTAGGCCGCTTTCTGCTTGTACATCAGCATCAGCTCGCGCAGCTTCTGGTGCTCCTCGTCCCAGCGGCGGCGATTTTCCTCCAGCCGCTCGTGGCGGTGCACCCGCGCCTCGTGCCAGGACGCGAAACCGCCCGGATGGGTCCAGGCACTGCCGCCCTCGACGGTGACGACCCGGTCGGCGGTCTGGGCCAGAAGCTCGCGATCGTGCGAGACGTAGAGCACCGACTTGGGCGACTCGCGCAACCGCTCCTCCAGCCAGCGCTTGGCCGGCACGTCGAGGAAGTTGTCGGGCTCGTCGAGCAACAGCACCTCGTCGTCGCCGCGCAGCAGCAGGTCGAGCGCGAACCGTTTCTGCTGACCACCCGAGAGCGTCCGAACCGGACGGTCGCGCATCTGTTCCCACGACTTGTCCAACATGGCCACGGCCACCGTGTCGAACAACACCTCGACGTCATACCCGCCGACCTCGCCCCAGTGGGCGAGGGCGTTCGCGTACGCGATCTGGCTGCGCTCCGAGTCGTCGAGCGCGGCGAGCGCGGCCGCCAGACGCTCGCCGGCCGAGCGCAGCGGCGGCGCCACCAGCGACAGAGCGAGGTCAGAAAGCGTACGGTCGTCGCCGATCATGCCGATGAACTGGCGCATCACGCCGAGCCCGCCGGACCGGGCGACCGCACCGACCGGCACCGGCAGATCACCGGCGACCATCCGCAGCAATGTGGTCTTGCCGGCCCCGTTCGGACCGACCAGCGCCACCTTGGCGCCCTCGCCGACCCGGAACGCCACATCGGCCAGCAACTCGCGCCCATCGGGCAGCACATAGCCCACGCCGGCGACATCCACATAACCCATGGCCTGCATCCTGCCTGGTCGATGCCCCCGCGGTCAGTCGGTTTTCCGGGTCACCCTCAGCACGCGGTAACCACGCTGGCTGGCCGTACGCGCGACCGTCCAGTCCTGCTCGACCAGCCAGGCGTGCAGCGAGTCGCCGCCCAAATGCCGGTTGATCACCAACCAGGCGACGCCGTCCGGCGCGAGCCGCGGCAGCCAACGTTGCATCACCGCCTGCAACTCGGCCTTCCCGACGTGGGTCGGCGGGTTGCTCCAGATCTGGTTGAACGTCACCTCGGCCGGCACCGCGTCCGGCTCAGACACCCGGATCCGCTCGGCCAGGCCCAGCGACGCCGCGTTCTCACCGGTCAGCTCCCGCGCCCGGGAGTTCACGTCGATCGCGTACACCAGTGCCCGCGGCGCCTCCGTGGCCAGGACCGCCGCGATCGGCCCATAGCCACACCCGAGATCCAGAAAAACCCCGGTGGTCGCGGCGGTCGGCAGGTCGCCCTTCCGCAGGAGTACGGCCGTGCCCGGGTCAAGTCGCCCGACCGAGAAGAGTCCCGACGCCGTGGCGAGCCGGTAGTCGCGCCCGGCGACGTTGAACTCGATTTCGCCCCGCTGGGCGGGCGCGCTGGGCTCGGCGCTGAAGTAGTGGTCCGCGGTCACCGGTCAAGTCTGCCGCCGCGCAACGACGAGTCGCACCCGGGGGTGCCGCACACTCTGTGCGTTCATAGATCACCGTGCGCTCCTAGCGTGAATGAATGCTCCACGGCACCCCTTCACGGACCTCCCGCTCGCCCCACGAGGCCGGCCACCGCCAGGCCGCCGGAGATACCAGGGTCGCCGCCCGGCACCGGCAGCGGATCGCCGCCCCACCCTTCCGAACCCATCCGCTCACCGTGGCCGCCGGAGGCGTGCTGGCCCTCCCCCGCGCCGCCGTCCTGCCGGTCAGCCCGCAGCGGGCCGCCCAGGCCCTCACCAAGGCCCTGGCCACCCTGATCGTGGTCGGCGTGCTCGGCCTGATCGCCTTCTTCATCGTCGCCGACGAACGCCGCGACGACTCCCCGGCCGCGTCCGCGATCGATGTGCTGGCCTCCCGGGCCGCCGACCCCACCCCGCTCACTCTGCAGGAGGTCTTCCCGGATGCGGCCGAGGTACGCCCCCTCACCGGCGCGCCCGCCTACCAGGTGACGATGACCCACATCGACAGCCAGTGCGGCATCGCGACCGTCGGCACACTGGGCGGCATCTTGTCCGGCCGCGGCTGCAGCCAGGTGGTCCGGGCTTCGCTGACCGCCCCTTACGGCGACTATCAGGTCACCGCGGGCCTCTTCAACCTGGCCGACGCGGCCGGCGCGAGCACGCTGGACGCCCAGTTGCGCCGCCTGGTCGAGACGGGTGACGGCAGCTTCGCCGCCATGGCGACCGGCGAGCCGGGCAGCGACCCGGCCGCCCCCACGGCGGCCCAGGTCGGCTGGCACGCCCGCGGCCACTACCTGCTCTATTGCGTCATCACCCGCCCGGGCGGCGCCGTGGTGCCCAACGACGACCCCAACGCCGCCCGCATCACCGCCGACCTGGTCGACGGCTACCTCGACGCCGGCGTCCTCACCAAACGCAGCCAGAACACGGACTGACGCCGCCGCCGAAAATCAAGCCCGCATGCGCCGGGTGGTGTCGGCGCGGGCCGCGTACTCCGCCTCGGCCGGGTAGCCGACCTCGGTCAGCGTCAGCCCGTGCGCCGGCGCCACCGTCACCTCGCTCGAACGTTCGCGCAGGGTAAGCAAGGTCTGCGGCCAGGCGGGGCCACGCCGGCCGTCCCCCACCGAGAGCATCGCGCCGACCAGGCTGCGCACCATCGACTGGCAGAACGCGTCGGCCTGCACGGTCGCCACGCAGATCCCGTCCGGGTCGCGACGCCAGTCCAGGCGGGTGATCGCACGGACCGTGGTCGCATGCTCCTTGCGCTTGCAGTACGCCGCGTAGTCGTTCTCCCCGACCAGCCCGGCGGCGGCCGCGTTGAGCCGATCCAGGTCGAGCGGGCGCACCCAGCCCAGCGTGTCGTGGCGGCGCAGCGGCTCGGGACCCCACGGCGTGTCGGCGACCCGGTATTCGTACCGGCGGAAGGTCGCCGAGAAGCGGGCGTCGAAGCTGTCCGGCACCGCGGTCACGGCCCGCACCCGGGCGTCCGGCGGCATCAGGGCGGCCAACCGGCGCAGCAGCGAGCCCTCGAGCGCGGTCCACGCCTCGGCCGGCAGGTCGATGTGGCAGACCTGGCCGGTCGCGTGCACGCCGGCATCGGTGCGGCCGGCGACGGTCAGACCCAGTGGGTGGTCCGGGCCGATGAGACGGCCCAGCGCCTCGGTCAGAACCCCGGCCACCGTACGCCGTAACGGCTGCACCGCCCAGCCGGAGAAGTCGGCACCGTCGTACGACACGTCCAGCCGCAAGCGGATGGTGTCGCTCACGCGAAAGTCCCCTCTTCGGCCGTGACGCACGACGGCGCTGGGGTCGTCGTGGCGGGACCGGTCCAAATCCCGTACAAAAAGGCCCGGCACCCCCGAAAGAGTGCCGGACCCAGGTATTGCTCAGCCCCTGATCAGGCCTTGTCGTCCTCGGTCTTCGCCTCGGCGTCGTCCGCAACGGCATCGTCGGAGACGACATCGTCGGCGACGACGTCGTCGGCAACAACATCGTCCGCCACCGGCTCCGCCGCAACGGCGGCCGGGGTCTCTTCCTCGGGCGCGAGCGCCTCGACCTTGGCCTGCTGCGCGGCAGCCTTGCGAGCCGCCTTCTTGGCCGGCGCCGTGGTGGCCGCGACCTGCAGCTCCTCGACCAGCTCGATGACGGCCATCGGAGCGGCGTCACCCTTGCGCGGGCCGGTCTTGGTGATCCGGGTGTAGCCACCCGGCCGGTTGCCGTACCTCGGGGCGATCTGCTCGAACAGCTCGTAGACGACGTCCTTGTCCTTCACGACGGTGAGGACGAGCCGCCGGGCGTGCAGATCTCCCCGCTTGGCCTTGGTGATCAGCTGCTCCGCGAACGGGC